>JAYSYE010000046.1:0-22681 GCA_043716635.1 Deltaproteobacteria bacterium | reverse complement strand
GGGGATCGCCGTGCTGTTCCATGGCGTCCGGCGGGCCGCGAGCGAGCTCGCGAGCTGCGCGCGGATCGGCCCGAGCCGCGCTCCGCCCGCCAGCTGGTCGGCCGCGCACACGATCTCGCGCGGGCTGACGCGCACCAGCTCGTCGACGAGCGCCGTCATCGCGACCTCGGTCGCCGCGAGCTCGCCGGTCGTCACGTCGAGGTACGCGAGCCCGCAGGCAGCCGCGTCGGACGACGGCGCAGCTGCGGCCGCCGGCACGAGCGCGACCACATACCGCGGCAGCTTCGGATCGAGCACCTCGTCGTCGAGCACGATGCCGGGCGTGATGATGCGAACCACCTCGCGCTTCACGAGGCCCTTCGCGCCACCCGCGCGCATGCGCGCGGGATCTATCGATGTCGGGTCCTCGACCTGCTCGCACATCACGACCTTGTGGCCGAGCTCGGTCAGCTTCGCGATGTAGCCGCGCGCCGCGTGATGGGGGACGCCGCACATCGGCACGGCGTCCTCCTTGCCCTTGTCGCGCGACGTGAGCGTCAGATCGAGCAGCCGCGCCGCGATCACCGCGTCCTCGAAGAACATCTCGTAGAAGTCGCCGAGCCGGAAGAACACCAGCGCGTCGGAGTGCGCATCCTTCACGTCGAGGTACTGCCGCATCAGCGGTGTCTCGGCGGGACTCCGGCTACTCGACGCCACGCCCCAGCGCTACCACGGCGGTCCGACACCATTGCGGCCGTGCGTCGCACCCGGCCGGCGACCGCCTCCGGCGAGGCCGCGTGGTGGGCGCTGTCGTGCCGTCCGGACAGGAGCTCGGGCTCGGGCCGTTCGCTCGTCACGGGACAACCTGTCGCAGGTGTCCAGCGGACCAGCACCCCTCTGTGACACGGCGCGGCAGCCACGAGTGCCCAACGTCGGACGTGCGTGGTATTCGGGACGAGACGTGACCCAGGTCCTCTTCATTCTGTTGCTCGTGGCTGCGCTGGTGTTCTTTGCCCGCACCACGGTGATCTTCGGGCGTGCGGTCGCGGTCGGCGCCGCCGACCCACGCCCCCGGCTCGACCAGCTCCCGGGCCGGCTCATGGACGTCGGCATCTACTTCTTCGGCCAGAAGAAGGTCGCCGAGGAGGGCCCACAGCACCGCACGAGCAAGCACCACCTGTTCATCTTCTGGGGCTTCCTCATCATCACGATCGCGACCACGGACATCATCGTGTCGGGCGTGTTCCCGCGGGTGTCGCTCGCGCTCCTGCCGGCCGCGATCTACCAGCCGCTCTACCTGCTCATCGACGTGATGAACTTCGTGGTGCTGCTGATGATCGGCTGGGCGATCACCCGCCGCACGCTCGTGAAGCCGCGCCTCATCCCGTGGAACCTCGATGCGGGCCTGATCCTCGGCTCGATCGGGTGCCTGATGCTCACGCACTTCTTCTTCCACGGCTACGAGATCGCCGCGGCGACCGGAGCCGGCGGCAGCGTCCCCTGGTACCTGCCGTTCTCGGGCCTCGTCGGACGCGCGCTCGGTCCGCTCGACGCCGTGACCGCGCACCGCGGCGCGGTGGTCGGGTACTGGCTGCACGTGCTGATCGTGCTGACGTTCCTGAACTACCTGCCCTACTCGAAGCACATCCACCTGCTGGGCGCGCTGCCGAACATCTTTGCGCGCAACCGCTCGGCCCGGAAGCTGGACCTACCGAAGGTCAACCTCGAGGACGAGACGCAGTGGGGCGTCGGCAAGTTCGAGCAGTTCTCGTGGAAGAGCCTGCTCGACACCTACGCGTGCACCGAGTGCGCGCGCTGCACGAACTACTGCCCCGCCTACAACACCGGCAAGAACCTCTCGCCGATGCAGCTCATCCACGACATCCGCTACGAGATGCTCGACCGCACCGCGCTGCGGGACAAGATCGTCGGGCTCGAGAAGGACGTGGCCGGGCTCACGGCGTATGCGGGCAGCGGTGACGACGGGCACGGCAAGCACCCGGATCTCGTATTCGCCGAGGAGCAGCTCGCGGCGACGAAGACGCAGCTCGACACGATGCCGCGCCTCACCGGCGGTCGCGTCGCCGAGGAGACCCTGTGGGCCTGCACCACGTGCGGCGCCTGCCAGGAGGTGTGCCCCGTGTTCATCGAGCACCCGCTGAAGATCATCCAGATGCGGCAGAACCTCGTGCTCGAGCAGGAGAAGACGCCCGGCGAGTTGCAGCGCGTGTTCCGCAACATCGAGCGCCAGCAGAACCCCTGGGGCATCGCGAACGACCAGCGCATGGACTGGGCGAACGGCCTCGACGTGCCGCTGATCGAGGACGTCCCCGATCCCGAGTACTTGCTGTGGGTCGGCTGCGCGGGTGCGTTCGACGCACGCATCATCAAGCAGACCCGCTCGATGGTGAAGATCCTCGACGCCGCGGGCGTGGACTACGCCGTGCTCGGCCACCAGGAGGTCTGCACCGGTGACCCGGCCCGCCGCGCGGGCAACGAGATGCTGTTCCAGCAGCTCGCCGAGCAGAACATCGAAACGCTGAAGACGGCGGGCGTGAAGAAGGTGGTCACGTCGTGCCCGCACTGCCTGCACACGCTGAAGAACGACTACCCGCAGTTCGGCGGGAACTTCGAGGTCGTGCACCACACGCAGCTGATCGACCACCTCTACACGACGGGGAAGCTGAAGAGCACGACGTCGTCGGTGGAGACGCTCACCTATCACGACAGCTGCTACCTCGGCCGCTGGAACGGCGAGTTCGATGCGCCGCGCAACGTGCTCGCGCAGCTCGGCAATCCGGGCGGCGTGAAGGAGCTGACGCGCAACAAGCGCTACGGCTTCTGCTGCGGCGCCGGCGGCGGTCGCATGTTCATGGACGAGCACGAGGGCACGCGCGTCAACGTGAACCGGACCGACGAGATCATCGCCGCCGACGTCTCGACCGTCGCCGTGGCCTGCCCGTTCTGCAACATCATGCTGACCGACGGCATGAAGACGCGAAACGTCGAGGACAAGATCGCGGTCATGGATGTGGCCGAGCTGGTCGCGCAGTCCATCCCCGACGTCCCGCTCGACCGCCTCGTCCGCCGCAAGAAGGCCATCGCCGACGCATCGTAGGGTCCGGGCGCGCACAGGGTCCGGGCGCGCTGTAGACTCGCCGCGATGAGGCCCTGGATGGCGAGCGGAGCGCTCGCGGTGTCGCTGATCGCGGCGTGCGGCAAGACGGATGGCGTCGCCCCAGGTGGGCGCGCAGCGTGCGAGTTCGGAGGTGCGTTGACCGACTGTCCCGATGCGGATCGGACGCCGGAGGCAGCGTGCTGGCGGCTCGTCGACTGCGGGCGGATTCCCGTGGAGGCGCCCGACACCCAGTTCGACTGGGGGCAGTGCGTCGACGGGATCGAGACGATGGTCGATGACCGGCAGCGCCCGGTGATCGATTGCATCGCCGCCTCCACGTGCGACGAGCTGCGCACGGGCGACTACTGCCTCGAGTTCGGGAGCCGCTGATGGCCACGACGATCATGACTGCCCGCGCGCGCGGTGCTCTCGCGGCGCTGGTGCTCGCGGGCGCCGCGCACGTCGCGCATGCCGAGGCCGCTGACATCGCCGCGTTGACGGCGGTGATCGAGAAGCAGCCGCCGGACCTCGACCGCAGCGCGTGGAAGGAGAAGCGTCGCGACGCCGCACGCAAGCTCGGCCAGAGCAAGGATCGACGCGCGGTGCCCGAGCTCGTCCACCTCGTCGAGACCGAGACGTTCGACATCATCGGCGAGATCGCGATGGAGGGCCTCGGGAACCTCGGCGATCCGGCGGCCGTGCCCGCGCTGCAGAAGGTGGCCAACGACACGACGCGGGACAAGGCGACGCGCGAGCTCGCGAAGAAGACGCTCGGCAAGCTCGGCGCGGCCCCGACGAACGGGCCCACGGCGACGCCGGGTCCCACGACAGGTCCGGGCCCGACCGTCGTGCCCGTCCCCACGCCGACGCCCCACCCGACCGGCGGCCCGACGAAGCCCACGTCGGCTCCGGTCGCGAAGCCGACGCCGCCCCCAACACCGACCCCGACCCCGACCCCGACCCCGGACCACGAGGGCCTCGACGCCGATCGCCCGCCGGTGGAGGCCGGAACCGATGCGACGATCGAGGGACCGGGCCGCGGCGACGCGGCAGGCGCTACGACTCTCGGCGGCGGCCTGCTCGGTGATCGCCCCGCCGTCGTGATGCCCGCGGGTCCCGTCCTGCCCGATGACACGCTCGCCGCCTATGACCGGCTGACGTTCGCCGGCGGCACGGCGTCGCTCGGATACGACAGCGTCCGCAAGCGCAGCGCGTTCGATGCCGACGTGACGGGCTCGTGGGCCCATCGCGTCGAGCGCCAGCGCATGGCGTACGGCTGGACCACCGGCGCGCATGTCGTGGCGGGGTACCTGAACCCCGAGGCCCGAGCCGTGGCGCGTGGGCTCCAGCTGAACCTGACGGGTACGGGCGAGATCCGGTTCTACGGCGGCTCGCTCTATGGCATCGGCAAGGCAGCGGTGTCGGCGCAGGTCAACTACCTCGCGAACATCGACGACGACAACCCGGATCAGGACGTGAAGGACACGCGGCTCAACGCCGACGTGCAGGTCGCGCTCGGCGGCGGCTACGGCCGCGTGCTCGACGTCGGCGGAGCGATCCGCGTCCGCCGGCTCGTACGCACTCTCGACGCCGCGCGCGCGCTGGGCAAGCCGATCGATGCGGCGACGGCGCGTCGCCTCCAGCTCGCGTGGTGGGCCGTGCGCGGGCACCGCTCGCAGTACGATGCACTGACGGCGACGGTCGCGATCCTGCGCGAGGCTGGCGTCCTGCTCGGCGAGCCCGATGCGGGGCTCGCGTTCGAGCTGATCAACGTGCTGCGCGACTCGCAGCTGTTCCTGCGCCCCAGCGGATTCGACGCCCAGGTCGTGATCGGCGAGGGGTACCTCCGGCGCCCGCCGCATCCCGACGGGCAGTCGCCGCCCGCCGGCGAGGAGGGCCGCGTCGAGCAACTCCTCGCGAGCGCCGCGTATGGCAAGCAGCTCGCCGACGACACGCTCGAGGTCTCGGGCGGAGCGCACGCGCGGCTCCGGCTGTTCGCGCCCAGCAACCCGCCCCAGCCGTCGCCGTGGGCGATCGGGGTCGGCGGTCGCGTGCGAAGGTTCTCGTACGGCTCGCATGGCGACCCCTACGGCGCCCTCGACGTGACGCTGGATCTCCAGCTCTCCGACGACGATCCGCTGAACGTCATGAACCAGAAGGTCGGCCTGCGCGTCGCCGGCGAGCTCGGTTACACCTACTGGCTGAACCAGGCCTCGGGCATCCGCCTCGCGGCGAGCGTCGCCGAGGATGGCGGCGAGGTGTTCTTCGGCGCCAAGCTATCCGCGACGTACGGCCTGCTCGACGGCACGTTCGCGGGCCTGTAGTCCGGGCGGTCCACGCTCCGCGGCTCAGCCGAGCGCGCGCGTCTCGCCGACGTCGAGGATCCACAGCCGTTCGGCCGGCAAGCCGCGCGCATGCCACAGCTCCCGCAGCCGGGCCGGCGGCTCGCCGGTGGGCTCGTCGGTGAGCTTGAACGTGCCCCAGTGCATCGCCAGGAACGCGCGCGCGCCCAGCGCGTCGAAGCCCGCGAGCGCCTCGGCAGGATCGACGTGCTGCGCGCTCATGAACCAGCGCGGCGAGTACGCGCCGATCGGCAGCATCGCCCAGTCGATCGCGGGGAACCGCGCGCCGATCGCGGCGAAGTGGTCGCCCCACGCCGTGTCGCCGGAGTGATACGCGGTGCCCTCGGGCGACCGGATCACGTAGCCGCCCCACAGCGTGGCGTTCTTGTTCCACGGCATGCGCATCGACCAGTGCCGCGCGGGTACCAGCGTGATCTCGAGCGTGCCGAGCGTCCGCGTCTCCCACCAGTCGAGCTCGATGACGTTCGGCTTGGCGATGCGCGCGCCGTTGCCGAGCGGGACGATGTACGTGGCGCGGTCGGGGAGTGCGGCGATCGTCGGGAGGTCGAGATGATCGCGGTGGTCGTGCGTGACCAGCACGAGATCGATCGGCGGCATCGCCGCGAGCGCGATGCCCGGCGGAACCAGCCGCTTCACGACGCCCGACAGCGCGGTGGACCACACCGGATCGATCACGACGAGCTGGCCCCCGAGTCGGAACGCCCACGACGCGTGACCGATCCAGCACGCGGCGGCCGCGCCCGACCCGAGGAGCGGCAGCCCGTCATCGCGCTGCCCCGGCCGGACGGCATCGAGGCGCTCGGCATCCGCGCCCCACGGGTCGGTGCGGCGCAGCACCTTCCACTTGAACATGTCCCCCGGGCCCCGGCCGGGGAGCGTGGCGCGGTCCGCGAAGCGAGCAGGCATCCGCGTCAAAGTACTCGACATCCCGGCTGATCTCTCACGCTTGAATGGTCCGACCAATTGCGGTACGGGTGTGGATGCTCTCGGACGCGATGCATCGGACGCTGGTGGCGGTGGCGGCGGCGGCGTTGCCGGCGGGGGTGCACCTGCCGGCGGGAGGCGAGCCCACCGCGTCAAAGGTGGAGCAGCTCGCGAGCGGGCTCCCGGGTATCTTGCAGGGCGGGCTCGCGGGGCTGCTGCGCGGGCTCGACGCGCAGGCGTACGTGTCGCACCGGCGCGCCTTCGTGCGGCTCGCTGCGGCCGACCAAGTGGCCCTGCTCGAGCGCTGGCGCCAGGGTGATCCGATCCGCCGCCTGATGCTGCGCGCGCTCGTCACGCCGCTCAAGCTCGCGCACTTCGACGACCCGGCCCTGTACCAGCGGCTCGGCTGCGTCTACGAGTCGGTGCGGCCCCGGCCCGAAGCGAAGCCCGCGTACATGCGCGACCGCGTGCACGCCACACTGGACGGCGATACGGCCCTCGAATGCGACGTGGTCGTGGTCGGGACCGGCGCGGGCGGCGCGGTCGTCGGCCGCGAGCTCGCCGAGGCCGGGCTCGCGGTGGTGGTCGTCGAGGAAGGTCGCTACTTCGAGCGCGCGGACTTCACCGGACGCGCGTTCGACATGCAGCGCGCGCTCTACCGCCGCGGCGGCGCGACGTTCTCGGTCGGCAACGTCGCGATCCCGATCCCGATCGGCCAGTCCGTCGGTGGATCCACCACCGTCAACTCGGGCACCTGCTACCGCACGCCCGATCGCGTGCTGCACGAGTGGGCGACCGAGCTCGGGCTCACCGACCTCGCGCCCGCGCGCCTCGCGCCGTACTTCGAGCGCGTGGAGCAGGTGCTGGGGGTCGAGGCCGCCCGCGCGGAGCTCCTCGGTGGCAACGGCCGCGTCATCCAGCGCGGCTGCGAGGCGCTCGGCTTCACGAAGCATCACGCATTGAAGCGCAACGCCCCGGCGTGCGACGGCCGGGGCGTGTGCGTGTTCGGCTGCCCGACCGACGCGAAGCGCTCCACGAACGTCAGCTACATTCCGATGGCCCTGCGCGCGGGCGCCGAGCTGTTCACGGGCGCGCGTGTCACCCGGATCCTCGTCGAGCGCGGTCGCGCGGCCGGGGTCGTCGCGACTCACGCCGACGGCCACACGCTCACCATCCGCGCCCGCCGGGTGGTCGTGGCGTGCGGCGCGATCATGACGCCGATGCTCCTGGGCGCGCAGGGCCTGGGGAACCGCTCCGGTCAGCTCGGGCAGAACCTGTCGATCCACCCCGCCGCGGGCGCGCTCGCGGAGTTCGACGAGCCGATCGAGCCGTGGCGCGGCATCCCGCAGGGGTACGCGATCGAGGATCTGCACGACGAGGGCATCCTGTTCGAGGGCGCGATGATCCCGCTCGAGCTCACCATGAGTGCCTCGCAGCTGATCGGGCCCGAGCTCGTCCGCCTCGCCGAGTCGTTCGCAAACGTGGCGTCGTTCGGCTTCATGATCGAGGACACCGCGCGGGGCTCGGTGCACGCCGTCCGCGGTCAGCCCCTGATCCGATACTCGCTCACGGAGTGCGATGTCTCCCACGTGAAGCGGGCCGTCGACGTGCTGGCGCAGATCTTCTTCGCGGCCGGCGCGACGGCGGTCCACTCGCCGATCCACGGGCACTCGATCCTCCGCTCCGAGGCGGATCTGCTCGCCCTGCGCCGCGCCTCGCTGCGGCCCTGGGATCTCGACCTCTCGGCCTACCATCCGCTCGGCACGGCCCGGATGGGCGTCGACCCGACGAGGTCGGTCGTGGACGCGAACCACGAGCTCCACGACCTGCCGGGACTCCACGTGGTCGACGGCGCGGCCGTGCCCACCTCGCTCGGGGTGAACCCGCAGATCACGATCATGGCGATGGCGACGCGCGCAGCCGAGAAGCTCGCGGCCGCGCTCAGTTAACGCGAACGTTCGCAGGAGCCTTGCCGCGGTTTTCTGAGGCGCGCGCGCAGCGCAGCCCCGTGTGATGCGCCCTGCGTGCATGGATTCGCGGGCTGCGCCCAGGCACGCCGCGTGAACAGGCTCGTCAGCACATGCGCACCGCCGTCGCTGCCCTCGCCCTCCTGTCGTTTGGTTCGTTCGCCGCCACGGCCACCGCCGGTCCGATCTCCGCCGGCGCCAGCGTCGGCGTCGCGCAGGACAAGGTCGACCAGGCGAGCTCCCCCTCGAGCGCCTACAGCCTGTTCGCGCGCGCGCAGCTCGGCGCTCGGATCGCAGCTCAGCTCGAGGTCGGCAAGCTCGATCCGGTCAGCGGCAGCCAGGTGATCACGGGGACCGCGCTCGCCGTCTTCGACGTCACGAATC
The DNA here is from genome assembly GCA_043716635.1 of Deltaproteobacteria bacterium. Lineage (GTDB taxonomy): Bacteria > Myxococcota_A > Polyangia > Haliangiales > Haliangiaceae > JABFXX01. Next base: position 13,946 of record JAYSYE010000046.1, on the reverse strand, counting down.
CCGCGTCGAGCCCGCTCGTCATGACGCTGCTCGGTGGCATCGGCATCGACCGCCAGAGCAGCGCCGACTACTACGCAAGCGACGTCTCGGGGCAGCACCTCGAGGCGGGCGCCGGGCTCGAATACCACTTCAAGGGCGGCCTCGTGCTGGGCGCCGACGCGCGCATCGGCACGCGCCAGGTCGACTCCTACGCGATCGCGTACCCGACCGCATACAACGACACCACCAGCGGCAAGCCGGGGGCGAGCTTCGCGCCCTGCCTGGCGGACGCGCCGGACTGCGGCGGCAGCGGCCTCTACCAGCCGACCTCGATGCGCGCGGGCGAGTATCGCTCGGCGCGCGTCACGCTCGCGATCCAGTTCTGACGCTCGGTCCGTCCGTCCACCCCCGTTCACGAGGCGCTGGCACGTCAGCGACGGACGCCTGCGGCGGTCAGCGCCGGCGGCGCGCGAGGAGCACGACGCCGAGCGCCGCGAGCATCCCGAACGGGCTCGCGCCACCGGAGGTCGAGCAGCCCCCGCCGTCGTCCGCGGCGGCCGGATCGGGATCCGGCTGCGGCATCGGCTCGGCGTCCGGCGTCGGGCCGGGCGCCGCCGTCATGTTGCACACGTCATCCTGCCCGACCGCCTGGACCACGCAGCCCGCCGTGCAGTGCTGGATCTCGAGGGTGGTGCCGTTGGTGCACCGCACCGCCTCGGTGAGGTCCGTCGTGCAGTTGAAGTGGTTCCACGCATCGTTGCAGTTGCAGGTCCCGCCGAGCGACTCCATGTACTGGCACCACTGCCAGTTGTAGCCAGGGTCGCGGTGGTTCGACGCACCGCCGTAGCTCGCGCTGGTCTCGCACGTGTCGAGCTGCGCGCCGCACGGTGCCGAGCCCTCGGAGATCTTGCTGCCGTCGGGGATCTGGTAGTGGCCGATGATGTGCTCGCGATCGAGCGGCACCGACCAGCGCGTGCGGATGCTCTTCACGAGGTCCCGGCTCTTCGCGTAGAGCGCCGGCGCGTAACCCGCCGGGTCGGCGGCGACACCGACGTGCTCGATGCCGACGGACGTCTCGTTGTAGAAGAAGTTGCCACCGTGATAGGTGGTGTCGTTCTCGGGGCGAAACTGGCCGACGCGCGAGCCATCGCGATCGATGATGTAGTGAACGGACTTGCCCGGATCGTTCTGCAGCGTCGCGACCGAGGCGTTCCAGCCGCCCTCGGTATCGTGGATCACGATCTTGTTGACGGACGCGTGACCGAGCGGCCGACCGACGGTGCACTTGTTCGTGCAGCTCGTGGTGAACCAGATCGCGCCCGGGAACTCGGGGGTCTGTGCGGGCGGCGCGACGAGCGCGGCGACCAGCGGCAGGGTGATCTCGGCGTGGGCGGAGAGCTCGAGTGGCGCCCCCGGCTGCGCGCGCGCGGGGAACGTGCCGCCGGCGCGAAGATGCGAGATCACGCGGTCGGCGTAGGCGCGCGCGCCGGCATCGTCCAGTCCCGACAGCTGCTCGAGCGCGCGACGCCACGAGGCGAGGTCCTCGGTCGCGCCGGTCTGACGGCCCAGCTGCGCGAGGACGAGCCCACCCGCGCGGGTCGCGAGCGCGGTGTCGGCGCGGAGGTCGGTCTCGGTCACGCCCATGAGCGCGGCGCCGAGCGCGAGGGTGTCGAGCTTGCCATGGCGCAGCTCGAGGATGCCGGCGATGGGGACGTGGTCATCGTCCGCGGGATCGACGATCCGGTACGCGGGCAAGTCGAGGCCGCTCTCCTCGATTGCGACGGCGAGCAACAGGTCGCGCGGCACGCCCGACTCCGCCGCGGCCGTATCGAGCATCGTGTCCACCGGGCCTCCGGCCGGGCCCGGAGCGGGGTCGGAGGTGGGGCCCGCGCAGGCAGCGAGCGCGGCGAACAAGGCGACGGTGGAGGCGATGCGCAGCACGTCGCACCAGTTTGCACGGGTTGCGCCAGGACGTGCGCTCCAGTCTCGCCTGGTTCGCACCCGTTTTGCGGCCCCAGAGGATCTTGCCCACGACAGGTTGCGCACGACCGGGGGCAATCCGGGGTAAGCGCGGCCGCCCGCTGCGATCAGCCGTTCATCAGTGGTGCGAGCACGCGTCGGTCCTGATGGTCGGGTGCTGGTCCCGGGACCGCGGTTACCAGCTACATGCTTCCATCACGCCCTCCCCGACCGCCTCCTCGATGAAGCCAGCGAAGTCGCGCTGGCTGTTCGGATCCGTGATGTCCGCGAAGCGGCCGGTCGGCGCTGGCGGGTGGCCGACCTGGTCGGGGTGCGCGTAGCGCATCAGGAAGGTCGCCATCTCCTCGCGCGGCACGAGCGCGGTCGGGTCGAAGTGCGTGGCGTCGCGACCCGTCGTGATGTGGTCCTCGTAGAGCCGCGCGATGTACCGCGCGAACTGGCGTCGCTCCGGTGCGGCGCCGGGGCCGGTGACGTCCTCGAACCGCGTGAGGTCCGCGGGGTCGTCGATCGGGATCAGGTCCTCGTGGCCGGCCTGGACCAGATCGCTGTACTTCATGCGGACGAGGAACGCGGCCATCTGCTCGCGCGGCACCGCGTCGTCGGGACAGAACGACTGCCCGGGGACACACCCGGTCGTGACCTTGTCCGCGAGCAGCTGGTACACGAACGGCGCGTCGGCAGCGCCCTTGCTGTAGTCATCGAAGCGGAAGCCTTCCGACGTCAGCGTGGCCGGCGCCCAGCCCGCATCGTGGCGGTGCTTGGTGAGCTCCAGGTAGCGCGCCATGTCGTGACGGTTCACGTTCGCCTTGGGGCAAAAGCGGGGAACCGCGGCGGCGGCGACCACGGTGCCGTCGGTGATCATGGTGGCCGAGGTCGCCATCGCCGTCAGGTAGGCCGCGGACATCCAGCCGTATCCGTTCTGCCCGTAGCCGGGTCCCCAGCTGTTGCGGAACTTGAAGAACGTCCGCTCCGCGCCATCCGAGTCCACGCGCGTCTCGTACCCGACCAGCAGCACCGCGTGACCGCCGCAGTGCCGGTCGCCGAACACGTCGTGGTAGTTGCAACTGAGCTTGAGCCACGCCGCCTCGCCATCGCCGAGTTGCGGATTGACGAACACGCCGCCCTGCTCGCGGGTGCGGTCATACGCGAACATCAGGACGACATTGTTGGTCAGCGCGGCATCGAGCGCGGTCTTGATCTGCTCCTCGTCCACCGCCAGCACCTGGGTGCCGCCGATGCCGTACACCGAGCTCTGGTCGAGCCCGGGCTGGCCGGTGCCGTTGTAGGGCCAGTACGACTCGGGGGCCATCGCCACGCCGAGCACGCGCCAGTTCATCGCGAAGTCGATTCCGGTGCCGAGTCTCACGCCCATCTGCTCGACCGAGAGCCAGTCCTTGAGCCCGTAGTAGCTCTCCACCGCGGCCGTCCACGCGAACCAGGTGCAGGTCCCACGCACGCCCTGATCACGCACGGGCGGTAGAAGCGGCTCGTGATCCACGGAGTACGCGTACGCGGCGTTGCCGGGGGCTCCGCCTGCGTCCGGCTCGCCGCCGACCGTACAGGCGGTCAGCGACGCCGCGAGTAAGAGGAGACTCGGGAGGGTGCGCAGTCGATGGATTGCATGCATCGAGCGCTACTCGTTCAAGCGGCGGTCCACTCGATCCATGACGGGTTTCGAAGGGTTATGAGGCCGCGCGTGTAGCCAACCGCTACGGCTGCTGCAAACGGCTACTGCCGGGGCTCGGCGGGTTGGAATTGGCGCGGCGTGCAGTGATGATGCGAGCACGTGCTCGAGATCCTGCTCGTCGCTGGTGGAGGAGCTGAGCCCGAGGCGCGGCTGCGCGTGACGGCGAATGATGCTGTGATCGGCAGATCACGCTCGGCGGATCTCGTCCTCCGTGACCCAGGCGTGTCGCGCCGACACCTGCGCGTCCGCGTGGTCGATGGTGCCGTGCAGATCGACGCGGAGCCCGACGCCTCGCCGTTCGTGTTCCGCGCGCAGCCCACGACCTCCGCCCGGGTCGCGGTCGGAGAGCACGTGATCCTCGGCAGCACCGTGCTGTCCGTGATCGCGGGCGACCCGGGCGCCCCCGCGGTGCACTCGCTCGCGCAGACGGCGAGCGACGGGCTCGATGCCGATGTTCGGGGCTTGTCTGCGGTGACCGCGCTGCTCCACCAGCTCGCGGGTGCGACCGAGCACGGTCGAATCGCCGCCGCGGCCGACACCTGGGCCCGCGTGACGCTCGGCGCCCGCTCCGCGGTGATCACCGACCCCGCCGTGCGCTCAGGGGTCGCCGGCGAGGCGCGCCCGTGCGAGCTCGTGGTGCCGATGGCAGGGCAGCACGGCGATCTGGTGCTCACGTTTGCACATGCGGAACAGGCAGCCGCGGGCAGCGCGCGAGCCACCGCTGGCGTGGCGGGGGTGGTCATCGCGGCGAGCCTGACTGCGGCCGCCGCCGCCGAGGAGCTGCGTGCCGAGGCAACGGCGCTCCGCACGCTGGCGGTGGGCAGTGCCCGCGGGTTCCTCGGCAGCTCGCCAGCAGCGCTCGCGGTGGCGGCGATGATCCGCAAGCTCGCCGGCTCGGATGCGACCGCGCTCTTGCTCGGTGAGAGCGGCACGGGCAAGACGTTTGCGGCCCGGCTGATCCACGAGCACAGCGCGCGCGCGGCCGCTCCGCTGCGCGTGCTGAACTGCGCCGCGATCCCGGAGGCTCTGCTCGAGGCCGAGCTGTTCGGGAGCGAGCGGGGTGCGTACAGCGGCGCGCACGCGACCCGGGTCGGCGCGTTCGAGGCCGCGGGGGCGGGCACCTTGCTTCTCGACGAGGTCGGCGAGCTCACACTCGCGAGCCAGGCGAAGCTGCTGCGCGCGATCGAAGAGCGTCGGTTCGAGCGCGTGGGATCGAACACGTCGCTCGAGCTTCGCGCCCGCATCCTCGCCGCCACCAACCGCGATCTCCGCGCCATGATCGCCGCGGGCACGTTTCGCAGCGACCTCTACTTCCGGATCTCGGTCGTGACGATGACCGTGCCGCCGCTGCGCGAGCGCGGGACCGACATCGGCCTGCTCGCAGATCGCATCCTCGCCGACCTCAGGACCACCCTTGCCCGCCGCGTCCACGCGTTCACGCCGGCCGCGGCTGCCGCGCTCCAGCGCTACGCGTGGCCCGGGAACGTGCGCGAGCTGCGCAATGCCGTGGAGCACGCATGCGTGCTCGGCGAGCAGCCGCTGATCGAGGTCGGTGATCTACCCGAGCTGGTCCGCGCCGCGAGCGGGCCGCCGTCCCCACCGGCCTCCGGGCCAGAGGGAATGGTCGTGCGACTGCCGGCGGATCTGCGATGGCTCGAGGCTCGCGCGATCGAGGCCGCGCTCGCGTCCACGGGAGGCAACCGGACCCGGGCCGCCGCGATCCTAGGCATCAACCGCGTCACCCTGCAGAAGAAGCTCGCCGTGAAGAACGGATGACCGCGGGTGTTCATGCGCCGCGGGCAGGAGCTGCTCGAGGTGCCATGCCCAGACCTCGAGCTGTCGGTGGGCGAGGCGCTGCGAGGCTCCGAACTTGCGTGCGAGCAAGCTCACCACCACGATCACCGCGAGATTGACGAGGACGAGGAACGTCAACCCTCCCGCGCCCTCGAGGTAGAGCGCGACCGGGTGCGAGACCAGCGCGCCGCCCTGGAACGACCACGTCGACGCGATCCAGCCGAGGCCTTCGAGGACGATCGGCACGAGGAAGCCCGCGACCAGCGATCCCATCACGAGCCACGGCCGGCGGCCGAGGGGCGGAAACACCATGAAGGTGATCGCCAGCGCCGCCGCCAACCCGGGGACCACCACGAACGGACCGAAGAACCGCGAGCACAGCGCGACGATGCACGCGTTACCGATCACCGACCAGTGGATCTTCGAGAGGCCGTGGCTCGTGTTGTACCGGGCGAGCACCACCAGCGCGAGCGAGAGCGCGACGAACACGCCCGCGATCGGCCAGGACGTGACGCGCGCGCCCATCGCGACGGGGACACAGACGATGTACGCGAGGAGCGCGTAGGACGCGAGGCGGCTCTGCGCCACGCTGTGCTCCAGGGAGCGGCTGGCGATGCGCCGCTCGAGCGCGACCGGCAGCTCGGTCGGCGGCGCGAGGAGCAAGTGGCCGACGAGGTCTGACGCTTCGCGCGAGTCCGGCATCAGCGCGAGGGCGCGCCCGGCTTCACCCATCGCGGCCGCCCGTCGGCTCGTCTCGAGCGAGGCGAGGTGAGCCCGCGCCGCACCGAGGTGCGTGCTCGCGATCGAGCGTCGCAGCTCGAGATCGCGATCGCCATCGAGGTAGAGCTGCACGGCGTGCGCGACCTCGCGTGCGGTCGGCCGAGTGTCGGCAGTCGCCAGCGCCCGGCTGCAGATCGCATCGAGCTCGGGCGCGATCGTGCGCGCGGGAGCACGCACTGCCGGCGATCGCTCGAGCTCCTGCTCGTCCGGTGGCATCGGCACGCCGAGGCGATGCAGCGGTTCGCCGGCGAGCATCTCGAAGAGGATCGCGCCAAGCGCGTACACGTCGGTCGACGCGGTCACGACCTGGCCGCGCAGCTGCTCGGGTGAGCTGTAGCCCGGGGTGCCGAGCACGGCGCCGGCGCGCGTGCTGAACTTCGCGCCCGCCTCCTCCGAGCGCGCGAGCTCCAGCTCGCCGACCGCGGAGGCGACCCCCCAGTCGATCACGTACACCTCGCCATAGTCGCCGAGCATGATGTTGCTCGGCTTGAGGTCGCGATGAATGACGCCGCGCGCGTGGGCGAGCTCCATCGCCTGGCAGACCTCGACGAAGGCGCGCAAGAGCTGCAGGAGCTGCGCGCGACCGCCGTGCCCGTTGTCGAGTCGGCTCGCGAGCGTCACTCCGGTGACCCGCTTCATGATGAAGTACGGCAGCCCCTGCGGATCGCGACCGAGCTCGTGGATCGGCACGATCGCGGGGTGGTCGAGCCGCGCCTGGATCTTCACCTCGCGAAGGAACCGGGCGACCGCGGCCTCGCTCGGCGTTCGGCTCCGCATGCGCTTGATCGCGACCTCGCGGCCGAGCGTCAGGTCCTCCGCGAGCAGCACTTCGCCCATGCCTCCGGTCCCCAGCACATCGAGCACGCGGTACCCCTCGAACCCGGAGTGAGCCGCGGGCGCCCCGGTGGCCTCTCTCACCGTGGGTGCGGTCGGGGGATCGCTGACGCCGGTGCGAGACATGTCGCATGGTACGATCACCTCACGGCACCGGCGGGTGCAGGCGGGGCGAACCCGCACGCGACGACTCGGCGCGGATCGTCAGCGCCGGACGGGCAGCACGACGAAGTCGATGTCCTTGCCGATGCTGCACTGGAGGGAGTCCTCGTCGCCGACCGCGACGAGCGAGCACGCGGCCTCGTCCTCGTCGGAGACCTGCTTGCCGCGCGTCGGCAGCGCGAGCACGACGGCCGTCCCGTCGATCCGCCACGTGCCCTTGAACGGCGTGTCGAACACGCTGCCCTCGCACACCGTCTTCACGCGCAGCTTGAAGGTCCGGTCGCGCAGCATGCCAAAGTGGACCTCGGCCTTGTCGCACGGGGTGCCGGTCTGCTCCCACGATCCGCCGAGCCCCATGAGCCGCTCGTACACGTTGGCCGGCGCCTTGCCGATGCCGACGATGTCGCGATAGCCGGGGTCGGTCCGCAGCGCGGCGAACGCCCGATCGAAGCGCGCCTCGACCAGCCACTCGACGGCGTCCGGGCGCGACGAGCCGCGGAGCTTCTTCAGCGTGGCGACAGCATCGGCAGGGGCCTTCGCGCGCTGCTGCGCCGCGGCGATGCCGTAGAGCGCCTCGCTGTTGTCGGGGTCGACCGCGAGGACGGCGCGCCACGCGACGAGCGCCTTGACCGGCTTCGCGGCGCGCGCGGCCGTGAGCGCCTTCGTCACCGCGGGATCGACCGGAGCCGCGGGAACGCGCGGCGTGGTCGGCGACGGCGGAACGCCCGGCGTGGTGGGCGTGATCGGCGCGACGATGGACCCCGGCGTGGGCCGAGCTCCCGCCTTGCGCTGCTGCTGTAGATCGAAGGCGATCACGTCCGTGAATTCCTTGCCGACCCGGCGCGTGGTGTAGGTGATCGCCACGCGATCCTCGTACGGGCTCGCGAACACGTCGACGACCCGGCCGATGGGATCGGGCGCGCTCCACGTCGCGATCACGACGCCGCTCGCGCGGTACGTGACGGTGAGGACCCGGCCGCTGCTCGTCGCCGCGAACGTCGCGCTCGTCCCGGCCTGCGCGACCGCGGGCTTGATGTCGAGGTGCGCGACCACGTCGGTCGCTGCCTTCACGCAGCTCGGCGCGCCCGCGATCGCGGTGGTCCCGGCCGCGAGCTTGAGCGGGGTGCACACGCGATCCGAGTTCACGAGGTACGGCCGGTCCACCGCCGAGAACCCGCCGAAGGTGTCGGCGATCGCGGCTCCCGAGACGAGGGCGACGAGGCTGCCGACGAGGCCTCCAGCGAGGAGCGGAGCGGCACGCGTAGCCATGGAGACGTGATAGCGCGATTCCTATTCGAACGCCCAGATTGAGGTAGGGTGCCCCCACATGCGGGCTGCCAGCTTGCTCACGCGCGCGACCGCCGCGATCGACAAGGGCGTCATTCGGTTCATGGAGAGCCGCGAGCGCCGGATGGCCCCGCGTGGGGCGGGCCGCCTCGTGGACGCGACCGCGCGCGCCGATCTGGTCGCGCTGGCGGCGGAGTACAGCCGGGGCACGCTCGGCGTCCCGAGCCCGTTCTTCCCCGTCCCCGCCCTGCCCGCGCCGGCGGTGACCTCCGTCGGAGCGGCCGGCTCGGGCCCGCTCGGCACGACCGTCCTCGACCTCGCGTTCGCGTCCGAGTACGAGCCGTTTCATCCCGACGCCCGGGCGGCGCACGCGGGCGCACGCGAGAACGCCACGGTGCACGCGCGCTGGTGGACCTCCGGCCACGGCCGCCCCACGATCACGATCATCCACGGGCTGGGCGGTGGCCACCACTGGGTCACGGCACGCGCGTTCGTGGTGCCGTACTGGCTGCACCACGGGTACGACGTCGCGGCGTTCGTGCTGCCGCACCACGCGGTGCGCGGTGCGGCCGGCGCGGCGCGGCGCTGGCCGAGCGCGAGCCCGATGGCCACGACCGAGGGGTTCGGGCAGGCGATCCACGACCTGCGCGCGCTGTCGCTCTACCTGCGTTCGCGCGGCGCCTCCGCCATCGGTGCGTTCGGCATGAGCCTCGGCGGTTACACCGCCGCGCTGTGGGCGAGCATCGCCGGCCCGCGCGATCCCGGTGGCATCGACTTCGCGGTCGCGATGATCCCCGCGGTGTCGATGGCGCACCTCATGTGGCACCACGGCGAATCGGGTCCGATGCGGAAGCGCGCCGCGGCCGCGGGGATCACCGAGGATCTGCTCGTGGATGCGTTCGCGGTGCACGCGCCCACCACGCGGCCGCCGCGGCTCACCCGCGATCGCCTCGCGATCGTGGCCGGGCGCGGCGATCAGATCACCCCCGCGGATCAGGCCGAGGCGCTCGCGGCGCACTGGGGCGTCGGAATCACCTGGTTCGACGGCGGGCACCTCGCGCAGGTCGGACGCGCCGATGCCTTCCGGGCCGTGCGCCGTCAGCTCGGCGCGCTATCCCTCACCGGTCGGGAGCCCCGCCGATGAGCATCACGAGCCCTCCGCCCGTCGGCGTGACGTCCGAGGTCACTGCTCGCCCGACGCTCGCGCAGAGGATCGCCGGTGGTCCCATCCTGCTCGATGGCGCGATGGGCTCGCTGCTGTACGAGCGCGGCGTCCTGCACACGCGCAGCTACGACGAGCTGACGCTGTCGCAGCCCGAGCTCATCCGCCGCGTGCACCGCGACTACGTCGCCGCGGGGGCCGATCTCATCGAGACGAACACGTTCGGCGCCAATCGCATCGCGCTCGCGCGGCACGGGCTCGCGGACCAGGCGCAGGTGATGAACCGCGCCGCGGTGATGCTCGCGCGCGAGGAGGCTGGCGACCGCGCCCACGTCGCCGGTGCGGTCGGTCCGACGGGTGTGAAGTTCGGCATCGCGTCGGCGTCGGAGCGGCGCCTCGCCCGGTTCGCGCTCGCGGAGCAGATCGACACGATGGTGCTCGCGGGCGTCGATGCGATCATGCTCGAGACGTTCACGTCGATCCTCGAGCTCGAGGTCGCGATCGAGGTGGCCAAGGAGCGCGGGCGGCACGTGCCGGTCATCGCGATGATGGTGTTCGATGGCAACTCGCGCAGCGATGGCGGACTCGAGCCGGGTGAGGTCGCGGATCGCCTGATCGCGGCCGGCGCGGATGTGATCGGCGGCAACTGCGGCGTGGGGCCCGCGGAGCTCTACCAGGTCGCGGTCGGCATGATCGGGCGCGGTCGCCCGGTCATCGCCCAGCCGAACGCGGGGATGCCCGCGTCCGTGGAGGGCCGCACGCTCTACGTCGCGAACCCCGAGCACTTCGGCGTGTTCGCGCGGCGCATGCTGAAGAGTGGTGTGCGGCTCATCGGCGGCTGCTGCGGGACGACGCCCGCGCACACGCGCGCGATGCTCGGCGCGGTGCGCATGCTGCGGGGCGAGCAGGTCACCGAGCCCGAGGCGTCGGCACGCGCGCCGCGCCCCACCACGCGGGGCGCCAGCTCCACCGCGAGCACGGCCCAGCTCGCGATCGCGGAGTCGCTCGAGATCGTCGGCGGCGAGGCACCGGCGCGGGTCCGGATGCCGGTGGCCACCGTCGCGCTCGCGGAGCGGAGCCGGCTCGGCGGTCGGCTCGCGCGCGGCGAGTTCGTGGTCTCGGTCGAGCTGACGGCGCCGCCGGGGAGTGACCTCGCGAAGACCAAGCAGCAGGTCGCCGAGCTGGCGGCGGGCGGCGTGGACATCGTGAACATCGCCGATGGCCCGCGGGCGTCGGCTCGGATGGCAAATATCGCGGTGTGCGCGCGGCTCGGGTACGAGACCGCGGTCGAGCCGATCCTGCACGTATGCTCGCGCGATCGCAGCTTCCTCGGCCTCGTGGCGCACCTGCTCGGCGCGCAGGGCCTCGGGCTCCGCAACCTCGTGATCATCACGGGTGATCCACCGAAGATGGGCGACTACCCGTTCTCGACGCCGGTCTACGATGTCGATAGCGTGGGGCTGCTGCGGATCGCGGCCGGACTCAACTGCGGTGTCGACCCGGCGGGCAAGGAGTGCGAGCCCACCGCGTTCGTGCTCGCGACCGGGGCCGAACCCGCCGCGCACGATCGCGACCGCGAGCTGCGCCGGCTCGAGGAGAAGCGCGACGCCGGCGCCGAGCTCGTGATGACGCAGCCCGTGTACGATCCGCGCACGCTCGAGCGCTTCCTCGACGACGTCGCACCGCTCGGCCTGCCCGTGATGGTCGGGATCCTGCCGCTCGCGTCGCACCGCAACGCCGAGTTCCTGCACCACGAGGTGCCGGGCATGTCGATCCCGTCCGAGTACCGCGAGCGCATGGCGAAGGTCGCGGCGGGTCCGGCGCAGCGGGCGGAGGGCATCCGCATCGCGCAGGAGGCCCTCGCCGCCGTGCGGCACCGGGTCGCGGGGGTGTACGTGATGCCGCCGTTCAATCGCGTCGACGCCGCGCTCGCCGTGCTCGAGGTCGCGCGCGACCGGATGCCGAAGCCCGCGGGCGGCTCGCGCGCATGAGCCTCACACTCGACGAGGCGCGCGCCTTCCACGCCGAGGTCCACGTGATGGACCTCCACGCGGACACCGCGAAGCTCATGGACAAGCTCGGCTACGACCTGGCCGTGCGCCACGCGCGGCCGCTACCGACCCGCGCCAACTACGTCGGCCACGTCGACCTGCCGCGCCTGCGCGAGGGCGGCGTCGCGGGCCAGTTCTTCAGCTTCTGGACCACGCCCTCGATCCTGTCGCGCGCCGACCGCGGGTGCGCGCGCGCGGTCGACACCCAGCTGGATGCGCTCGACCGGGCGATGGCCGCGCATCCGACGGAGCTGGTGTGGACGCGCACCGGCGCGGACGTGCGTGCGGCCAAGGCTGCCGGCAAGCTCGCGGCGCTCGGCGGCATCGAGGGTGGGCACGCGCTCGAAGGCACGCTCGCGCACGTCGAGGCGTTCGCGCGGCGGGGCGTGCGGTACCTCGGACTGCTGCACTTCTCCGCGAACGCGATCGGGCGGCCCGCGAAGGGCCGCGGCGCGGACGGGACGATCGGACTGACCGCGTTCGGTCGCGACGTGGTCCGCGAGTGCGAGCGCTGCGGCGTGATCGTCGACCTCGCGCACATCAACCGGGCCGGGTTCTTCGATGCGCTCGCGATCGGGAGGCAGCCGCCTATCGTGTCGCACACGGGGGTCCTCGGCGTGCACGAGCACTGGCGCAACATCGATGACGAGCAGCTCCGGGCGGTGGCGGAGCGCGGCGGCTGTGTCGGCATCATCTTCGCGCGCAAGTTCCTCGGCGGCTCTTCGATCGACTCGGTGGTCGACCACCTGCTCCACGTGCTCGACGTCGCCGGCGAGGACGTCCCCGCGCTGGGCTCCGACTTCGACGGCTTCGTGGTGCCGCCCGTGGGCCTCGAGGATGTCGCCGCGATGCCGAACCTCACGGTCGCGCTGTCGCGGCGCGGCGTGTCCGACCGCGTGCTCGGGAAGATCCTCGGCGGCAACGTGATGCGCGTGCTCGACGCGGTGCCCGCGTGGGGTCAGCTCCATGCGTAGGGTGGCGCTGGGCCTCGTGCTCGCCGTGGCGGCATGCGGTCAGCGCGCCGAGCACGACCGGCCATCCCCGATCGCGCCGCCCGGCGCGACCGGGTCCGCGGCAAGCGGCGCCAGCGGAAGTGCGATCGCGACCGGCCTCGCACCCCTGCCCGTGCTCCCGCCCGCGCCCCCGCTGCCACCCGTCCCGGTGGCATTGCCGTCGCAGCCCGACCGGGCTCCGGGCGAGAGGACAGCGGCGGTGACTCCCGAGACGGTCGCGCTCGGCGCGCTGCTGTTCGGCGACGTGCGGCTCTCCGCGGGTGGCGCCACGGCGTGCGCAACGTGCCACGATCCGGAGCACGGCTTCAGCGGGCCGGCGTCCTCGCTCGCCGCGAACGGCAAGCCGAACCTGCGCCACGCGCCCGCCCTCGTGAACCTCGCCTGGGGGCTCTCGTACGGCTGGGACGGCCGCTACCCGACCCTCCTGGACCAGCTCGCCGCTCACGTGATCGGGCAGCTCGGGCGGCGGGGAGAGCCGCTCGTCGCGGGCGTCGCGGCCGACCCGCTCGTGCGCGCTCACTTCGCGCGCGTCGATCACGGCGCCGCGCCCTCGGCGTTGGTCGCGCTCGGCGCGCTCGCCGCGTACGTTCTGACACGCTACGCCGGCGATTCGACGTGGGACCGCGCCGAGCGAGGCTCCTCGGCGGGTGCTCCCGATCCGACCCTCGCGGCCGGGTACCAGCTGTTCAACGGCAAGGCGCAGTGCTCGGTGTGCCACACGCCGCCGCTGTACACGGACCTCGGCTACCACGCGATCGGGCTCGTCCGGACTCCGGACGAAGGGCGCGCGCGCGTCGACTCCGATGCCCCCGGCGCGTTTCGCACGCCCACGCTGCGCGATGCCGCGCTGCGCACCGCGTTCTTCCACGACGGCAGCGCGGCGACCCTCGAGGCCGCGATCGCCTGGCATCTCGCCGGCGGCACGGGCCAGGGCGCGGCCACTTCGATCATCGACCCCGCGCTCGCGCCCGTGACCCTCGCGCCCGGCGAGCTCGCGGCGCTGACCGCGTTCGTGCGCGCCCTGTCGCGCGATCCGCAGCCGCCCGCACCGGGCGCGACGCCGGCACCGGGGTCGCCTGTGGCACCGGGATCACGATGAAGAGCACCGCGGTGCCCTGGCACACGCGGGCCCGCCACGAGGTCGAGACGGCGATCGGCGGCGTGCAGCTGCGCGCGATGGAGCGTGCGCTCGTGTTTGCGGGCGGCTTCACGGCCGA
>JAYSYE010000450.1:0-3971 GCA_043716635.1 Deltaproteobacteria bacterium | reverse complement strand
GGGACGGGGCGGGCCCGGGCACGGTAGCCGGAAGCAGGCCTCCCGTGACCGGCCGACGGCGAATTGGTCGGGGAGACCGGCCTACTGCCAGGGCCCGCATCCTTCGGAGAGCGGCTGCTTGCAGCGGACGCAGGGCGTGCCGCCGGTGTCGCGATAGGGATCGGGCATCGCCGGGCCTCGGGAACCTAGTGCGCCGACGGAGTGGAGTTGCGTTCCTGATAGATGCGCAGGATGTCCGCCGCCGTCTCCTCGATCGCCCGGTTGGTCACGTCGATGACGGGCCACGTCGAGTGCTTGCGGAAGATCTCGCGCGAGTACGCGATCTCGGTGTCGATGTGGGCGCGCTGCCCGTAGCTCGAGTCGTTCGGCATGCCGAGGTGCGAGAGCCGCGCCTGGCGGATGCGCATCAGCATGTCGGGCTGCACGATCAGGCCGAACACCTTGCGGTCGTCGACCTTCGCGAGCTCCTCGGGCGGGTCGACGCCGAGCACGAGCGGAACGTTTGCGACCTTGAGGCCGCGCTGCGCGAGGTACGTGGAGAGCGGCGTCTTCGACGTGCGCGAGATTCCGACGAGGACGAGGTCCGCTTTCGGCAGGTTCCGCGGCTCGGCGCCGTCGTCGTTCTTCACGGCGAACTCCACCGCCTCGATGCGGCGGAAGTACTCGTCGTTGATCGTGTGGAGCAGGCCGGGCACGCCCATCGGGCCGGTGCCCAGGTAGCTCGCGAGCTTCGTGATGAGCTGACCGATCAGGTCGACCGTCTCGATGTTGTAGCGCTCGACGAGCTTCGTGATCAGCTCGCGCTCCTCGGCATTCACGACCGTGAACACGACGAGCGCGCGCGCCTCGGAGGCCTTCTCGAGGATCTGCTCGAGCTCGCTCTCGAGGCGCACCCGCGAGAACAGCTTGATCTGCACGGCCTCGCTGAACTGGAGCGTCGCCGCGCGAACCATGCGCTCCGCAGTCTCGCCGGTGGCGTCGCTGATGATCATCACCGTCTTCATCGGCGCCGTCATATCACGGGCAGGTGCGTGCGACGGGGCCCCGCGCGATGGTCGACGACGCGCGGGCACTCGGGATCCGGCGCCGCGAGATCGCCCTCGACATGGGACGACACGACCTTGCAGCCGCCCCGGCAGAGCGAGTGGTATTCGCAGCTCGCGCAGGGCTCGCGGGCATCCTCGCGCCAGGTGCGAAACGCCCCGAATGCACCCGGCTGGGTCCAGTACCGGGTCAGCTCGTCGGCGCGGGGCCGGTGGCCATCGAGCGGCGGGGCGGGCGCGGCAAAGCTGCACGCGGTGAGCTGGCCGCCGGGCTTGGCGCCCACCAGGTAGTCCCCGCCCGCACAGCCGCTGATCGCGAGATCGGCGAGCAGCGCCGGGTCGGGCCGGTGGTGGGCGAGCATGGGCGTGTACGAGCAATCGACCTTCACGCGCACGGCATGCAGCCGCGCCGCGGCGAGGATCGCGGGCAGGAACGCACGGTGCTGGGCATCGGTGCAGCGGAGGTCGGCGTAGGCGCGCGCGCCGCGCCCGGCGGGCTTGAACCGGAGCAGCTCCACCTCGGACAGGCCGCGGTCGGCGGCGTACGCGAAGAGCGCGGGCAGCTCGTCGAAGTTATGGCGCGTGACGACGACGTTGATCCCGATCTCGCGCTTCACGGCACGCAGGGCGCGGATCGCCGCATCGGCGCGCGCGAAGCCATCGAACCCCCGCACGGCCGCGTAGGCCGCGCCGAGGCCGTCGAGCGAGACGTTGATCTGGCCGAAGCGATCTGCGATCGGCAGCAGCCGGTCGAGGCCGTCGAGGCCCGAGGTGGTGAGATTCGCGATGATGCCGCGTCGCCGCGCGTGATCGGCCAGCGCGCCGAGCCACGGCAACACGGCGCTCTCGCCGCCGCCGAGCGCCACGTGGAAGACCCCCGCGTCGGCCAGCTCGTCGAGCGCGCGCGACCACTCGGCGAGCCCCCACTCGTGCGGCGCCCCCTCGGGGGACGCGCCGGTGTAGCAGCCCGTGCATCCCGCCGTGCACTGGTTCGTCAGCTGGAGGTGCGCCTCGAGCGGAGCGGTCAGCAGCGTGTCCGCGAGCGCGGGCTCGGCCCCACGCCACAGGGCTGGCTCCTGGTCGGGCCGGAGCGCGAGCGTCGATCGCGCGGCCTCGCGATCGAGGAACACGAGCGCGCGCGGGACCGTGAGCTGCACGATCGCCCCGAAGCGCTCGAGGCGCGAGCGGCGCGGGGGATGCGACCGCGCGGCCCGCCAGCGATCGACCGCGACGCCAGCTCCGCCGATCACCTGCGCGGCGATCCGGCGCCAGCGCGGCATCACGCCGGCGCGCTGCCGGGGTCGGCGGCAGCGGCTGCCGCTCGCTCCGCCGCCGACGACTCGACCGGCACCGCGCCACGCCATCTCAGCAGGGCCCCGACGACCGGTGTGAGTGCAGCGAGTACCGTGGCTCCCACGAGCAGGAACGTCACGTCGACGCCCAGGCTCGACGAGTTGGGGTTCATCCCCCACTTGATCGCGAGGATCCGGCCACGATGCACGCGGCGACTGTAGCACCCGGGGTCCCGGTCGATTCACCCTGCGGGCATGAGCCACGAACCCGCCATGAAGCGCTCCCAGGCCATCCTCCGGATGCCGGTGGATTACCGAGACGTGACGCTCATCCTCGAGGACGGCGAGCGGACGGCCGTCATCCTGTTCGTCCCCGCCGGGGAGACCATCGAGCGCCACCTCACGGGGTCGGAGCCATTCCTGCCCGTGATGAGGGCCGCGCGGATCGTGCTGGTCGCGCGCGCGTCGATCGCGTGCGCGAGTGTCGCGGTCGGGCCGCCGCCGGCGCAGCCCGCGGAGCCCGAGATGCCGTACGAGCACCAGCGCGCGGCGGTCAAGCTGCGGGGCGGCACGACGCTGCAGGGCGAGCTACGCTGGCCCGCCGTCGAGGGTCGCCAGCGGACGGCCGATCACCTGAACGGCGCGGAGCTCCACGTGCTGCTGTACGACACCGAGGCCATCCATTACATCGCGAAGGCGCACGTGATCACCGTCGAGGAGCAGGACGCGTGATCCTGACGATCCCGTCGCTGCTGCGATTTGCCGTCGAGCAGAAGGCCTCGGACCTCCACCTCTCCGCGGGGCAACCACCGCTGCTGCGCGTGCACGGCGACGTGGTTCGCGTGGACGTTCCCCCGCTGTCGGCCGAGGAGACCCACCAGCTCATCTTCGACACGATGAACGACTCGCAGCGCCGCATGTTCCAGGAGAAGCTCGAGGTCGATTTCGCGTTCGCGCTCGACGACGAGCTGCGGTTCCGCGTCAACGCGTTCGTGCATCACCGCGGCGAGGGCGCCGTGTTCCGCACGATCCCGAGCAAGATCCCGCGGTTCGCGGATCTCGGCCTGCCGCCCGTGATCCGCGCGCTGTGCGAGGAGGAGAAGGGCCTCGTGCTCGTCACGGGCCCCACCGGCAGTGGCAAGAGCACGACGCTCGCGGCGATGATCGACTTCCTGAACGAGACGATGCAGGGCCACATTCTCACGCTCGAGGATCCGATCGAGTTCGTCCACAAGCCGAAACTCGCGCTCGTGAACCAGCGCGAGGTCGGGACCAACACGCACTCGTTCAACAACGCGCTCCGCAGCGCGCTGCGTGAGGATCCCGACGTGATCCTCGTCGGCGAGCTCCGAGATCTCGAGACGATCTCGCTCGCGCTGACGGCGGCGGAGACGGGGCACCTCGTGTTCGCGACCGTCCACACCGCGAGCGCGGCGAAGACCGTGGACCGCCTCGTCGACGTGTTCCCCCCCGCCCAGCAGGCGCAGGTCCGCGCGCAGCTCTCGGAGTCACTGCTCGGAGTGGTCACGCAGATGCTGCTGCAC
This sequence comes from Deltaproteobacteria bacterium, assembly GCA_043716635.1. GTDB lineage: Bacteria > Myxococcota_A > Polyangia > Haliangiales > Haliangiaceae > JABFXX01. The sequence continues at coordinate 92 of JAYSYE010000450.1, read as the reverse complement.
AAGGTGGGCGGCGGCCGCCAGGCGGCGCTCGAGATCCTCGTCGCGACGCCGGCGGTGCGGAACCTCATCCGCGAGAGCAAGACGCACCAGAT
>JAYSYE010000449.1:0-34602 GCA_043716635.1 Deltaproteobacteria bacterium | reverse complement strand
AGTTGTGAGGCGGCGAAAACCAGCCGAAGTGATTGAGGTCGAAGCTGAAGTGGAACAGCACCATCCAGACGATGGCCGCACCGCGCAGGGCATCGAGCCGGTCGAAACGCTCGTGCGCGCCGCGTGCAGCGAGCCCCCGACCAACGGGCAACAGGGGCCTGGAATCGGAGGCAGGAGCTGGCGGCATGGACAACATCGAGGCAACTGGGGCCTGCCGATGCTAAGGCCCGGCCGGGCGCGGACGACGCTAGTGTCTAGCTGCATCAGTCTGCGTCAGCACCGAGATGGGTCTGGCGCCCCGCGCGCAAGGCGCAAACCACAGGGATGCCCTATGGCATCGCGAGGATTTGCAACGCCGCGCCCGGGGATGCCAGGCCGATCAAATGCAGCAAGACTGGTGCAACTAGGCACTGAGCGGCCGGCTCCTAGAATCGGGTTTCTGGCCGTAGCTCAACTGGATAGAGCACCAGCCTTCTAAGCTGGGGGTTGTGGGTTCGATCCCCGCCGGCCAGGCCAGTTTCAAAAGCCCTAGACGCGACAAAGCCGCGGTGAACGCGGCTTTGTGTTTTTGAAAATTGGTAGGGGTGAAAGGATTCGAACCTTCGACCCTCTGGTCCCAAACCAGATGCGCTACCAGGCTGCGCTACACCCCGTGGGTTGCCCCAGGCGATCCGTAGCAGAGTCGCGGCCCGGCGTCACTAGCTAGGGCGCGGGCGGGTTGCTGCTCAGGGCGCCGGAGGCGGCGTGCCAGCCGCGTCGTCCGAAGGCGGCGTCGGCGTCTTGCCGCCGGCCCACCCGAAGTAGTTGCGCATCATCAGGGTCTCGGTGTTCAGGTCCTTCAGCGCGAGCTGACCGGCACCCGACTTGATCACCGCATCGAGCTTCGCCTCGCACGTCGTGCACGGGACCTTCGCGATCTTCGGCAGCGCGAGCAGGATGCTCTGACGAATGATGCGATCCGTGCTGTTCGCGTGGTCGAGCAGCGTGTCCGTGAACTGCGACGCTGCCTGACCGCGCTTGCCGAGCTCGAGCATGCCGCGCTCCACGTTCGCCTCCACGAGCGCCGTCAGCTGATCCGGGGTCCAGTCGGCGAGCTTGTCACCCTCGACGTCCGCGAGCAGCGGCGCGATGCGCTTCTTCGCCTCTTCCGGCGTCGTGTCGAGCGTGGCCGCGTAGCACTTGAGATCGTCGCCACATCGCTGACCCACCTCGATGCGAGCGATGTGCGTCAGGAACATGCGCGCGAAGCCCGTGTAGGCCTTCACCCACTGCATCGCATCCTTGTACGGCGCGGTGGTCCCGCGGTTCTCGTCCTTCTCGTCCTTCGCCACGAGCTCGAGCTCCTTCTCGGCCGCCGTGGCTGCCTTGATCTGCTCGGTCGTCTTCGTCGTGTCCTTCGTCATCGCGAGCAGCGCGAGCTTCGCGTCGGCGACCTTCTTCTGCCGATCCTTCAGCGAGAGATCCGCTGCGTCGGCCGCCCCCTTCACCTTGGCCGCCTCGTCCGCCTTGAGCTTCGCCGCGTCGAAGTACTTCTTCGCGAGGTTCTTCAGCACCTTGATGTCCGCGCCGCCACGCGACAGGCGTGCGAACGCCGTCGCGGCCGACTGCCGGAGCTGATCCTGGTTGCCGTTGTCATCCGCGATCTTCGCCAGCTCCGCCACGCCCGCCGTGTCGCGGACGAGGAACGGGTACGCATCGATCGCGAACGCCCGATTCATGAAATTGTCGTCTTTGTTCTTCGGCGTCACGTCCCAGACGGCGCGCACCGCGACGGCCGCGTCGGCCGCGCCGATCTTCCGCACCGCGTCGAACACGGCGTTCCACTGCGTGTTCGGGCTCGGCTGCCCGCCGTCATAGTAGACGGGCAGCGCCGGGCGCTTCAGCACTTCGAGCAGGTCCGGCGTCACCGCGGGATCGTAGAAGTCGCCGAGCACGACGCTCGCGTAATAGTCACGACCCGACACGGGCACGCACGGGATGGCCTCGCCGCCATCGCCGCAGAACTGGTCGAGCTTCTTGTCCTTCAGGAACTGGTCGACCGCGGTGTTGGTGCCACGGACCACGCTACGGAGCTCCTCCTTCGCGGACGGCCCCGTCGCGACGAGCGCGCGACGATACGCGCCGAACAGCGAGGGCGCGCGATACATCGCCATGACGAGCGCCTTCGCCGCGGCGGGCGAGTGCAGATCGCCGATCGAGTTGACCGCGGCGTTCGTGACCCGCTGATACAGCTCGTACTTCTCGCCGAGCGCGCGCTGCGCATCCTTCGTCTTGCCCGTGCTCGGATGCGGCGGCGGATCGCGGTCGACGATCTTCACGAGCGCAGCCGAGGCCCGCTCCTTCTCGCTGGCGAGCTTCCCGATCGCGCGCGCGGCCGAGACCTGCGCGTCGATCAGCTTCTTCGTCGGCGGCTTGCCGCCGAGCTCGACGAGCGCATCGAGGCCACCGGCGAGCCGGCCCTCACCGATCGCGTCAGCGGCCTTCGCGGCCGAGTCCACCGAGCGCGAGTTTGCCTCGTCCACCTCGGTGAGCGCCTTCACCAGGAAGGGCAGCGCCGCATCCCAGCTCGCCTTGCGACCCGTCTTCTCGTAGTCGCTGATGAACGTGTCGTGCGCCTCTTGCGGCGTCAGCGGCCGGGCGATCGCGATGATCGCCTGGAGCATGCGGACCGGCTTGCCAGCGTCCTCCCATGCCTTGCCGAGCGCCGGAATCGCGCCCGGGTTACCGAGCTGCTCGAGCTTGTCGACCGCGCGCTCGGACTCCTTCGAATCGTCGAGCTTCTTCGTCCACGTCTTGTAGTCGAACTCGTTGTCACGGCAGCCAGCGAAGCTTACGAGCCCCGCCAGTGCCAATGGGAGCACGTACCCCAGCTGGCGCATGGTTACCTGTCTTACTTGTTGTTGACGGCGAAAAGTAGGTTGTCGAACCCTGCGGCCTTGGCCGTCACGACGATCTTGTTGATCACGCGTGCGTCCGTGGCCTTGTCCGCCTGGAGGATCGCCAGCCCGTCCGGGCACATCATGCCCGGCTCCTGCCGCTGGTGAGCCCGCATCTTCTCGCAGGACGCGAGGAGCCGCTTGTCGTCGACGTGCCCATCGAGCACGTCCTGTTTGATCTTCTGCGCGGCCGCGAACAGTCGCTCGTAGAGCGCCTCCACGCGGCCGGTCGGCGACTCGTCGCGCAGCACCGCATCGACGCGCGCGATCGAGCCGCCCTGATAGGTGATCTCGTCGTGCGTGACGATGATGACCGGCGCGCGCTGGAGCACCGTCTTCGAGGTCGCATCCGGCAGCTCGAGGCCGCGCTGCGCGGACAGCAACTCGCCGCTCGACGAGAACACCATCAGCAGGAAGCACACGAGCATCGTCATCATGTCGACGAACGGTACGAGGTTCAGCGAGATGTTCGTCGCGCGAGGCGACGAGCCGCTGCCCGCACTGCGGACGAGATGCTTGAACTTGATCGAGTGATAGAGGCGGGGTCCGCCTGCATGTACGGGCATCGGTGCCTGACCTTCCTAGTACGTCGGTCGAGCCGCGAGGCCCGCCGGGTCAGAGAGACCAACGTCCTTGAACCCGACCTTGAGGGCGATGTCCATGGCGCTGACGACGGCCTGGTAGTCGACCGCTGCCGCCGAGGTGCTCTCGGCTGCGATCTCCATATCCGTGCGATCCTGGAAGTAGACGGAGGCCTTCTGGGCCTTCATCGTCGTTTCGAACTTCTCCCAGTCGAGCGCGCCCGCGGGGGTCAAGCCGACCTCCTGGAACTCGTTGAGCTTGGAGACGCCGATCGTGATCTTGTCGTGCTGGATCAGCACGGACAGGGTCGGATCGTCGGTCTCCTTCTCGACGTTGCTCGTGTCGCGGGTCCGACCCTTCGGGGCGATGTTGATCTGGGCAATATTGACCCAGACCGCGGCGACCAGAAGGAAGGCCGTCAAACAGCTCATCAAGTCGATGAACGGGATGATGTTCAGCTCGACGTTGACGCTGCCTTTACTATCGGTTCCTACAGCTGCACCCATGACGGGACCTCCTCGCTACGAACACCAAGCAAGGAAGTGGTTAGACCTGCGGCTGCATCTGCGCGCGGTGCGACGTCACGAGGTTGACGACCTGGACGGTCACCTCGTTGATGTCGTCGATCACGCCGGTCGTCTTGCTCTGGAGGAGCGAGAAGCCGAGGAGACCGAGCAGCGACGTGCCGATGCCGAATGCCGTGCAGTTGAGGGCCTCGGCGATACCTTCCGCGAGGACGGTCGACTTGTTGCTGGCATCGCCGTTACCGACGGAGCCGAACGACCGGATCATGCCGGCGATGGTGCCGAGGAGGCCGAGCATGACGGCCATGTTCGAGAGCATCGCCAGGAACGGCGTGCGCTGGTTGATCTTGGGGAGCTCGCGGAGGGCGGCCTCGTCCATCGCGGCCTGGACCTCGTCGTCGCTCTTGTTGAACTTCATGAGGCCGGCCTGGACGATGCGGGTCATCGGCGTCGGATTGCCCGAGCAGACCTTGATCGCGCCCTGCACGTTGCCGCTCATCACCTGGCTCTTGAGGAGCGCGAGGAGCTTGTCCTTGTCGACCGAGGCCCGGAAGAGATAGACGGCGCGTTCGACGATCACGGCGACGATGAGCACCGAGACGAACAGGATGGGCCACATGCCCCAGCCACCCTTGTGGAACGCGGTCGAAATTGCGGTCAGCATGTAAAAACGTCCTTCGAATGGGTCGACGACAGGTTCGGATTGCTGCCCTGTGCAACGGTCGATCCACGGCGCAACACGCTAGAACTATTAGGCATGCGCGATCTGTGAACCGGGATCGGAGCGGGGCATCTCGGGACGCTCCGGGGCAAAAGGCGACATTCGTCTCACGCAAGGGCAGTCACCGGGAACCGGACTCGCCGTGCGAGTGTCTTCAGAAGGGATGAACATGCCGCGCGGGATCGGGCTGGTGGACATCGGGATCGCCGTGATGGTCCTGGTGGCGGTCGTGCTGCCGCCGCGCACCATGTACGCGTCGAGCGCGCTGAAGGGCGTGGACGGCGACGGTCGCTATGCGATCGCGCTCGCAGAGGCGCGGACGATCGCGCACCCGGACGATGGCGCGCTCGCGGCGGACTTCGCGCGCCGGCTCGGCGCTGCCAATTTCAAGGACTGGGCGATCGAGCAGGCGATCCGGGGCTCGGAGCGGTCGAAGGGATCCCCGTCGCGGTGGCGCGCGCTGTCGGCCGTGTCCGGGGCTTACGCCGACAAGCTGCAGATCGACGAAGCGTTCGACTACGCGAGCCGCGCGCTCTCGGCGTGCGACAGCGCGGGACCCACCGCATGTCCCGCGTGGGAGTCGCTCCCGCTCGAGCTGTTCGTGCGGCACCTCGATGCCGGCATGAAGAGCAAGATCGATCCGCACAGCGACCCGGATGGGTTCCGCCGCGAGGGCGAGAGCGCGATCCGATCGGTGCGGCTCGGCGATCCCCGCCCGCGACCGCCGGCGCCGACACCGCCGCCGTCGAACTAGGCCGTGAGGAACGAGCCATCGGGACCGGTCCGCTCGCCGCGCTCGGGTTCCGCGCGCTAAGCTCGTGCTCAGATGCGCACCCTGATCGTCTCGCTCGCGCTGCTGGGGGCCTGCGGAGGGACGAAGGCAACCCCTGCGCAGCGACCGACCGGTGCCGTGACGGTGCCGACGCCGTCGCCACCGACTGCGCTGACTCCCCGCGACATCGCGCAGCGGTCGGGTGCCGCGATCGTGCGCATCGAGGCGACCGGGCCGCGCGGCGAGCAGATCGGCAGCGGGTTCATCCTCGACGCGCAGGGTCTCGTCGCGACGAACCTGCACGTGATCCTCGGGACGACCGCGATCAACGTCAAGCTCGCCGACGGGGGGCTGTTTCCCGCGACCGAGATCGTCAACCTCGATCCGATGCGCGACCTCGCGCTGCTACGGTTCGCCCCCGGCAAGCCCGCGCCGACCGTGCACCTGGGCGACAGCAGCAAGATCGTCGCCGGGGACCAGGTCGTCGCGATCGGGAACCCGCTCGGCGTGTTCGAGAACACCGTGAGCGAGGGCCTCGTCAGCTCCGTGCGGACGCTGTGCACGGCGGCCGACGTGAAGACAGAGAACCAGCGCTGCCCGGGGGAGCTCACGCTCCTGCAGATCAGCGCGCCGATCTCGCAGGGGTCGAGCGGCGGGCCGCTGTTCAACCAGAGCGGCGAGGTGATCGGAGTGACCACGGCGATCAACACCGAGGGTCAGCTCATCAACTTCGCGATGCCGGCGAACTACTTGAAGCCGCTGATCGCCGCGCCGGCGCCGATGTCGCTCGCCGCGTTCGTGATCAAGACAAAGAGTCTCGATGCGGCGGCTCACGGTGGTGCGGACGACGGCAGCGGCGGCGGCGACGGCGGGCCCGCGATCGTCCGCAAGGTCCCCGACCACCCGCTGGCCGTGCTCGACGGCTGCAGCGGTGCGCAGCTGGCGGAGGTGGCGGCGGCGATCGACCGCGCCATCCAGCTCGGCGCGCCGCTCTACAACGGGGGGAATCACGAGGCGTGCTTCCGGATCTACGAGAACACGGTGACGCGGTTCGAGCGCGACGGCGGCTGCAAGGGCTTGCGCACGGTGATGGGCGACGGGCTGATGCGGGCGTCGACGCTCTCGACGTTCAAGGAGAAGGCGTGGGCGCTGCGCGATACGTTCGATGGCTTCCTCGTCGTGACGGAGAAGTGGACGCGCACCCACGGCGCGCTGCCCACGCAACCGGCCGGCGCCGCGAAGCAGCCGTGAAGCCCGCGTGATCGTCTACCTGTTCGATATCGACGGCACGATCCTGCAGTCGAACCCTGGCGCATCGGGCCGCGTCGCGTTCGACACCGTGTTCGAGCGCATGTACGGCATGGCCGCCGCGAGCACCGGCATTCGCTACGGCGGCAAGACGGATGGCGGCATCATCGACGAGATCTATCGCGCGCGGCTCGGGCGCCCACCGACGGCCGTGGAGAGCGCGGCGTTCATCGATGCCTATCTGCCGCTCCTGACGCGGATGCTGGGCGAGCACGGCGTCACCGTGCTGCCCGGTGTGATCGATGCCCTCGACTGGCTCGCGACGCGGAGCGACGTGCTCCTCGGCGTCGCGACCGGCAACGTGCGCGAGGGCGCGGGTGTGAAGCTGGCCGCGGCCGGGCTCGGCGCGTGGTTCGAGCGCGCGGGCGCGGTCGGCGGGTTCGGCTGCGACTCGACGGTCCGCGCGGAGCTGGTCGCGCGGGCGATCGAGCGCGCGAAGCAGCAGTGCTCGCCGCGCGAGGTGATCGTGGTCGGCGACACGATCCACGACATCTCCGCGGCTCGTGCGTGCGGCGCGACGGTGGTCGCGGTGGCGACGGGCGCGGATCCCGCGGATGCGCTGCGCGACGCGGATGCCGTGCTCGCGACGATGGCGGAGCTACCGGCCTGGCACGCGGCGCGCTACGGCGCTGGTGCGTAGCGCGGCCGGGGAAGGGACCGAGTCTCAGAGCTCGGGCGCGCGCGCCATCGACTGCGTGGAGGCGGCCTGGCCGGACGGGAGGTGGGTCGCGGGCGGCGGCGCGCTCACCGCGGTCGCGTAGTACGCGTTCGACTCGACGCCGTATGCGCGGATCGCCGCGATGTCGGGGCTGCAGCCCGGGCTCGGGGCGTACCAGCCGCTGCGATCGTTCGAAGGCCGGTAGACGCGGTATTTCCCCTCGCGATCGTCGCGGTCGATCTTCTCGGCGGACCCGGTGGGGTTGACGAAGTCGACGAGCTTGGGCTGCTCGTAACAGAAGCTCATGGCCTCGTGCGCGGTCCACGTGGGCACGGGCCACCCGTACGGGTCGCGCTGGCGGAACGATGATTCGGTGGCGCACGCCGATAGACCGGTCGCGACGAGCACGGCACCCAGCAGGAAATTGCGCATGACGGAGGGTCTTGCCATGCGCATGCCATCACGCGACATGAATCGTCGCGACGGTATGGCCGTCCAAGCGGCCTTCGGTCCCGCCGGAGCGGGTCGATTGCGCCACAGGGTTCCGCGATGGTGTGGTCACGTCACCACGGCGAGCAGGCGATCCGTCTCGACCTGATCGCCCACGGCGACGTGCAGCGCCTGCACGGTGCCCGCCACGACGGCGCGCACGGTGTGCTCCATCTTCATCGCCTCGAGCACGACGAGGGCCGCGCCGGTGTCGACCTGGTCGCCGACCCCGACCATCACCTTCACGACGCGACCCGGCATCGGCGCGACGAGACCGCCCGCGACGACCCGGACCGTAGGCTCCGCGAAGCGCGGCTCCTCGGTGAACGCGAACAGCGTGCCCTCCGAGAGCACCCAGGTCCGCGCACCGGCGGTCGCCACGCGGACGCTGCGACGATGCCCGGCGTGCTCGGTGAACCACAGGCGGTCGCCGAGGAGCTCGTGATGAGAGACCGGCGTGGTCTTGCCGCCGATCGCGACGTCGAGCTGTCCGGGGGCGACGCCGGGGCGGTACGCGAGCTCGACCTGGATCGGCGAGCCCATCGGCGTTCCGGGCGCGAGCTGCAGCGTCACGAGCTGGTCGGCGAAGCGGACATTGCGCCAGCCCGGCGGGGCGAGCGTGGCGGGCGAGCTCGAGGCCACCGCGGCGGCCCGACGCGTGGCGATGCCGGTGAGGAGGGCGCCGATCGCCGCGACGCGCACCTGGTCGAGTCCTGGCTGCCGGGCCCCGAGCTCGCCCGCATGGCGATCGAGGAAATGCGTGTCGAGATCACCGGCGAGGAACGCGGCGTGACCGAGGATGCGCGCGAGGTGCTCGCGATTCGTCACGAGCCCCGGGACCCAGGTCTCGACGAGCGCGCGGCGGAGCAGCTGTGCGGCCTCGGTGCGCGTGGGCGCGTGCGCGACGAGCTTGCCGAGCATCGAGTCGTAGTGGATGCCGATCTCGGTGCCCGCAGCGATGCCGAGATCCGCGCGGATCGTCGTCGGGACATCGACCGCGAGGAGCGTGCCGGTGGTGGGCAGGTATTCGCGCTCGGGATCCTCCGCGCACAGGCGCGCCTCGATCGCCCAGCCGCGCTGCGGCGGGGCCGTGGTGAACGCGAGCCGCTCGCCACGCGCGATGCGGATCTGCTCGCGCACGAGGTCGAGCCCCGTGACGAGCTCCGTGACCGGGTGCTCGACCTGGAGGCGCGTGTTCACCTCGAGGAAGAAGAACTCGCCGGCCTGGTTCCCGAGATGGAGCTGGCCGGATTCACTCCGGCCGGCGGGCCCGCGATGGAGCTGGCCGGATTCACTCCGGCCAGCGGGGACAATGAACTCGACGGTGCCCGCGCCGACGTAGCCGACGGACCTCGCGAGCGCGATGGCCGCCTGCCCCATCGCCTCGCGGCGCACGGGATCGAGCGCGGGTGATGGCGACTCCTCGATCACCTTCTGGTAGCGACGCTGGATCGAGCACTCGCGTTCGCCCAGGTGCACCACGTTGCCGTGCAGGTCCCCGAGGATCTGGATCTCGATGTGGCGGGGGCGATCGACGTAGCGCTCGAGCAGCAGCGTGTCGTCGCCGAACGCCGACGCCGCCTCGCCGCGCGCCCGCTCGATGGCATCCGCGAGCTCGCCGGCGCTGTGCACCACGCGCATGCCCTTGCCTCCTCCACCGGCGGACGCCTTGACCAGCACCGGATAGCCGATCGTTGCGGCGGCCGCGACGAACGCGTCGGTGGTCTGCGCGGCGCCGTGGTAGCCGGGCACGATCGGCACGCCGGCGCGCTCGGCGATGCGCTTCGCGCCCTGCTTGCTCCCGAGCGCGGCGATCACGGCCGCCGGCGGTCCGATGAACACGAGCCCCGCGTCCGTGACGGCCTCCGCAAACGCCGCGCGCTCCGAGAGAAATCCGTAGCCAGGGTGGACGGCATCGGCGCCGGTGATCCGCGCGGCATCGAGCAGGTTTCCGATCACGAGGTACGAGTCCCGGGCCGGTGCGGGACCGATGCGGATCGCTTCGTCCGCCGCGCGGACGAATGGCGCGCCCGCATCGGCGTCCGAGTACACGGCCACCGTCGCGATCCCCATCGCGCGGCACGTGCGCATCACGCGGATCGCGATCTCGCCGCGGTTGGCGACGAGCACCTTGTCGATCGTGCGGGGCGTGATGGTCATGCCTAGTGCCTGAACACGCCGTATTGCATCGTGCCGTCGAACGCCTTCGAGTACGCCGTCGACAGCGCGATCCCGACCACGGTGCGCGTGTCGCGCGGGTCGATGATGCCATCGTCCCACAGCCGCGCGGACGCGAAGTACGGGTCGCTCTCCTTGTCGATCTGCGCCTCGACCATCGCCTTGCCGAACGCGAGCTGCTGTTCGTCGAGGGTCTCGCCCCGCTTCGTGGCCGCATCGCGCTGGATGATCTCCAGGACGCCCGCGAGCTGTTTGCCGCCCATCACCGCGATGCGGTGATTCGGCCAGGTGAACAGGAAGCGCGGGGCGTACGCGCGCCCCATCATCGCGTAGTTGCCGGCGCCGTAGCTCGCACCGGTCATGATGGTGATCGCGGGCACCGTCGAGTTCGACACGGCGTTGATGAGCTTCGCGCCGTGCTTGATGATGCCTTCTTGCTCGACCTCGCGGCCGACCATGAAGCCCGTGATGTTCTGGAGGAACAGCAGCGGGATGGCCGACTGGTTACACAGCTCGATGAACTGCGCGCCCTTCTGCGCGGACGCCGAGAGCAGCGGCCCGTTGTTCGCCAGGATCCCGATCGGATAGCCGTGCAGGTGCGCCCAGCCGGTGACGAGCGTGGGCCCGTAGAGCGGCTTGAACTCCGAGAAGCGCGAGCCATCGACGACGCGGGCGATCACCTCGCGCTGGTCGAACGGAACCTTCACGTCGGGGGATGCGATGCCGAGCAGCTCGTCCGCGGAGTAGCGCGGGTCCTCGACGATGCGCGGCGTCGGGGAGGCCCCCTTGTGCCAGTCGAGATGCGCGACGATCTCGCGGCCGAGGCGAATCGCGTCGCGCTCGTCGCGCGCGAGGTAATCGGCGACGCCCGAGGTGCGCGCGTGCATCTCCGCGCCCCCGAGCGACTCGTGATCGGTCTCCTCGCCGGTGGCCATCTTCACGAGCGGCGGGCCAGCGAGATAGACCTGCGCCTGCTTCTCGACCATCACGACGTAGTCGCTCATGCCGGGCATGTACGCGCCGCCGGCCGTGGAGCTCCCGAACACGAGGCAGATCGTGGGGATGCGCTGGGCCGACCGGCGCGTGAGATCGCGGAAGCCGCGGCCACCCGGCACGAAGATCTTCGACTGATTCGGGAGATCCGCGCCGGCAGACTCGATCATCGTGATCGCGGGGAGGCGGTTCTGATCGGCGATGTCGGAGAGCCGGCCGCTCTTGTGGGCGGTGAGCTCGCTGACCGCCCCGCCCTTCACCGTCGACTCGCTCGCCGTGACGAGGCACTCCACGCCCGAGACAATCCCGATGCCGCCGATGAGGCTCGCGCCGGGCACGTGGCCCGGGACGTCCTTGCCCGCGAGCGCGCACAGCTCGAGGAAGTACGAGTCGGCATCCAGCAGCAGCTCGATGCGCTGGCGTGGGAGCAGCTTCCCGGCGGCGAGGTGGCGGCTGATGTACTTGTCGCCGCCGCCGACGGTCGCTCCGTGCAGCGCGACCCGGAGCGTCTCGACCGCGACCGTGTTCGCCGCGTGGTTCGCGCGAAACTCGGTGGCCCGCGGGTCGACGCGACTCGCGATCACCGGGTACGGCTGCTCGCCGCGGAACGCTGACACCCGCGCAATCTATCGTCATCCCGGGAGGTCGCGCTATCTTCGCGCCGCCATGGCGAACGTGATCGAGGAGGCGAAGTCCGGACGCGCCAGCTGCCGGACGTGCAAGCAGACGATCGGCAAGGGCGAGCTCCGGCTCGGCATCGAGGCCGCGAACGCGTTCGGCGACACGCCGAGCCTGCAGTGGCATCACCTGAGATGCGCGGCGACCAAGCTGCCCGTGGAGCTCGCGGATGCGCTGAAGGCGTACGTCGGCGACGTCCCCGACCGAGCCGAGCTCGAGGTCGCGATGGCCGACGCGATCGCGAAGGGCACGGCGAAGCCCGCCGGCTTTCCGTACGTCGATCGCGCACCGACGGGCCGCGCGAGGTGCCTCCAGTGCAAGGAGCCGATCGAGAAGGGCACGCTGCGCGTCGCGGTCGAGCGCGACATCGAGGCCGGCGCGATGCCCACGAAGAGCGCGGGCTACCTCCACCCCGCGTGCGTCACCGCGAACACGGAGGAGCACGGCACCGACCTCGAGGTCATGCTCGAGCAGCTCGAGCACAACTCCCGCCTCCCTGCGGCCGACCTCGCGACCGCCCTCGCCGCGCTCCAGCCCGGCGCCTGACCGCTGCGATCCCGGGCAGTGGGCAAAGTTGCCCCGAGCGCCGGGAGGTTGGGAGAATTTCAAGGTGCGGCTCGCGGTGGTGATGGTGATGGTGATGGCGGCCCAGGCGCGCGCCGAGCGGCACACGGTCGAGCGCGGCGAGACGCTCGAGCACGTGGCGCAGGTGTACGGGTGCTCGACGGCGGCGATCCTGCGCGCGAATCACGTGGATACGACGCTCGTGCGGGCGGGGACCGTCGTCGTGATCCCGAGCTGTCACCGCACGACGACCAGCGGCGCGACGACCAGCGGCGCGACGACCAGCGGCGCGCGCACCCCATCGGCGACGACCCAGGCGGCGGCTCCGACGACCGCGGACGACCGCGCCCGGCTCGCGCTCGCCGTGATCGACGGGGCGACGGTCGTCGATCCCACCCCGGAGGCCGATGGGCGCGACGCCCCCGACGCGGTCGAGCCCGACGGTCTCCCCGGCGCCGAGCGCTTGCCGGCGGGCGACGGGTACCAGGTCCGACGGCCGCAGCGAGCGTTCGGCGAGCCGCATGTCGTCGCTCATCTCCAGGGCGCCATCGCGGCCGTGCGGGCGCTGTATCCCGACGTGCACACGCTCGCGATCGGCGATCTCTCCGCGCGCGAGGGGGGCAAGCTCGCGCACCACCTGTCCCACCAGACGGGGCTCGACGTGGATGTCGGATTCTACTTTCACGCGCTGCCGGCGGGCTACCCGGCCGTATTTGTCGAGGCCAACGCCGACCTCGATCTGCCCGCAACGTGGGCTCTGGTCACCGCCTTCGCCCGCACCTCCCACCTGCCGACCGGCGTCGAAGTCATGTTCCTCGACCGCGCCGTGCAGAAGCGCCTCTACGACTGGGCCCGCGCCCGGGGCACCCCCGACGACCAGCTGGCCGAGATCCTCCAGTATCCGCGGCCGCGCTCGGACCTGAGCGCGCTCGTGCACCACTGGCCGAACCACACCGATCACCTCCACGTCCGCTTCCGGGCCGCCCCTGCGACACCGGCGCGGTGACGACACCGCAGTCACGCGGGGCGTCGGCGCGGCCAGCCATCACCTGACAGAGATCGGCGCCGGGCGTCGCGCGTCGGGTCCTGATGCCCCGCAAGACCCTCGTCGCGTCCTCGTTCGCCCTGCACGCTGGCATCGGCGCCGCGCTCTTCATCACGAGCATCTGGAAGATCGACCGGCTCGAGGCAGGCCGCATCCCGACCAGCCTGTCGATCGCGCCATCGGCGCCAGCCCCCGAGGGCGGCCCGATCGCCGGTCAGGTCGCGGCCATCGTGCCGAAGCACCGCGAGCACCGGCCGGAGGCCCTGGTGCAGCCGAAGCTCGCCCCCGAGGCAGCCACGCCGGACCTCGCGACCTCGGCCACCACGGGCACGGGCGGCGGGAGCGGCGACGCCGAGGGTCCCGGCACGGGCGACGGCCCGCCCGACAGCGACGGCACCTGCGAGGGCCCCGACTGCGGCAGCGGTAGCGGTACCTCCGTCGTCGCGACCCGGCCGCCCGAGCCGGTGGCCCCGCCGAAGCCGATGATCGTCGCGCCGACGCTCCTCGCGGCACTTCGTATCTCCGGCGACACCCAGATCTTTCCCTCGGACGTCACCAAGACCGCGATGATGCGCGAAGGCAAACCACGCGTGACCGGCACGCTCCAGATCTGCCTGGCCGCGTCGGGCGCGATCTCGTCCGTCACCGTGCGCGCCTCCACGAAGTACCCCGACTTCGACCAGCGCCTCGTCACCGCCGCCCGCGCCTGGCGGTACCAGCCGTTCACCGTGAACGGCAAGCCAGCCCCTGTCTGTGCCATGACCACGTTCGTGTACACGATCAGAAGTTGATACGCTGTCGGTCCTCCCGTGGCCGACGCTGCTCTCGAAGTCATCGATCTGAAGAAGTCGTTCCGCACGCCGTTCGCGCGGCGCCGGATCGATGCGCTGCGCGGGGTCTCGTTCGCCGTCGAGCGCGGGCAGATCTTCGGCTTCGTCGGCCCCAACGGCGCCGGCAAGACCACCACCATCCGCACGCTGATGGGGCTCGTGAAGCCGTCGAGCGGTAGCGTGAAGCTGCTCGGCCGCACCGTCCCGAGCCGCCAGGCGCGCGAGCGCGTGGGCTTCCTGCCCGAGGCGCCCTACTTCTACGACTACCTCACCGTCGCGGAGCTGCTCGATCTCGTCGGGCGCCTGTTCGGGATCCCGGCGAGCGTCCGCAAGCGTCGCGCGGGCGAGCTGATCGAGCGCGTCGGCCTGCAGCGGGCACAGCACCAGAGCCTGAAGAAGTTCAGCAAGGGCATGCTGCAGCGGGCGGGGCTCGCCCAGGCACTGATGAACGACCCCGAGCTGGTCGTGCTTGACGAGCCGATGAGTGGCCTCGATCCGATCGGGCGCAAGGAGGTTCGCGACCTGATCGTGAGCCTGCGCGACGCGGGCAAGACGGTGTTCTTCTCGACCCACATCCTCTCCGACGTGGAGGCGATCACCGATCGTGTCGCGATCATCGCGCGCGGCCAGCTCCAGGCCGAGGGGTCACCGAGCGAGCTCGTGGCCGGCAGCGTGAAGGGCATCGACGTCGAGCTGCACGTCGCCATCGCAGACACCGCGCTCGAGGGTGTGCTCGCCACTGCTACGAACGTGCGCCGCAGCTCCACCGAGGTGAGCCTGACCCTGCCCCCCGCGACCGACCTCGACGCGTGGCTCGCCGCCGCGCGCGCCGCCGGGGCGAAGCTCGTCTCGGTCGTGCCCCGCCACGAGACGCTCGAGGCGCGCTTCCTCCGCGAGGTCGCGAGCGCGGATGCCTCCGCCGACGCCAGTGGCGCCCCGGAGCGTGCATCGTGACGAGCAGCCTGAACCGCATCTGGGCCATCGCGCTCAACACCTTCCGCGAGGCCGCGCGCATCCGCGTGCTGTACGGCTTCATCGTGCTCGTGGTCGGCGCCAACGTGCTCGCCCTGGTGCTGGGCGCGATGGCCACGGCCGAGCAGGCACGCGTCTCGAGCGACGTCGGGCTCGCGGGCATCTCGCTGTTCGGCTCGCTGACCGCGATCTTCCTCGGCGTGTTCCTCCTCTACTCCGAGATCCAGCGCCGCACCGTGCACTCGATCGCCAGCAAACCCATCGAGCGGTGGGAGTTCGTCGTGGGCAAGTACGGGGGCATGGCGCTCGTGCTGTCCGTCCTCGTCGCGATCTTCGCGGCGGCCATGCTCGGGATGCTGTGGCTTCAGGGCTTCGGCGTGGGCGACGCCGTGATCAAGGCGATCGTCCTCGCGTGGTTCGAGGTGCTGACGGTGTGCGCGATCGCGATCTTCTTCTCGTCGTTCTCGTCGCCGTTCCTGTCCGGCATCTTCGCGCTCGCCCTGTGGGTGATCGGGCGGCTCACGCCCGACCTCGAGAACGCATCCCAGGCCGCGAGCGGGCTCATCCGCGGGGTTGCGAAGGTGACGCTCACCATCGTCCCGGACATTCACCTGTTCGCGGTCAGCGGCCGGACCGTCGATGGCGTCCACGCGAGCATCCACGCCGAGTTCGTCTCGTGGGGCTACGTCGCGTTCGCGGCGCTTCACGGGCTCGGGTGGATCGTCGGGCTGCTCGCGCTGGCCGCGTTCCTCTTCCAGCGCCGCGACTTCGTGTGACCGGCGTTTGAGCTATCGTCCCCGACCGAGGGACCATGGCGAAGAACCTAGGCGGCGCGATCATCGATCTGCTCGAGTCCGAGCGCGTCGAGTTGCGGGCGGCGGCGGCGACGGTGCTGGCGGCCGTGGGCGGTGGTGACAAGGCGGTGGAAGCGGGGTTGACGGCGCGGCTCGCGGATGGCGATGCCAGCGTGCGCCGGATCGCGCTCGAGGGTCTCGCGGCCATGGGCACGACCGGAATCGCGAAGGAGCTCGTCCCGCTCCTCCGCGGCGACGACGACGAGCTCGCGGAGCGCGCAGCTCAGGTGCTCGCGCAGCAGGGCGCGGCCGCGGAGGGTGCGCTGCGCAAGGAGCTCGGCTCGGGCCCGATCCCGGCGCGGCGCGTGATGGCGCAGCTGCTGCTACGACGCGGCACGCAGCCCGCGCTCGAGGCGGTGCTCGATCAGCTCGCCGATGGCGAATTCGGCGAGCAGGCACTGCAGCTGGTGCGGGCGGAGCTCGACAAGGGCGATGGCAACGAGAAGCTCGCCGCGCTGATCGAGAAGGTCGCGGTCGTGCGAGCGGCGGATGCCAACAAGGAGCTCGCGCGAAGCTTGGCCGCGGCGCAGACGGCGCTGGCGCCAGCGCGCTCGAAACCGTCGAAGGCGAAGCCGAAGCCGAACGCGAACGCGTCCGCTCCGGCGCCGGCGGCCTCGGCGATCGTCGTGGTCGATCCGCTCCGCGACGAGGACGTCGCCCGCGGGATGGCCACGCTCGGCAGCCTGCTGCGGCTGATCGGCTATCTCGCCCGCCCGAGCACGCAGAAGCTGCTCGTCGAGTTCACGAGCGAGGACGAGCCGCGGCCGATCCGGCTGGCGGCTGTCGCGGCGCTGCGCCGACTCGTGGCGCAGAGCGAGGCCAAGGGCACGGAGAAGGTGATCGAGCAGCTCATCGAGCTCGCGAATGGCAG
Source organism: Deltaproteobacteria bacterium (assembly GCA_043716635.1). Classification (GTDB taxonomy): domain Bacteria; phylum Myxococcota_A; class Polyangia; order Haliangiales; family Haliangiaceae; genus JABFXX01. The sequence continues at coordinate 17,627 of JAYSYE010000449.1, read as the reverse complement.
CGACATCGCGGTCGCGCAGTCGGCGGTGGACACGCTGCGCGGCGCCCGCATTCCCGAGTCGCTCGCGAAGCCGTTCGGCGCGCTCGCGAAGAGCAAGAACGTCGCGGCGCAGAAGCTCGCCATGGAGAGGATGCCAGCGGGCGGCGGCGCGTCGGCGGTGAAGGCGCTGCTCGAGGCGCTGGGCAGCAACGACGTGGCCGCACGCGACGCCGCCGGACGCGGCCTGTCGAAGGCACCCGAGGCCGTGCTGCCGGTGATGCGCGCGCTGCTCGCGACCACCGACGAGCAGGCGGCGCGACGGTTCGCGGGCGTGCTGCGAACGCATCGCGGCAACATCTCGAACCAGGCGATCGAGGAGATCGTGCAGGCGGTGCGCGTCTCGGCCGAGCGCAGCAACAAGGGGAAGTCGACCGTCGACCAGGTCGTGATGGAGCGCGTGCTCGCGGAGCTCGTCGCCGATATCGCGCCGCAGAAGCACGTCGAGCTCCTGTTCGAGCGCGCGCGGCGACTGCGGAAGGCGGGCAAGCCGGTGGAGGCATTCGGGAGCCTGAAGCCGCTGCTGCGGTCGAACGCAGACCTCGATGCCGCGATCGACAACGACCAGCGGTTCTTCATGGCGCTGCTCGCGCTCGAGCAGTCGGGCGAGGGCATCATCCGCAGCTCGCGCGCGGACGACCCGGTGGTCGGCCAGTTCGCGCGCCTCGCGGCGGCGGGCTTCCCGGTGGCCAAGCAGCTTGCCCGCGCGGAGGACGTGACGGACGAGGTGCTGTACGCGCTCGGGTTCCGGCTGCTCGAGTCGAAGATCGGCGTCAACGAGGAGCTCGGCGCGGAGCTGATGCAGGGGATCATCGACGAGCGGCCGCGCAGCAAGCTCGCAAAGTCTGCGAAGAACAAGCTCAGGCTCACGGGTCATCTGGACGCCTGACGTGCGGGTGGGCGGGACGACGAGCCGGTCGAGGGCTGCAGGACGGCCCGAGACCCCGGCAATGACGAGCGTTGAAGCGTGCCTCTCCGCGTCGTAGGCTCGTCCCGATGAAGCTCCGTGGGTTCGTGCTGACGCTGGCGCTCGTCACGAGCGGTTGCGGCGGCAGCGCGACGCCCGCGTTCCATGACGTGCCCGCGACAGATCCGGCCTTCTCGGCGGTACAGGCCCTCGCAGCCTCCGGCGCGACGACCGGCTGCGGCGCGGGCGCGTTCTGTCCCGACCAGCCCATCACGGAGCGGCAGCTCGCCACGCTGGTCACCGCGCTCGGCGGCGCCGACGACCCCTTGACGATCGCGACGGCGAGGCCCGCGACCCGCGCTCGCGCCGCGGTCTTCGTCGCCCACGGCGCCCGCGTCGCCCCCGCTCCGCTGTAGGCCGGACCGGTGCACACCCGAGCGGGGCCCTTCGACCCGGGGCCTTCGCGGGATGGCCGGGGGACGCGCCCCCGCTTGCACGCGCGTCATCGCCGTGTAACAGCGCGAAAACGCAATTCGTCCCGCGGGCTTGGCGCGCGTCGATCACGGACCATGCCGCGTGCAGAGTGGCCCCGGATTTGTAACGGTAGCTGCCGTGGAGCTTGCCATCGCGATTGCGACGCTCGCGCTCGTCGTGGCCCTTGCCGTGCTGCGGCCGCGAGCGGTCGTGCGGTTCACGCCGGGGAGCGCGGCGCTCGTCGGGGTCGCGGTCCTGCTCGCCACCCGCCTCCTGCCGGTGTCGGAGGTCGCGGAGGCCGCTCGCGTCCAGTGGCGGCCGCTGCTGGCGCTCACGTGCATCCTCGTGATGACGGGCGTGGTCCAGGAGGTCGGCGCGTTCGATCGCCTTGCCGCGATCGTCGAGGCGCGAGCCCGCCGCACGAGCATCGGCCACACGTTCACGATCGTGTTCGTCATCAGCGTGATCACGCCCGCGCTGCTGAACAACGATGCCGCCATCCTGGTCCTGACGCCCATCGTGGTCGCGCTCACGCGTCGGCTCTATCCGGGGCAGCCGGAGGTCACGCTCGCGTTCGCGTTCGCCGTGTTCCTCGCGCCGGGCGTCGCGCCGTTCATCGTCTCGAATCCGATGAACATGATCGTGGCCGAGTTCGCGGGGCTGCACTTCAACTCGTACGCCGCCGTGATGCTGCCGATCTCCGCCGTCGGGGCGCTGCTCACGTACGTGGTCCTGCGCCGGCTCTCGCGGGGCACGTTCGCAGGTGTGGTCGCCGCACCAGCCCCGCCGCTCACGGTGCACGCGCGCCCCGGTGAGCGTCCGGCGGTCGGACTCATGCTCGCGGTCTTCGCCGCCTATCCACTCGCGGCTGCGCTCGGCATCCAGATCTGGTACGTCGCCGTCGCGGGAGCCGCGGGGTCACTCGTGATCGCCGCGTGCTATCGCATTGCCCCGCTGCGCAAGGTCGTCGGGCACGTGTCGATCGACATCCTCGTGTTCCTGTGGGGCATCTTCCTCGTCGTGCGCGGGCTCCAGCACGTCGGCGTTGTCACGGAGCTCGCCGCGCTCTACCACTCCGCGACGCCGGGCGGCGGGGCCCAGCTCGTCACCATCGGTGCGACCTCCGCGCTCGGGTCGGCGCTCATCGACAACCACCCGATGTCGCTCCTCAACATGATGGCGATCGACACCACGCACGGCGCCAAGCCCCTGCTGGCCGCACTCGTCGGCGGCGACATCGGGCCGCGCCTGCTCCCGATCGGCTCGCTCGCGGGGCTCCTCTGGATCGATCTGCTCCGACGCGCCGGCATCTCCGTCGGCGTCGCGCGCTTCGCCCGCCTCGGCACGCTCGTCCTGCTACCGACGCTGGCGGTGTCGCTCGCGCTGCTCTGGCTGCTCTGACGGTCCGCCGTCGCCTCGCCGCTACGGGACGAGCTTGTAGCCGAGCCCGTAGACCGTGAGGATATGCCGCGGATTCTTCTGATCCTCCTCGAGCTTGCGGCGCAGCTTCACGATGAAGTTGTCGACCGTGCGGCTCGTCGGCGATCCGGGGATGCCCCAGACCTTCTCGAGCAACTCGTCGCGCGAGACCGTCTCCTCGGAGCGCTCGCGCAGCAGCTTCAGGACTTCGAGCTCGTAGAACGTGAGCCGCTTGCTCGTGCGGCCCTTGCTCATCGTGTGCTTGCGCGCGTTGATCGTCCACGTCCCGATCGTGAACGTCTCGTCGTTCGCCGACGACATCCGGTTCTGGCGCCGGAAGATCGCGTTGATCCGCGCGATCAGCTCCGCCACCGAGAACGGCTTCGTGACGTAGTCGTCGGCGCCCGCCTCGAGCCCGCGGACCTTGTCGCTCTCCTGCGCCTTGGCCGTCAGGATGATGATCGGCACGGTCTCGTCGCGCAGGCGCAGCGTCTCGCACACCCGGTAGCCGTTGTCGTCGGGCAGCATCAGATCGAGGAGCACGCAGTCCGGGGCGAGATCCATCGCCGCGATCAGCCCCTCCGCCCCCGTGCCGCGGGCCTGCACCTCGAAGCCCTCGAACTCCAGCGCGTCCCGGAGCCCGCGGATGATGTCCGGCTCGTCCTCGATCACGAGGATGCGCTTGCGCGCCGGCTCGCCTTCCACACCGGTGGTCACGAACCCTCTGTACCAGAGATCGGCAACGAGATGCTGAACGTCGAGCCCTCCCCCACCGTGCTGTCGACGCGAGCGTCACCACCGTGCGCACGCGCGATGTGCTGCACGAGCGCCAGCCCGATCCCGGAGCCGCGGATCGGTTTCAACCGGATCGCGCGCGCTCGATAGAACCGCTCGAAGATCTTCTCGTGCTCCTCGGGATCGATGCCCGCGCCGAAGTCCTTCACGGCGAGCACCGCCCGATCGCCGACGCGCGCGAGCGAGACCCGGATCTGCTTGCCCTCCGGCGCGTACTTGATCGCGTTGTCGACGAGGTTCAGGACCGCGAGCGTGAACGCGTTGGCATCGAGGCGCACGGCCGGCAGCCCCGATTCCAGATCGGTCTCGAGCGTCATGTCGGCCGCCCCGAGCCGCCGCTGCGACAGCTCGAGGGCGCGATCGACCACCTCGCCGAGATCGGCCGCCTCGTCGAACTCGTACACCCCCATGCCGCGCTCGATCTTCGCGAAGTCGAGCACGTTGTCGATCAGCCGGCCGAGGCGAACGCTCTCGCGCCAGATGATCTCCGCGTACTCGTGGGCCTGCTCGGCGCTCTTCGTACGGCCGGAGGCGAGCATCTCGCCGAACATCGAGATGATCGACAGTGGCGTCTTCAGCTCGTGCGAGACGTTCGAGATGAACTCGCTCTTCAGCGCGTTCAACCTCCGCTCGCGGCGGATCGCGAACGCGAGCACGAGCAGGCCCGCGAGGATCACGGTGACCGCGCCCGCGATCACGATCGCGTCGATCAGGCGTTTGCGCTGCTGTGCGAGCAGGTCCCCCTGATCCTTCTGCGTCACGCGCAGCACGAAGCCATCCCAGGTCTGCGTGAACGGGCGCCGCACCACGAGGGATCCCGGCACCTCCGAGAACCGCGGCCCGTAGCGGATCTGCCCCTGGTCATCGAACACCTGATAGACGCGCTTGCTCGACTCCGGCGTGTACAGGAACTGCGGGAACATGCGGTCGTAGAGGTGGACCGGGTCGTCCTCGATCACCACGTAGAAGGTCCGCCCGCTCGCCACCCGCTTCATGAACGAGAACAGATACGGCTGGTCGACCCGGAGATAGAGGTGCTCCCGCACGCCCACCGCGCGCGTGCGCAGCTTCAGCAGCGGCAGGACATTGGTCAGGAACCAGTCCCGGAACGCGATCCCGCGGGAGGACATGGCCCCATCCGGGATGAGCTTCAGCTCCTCGTCCAGGACGAACACGCTCCGGACGGCCGCCCCCGACGCCTCGACCTTCTTCTGCAGGCGGGGCATCTCGTCCAGGGCGACGTCGTGGAGCAGCTTGCGGTCGGCGTCGTCGATGAGGGACTCGATGTTCAGGACCTTCTCCTCCGCCAAGTCCTGCATGAGCGCCAGCTCGCGATCCCGCGAGGTCTGCTCGGTCGCCCCGGCGTAGCCGTAGTACGCGAGCGCTGCCGCCGCGGCCAACACCGCGAAGATCAAGGCATTCACGAGAATGAGACGCCGCACGCGGGCGGGATCCTGCCACGATTCTCCGCGCGTCCAGTGCCTGATTGCCAGGCCTTGGCTTGTAGGCCCGATCGCAAGTGTGTTAGATGGCTAGCTAAAGTACGTCCACTCCGGAATCGTAGTAGACGTAATTACGGGCAGTTGGCTGTCCGTTTGAGGCGCACTAGGGCGCACAAGGGCTGGCGCGCGAAAGAGGCTGAGATGGACTCCATCTTCGAAGACAACGCCGATGAGGTCGGGGGCGAGATCGAGGCGTACTGCCCGTCTCCCAGGTGCAAGCAGGACCAGCCGCACACGATCATCTCGATGTACGAGGACGAAGTTCGCCGCGTTCAGTGCACGGTTTGCGGCGAGGTCCACGCATTCCGCAAGCCGCGCGGTGACGGGGTGGAAGAGGGCGAAGGCGGCAGCGCCAAGAAGGCCCCCCAGAAGCGCGTGACGTGGGACGACGCGCTCGCCCGCGCGAGCGATACCGAGCTCGGCACCACGCGCCCGTACTCGATCCGCGACGCCTACGAAGAGGGCGATGTGGTGCACCACCCGGTGTTCGACATCGGCTTCGTCGTCGAGCTGCTGCCCGACAACAAGGTCGAGGTCATCTTCCGCGACGGCGGCTCGAGGGTGCTCGTGCATAACCGCGGCGATCTCGCCTCGCGCATGCCGGATATCAGCGAGATCCCGGTGCCGCGCGAGGCCAAGAAGAAGAAGCGCGCGAAGAAGCAGGACGCGCCCGTCATCACGCCGCCCACGCGCTCCAAGCCCGAGATCGAGGCCGCGATCGTGCGCGCCCGCGAGTCGGCGCATAACCGGATGGACGAGGCCCAGAAGACGGCCGACGAGCGCAACAAGAAGCTCAAGGCGGACGTGAAGCCGGGGAAGCCCGGGAAGAGCACGCCGGCTCCGGCCGCCCCCGCCAAGGCGCCAGTCGCGGCAGCGGCTCCCGCCAAGGCCGTGGCTCCCGTGAAGGCCGCGGCTCCCGCGAAGGGCGCGGCGCCTGTGAAGGGCGCAGCTCCCACGAAGGGCGCGGCGCCTGCCAAGGGTGCGGCTCCTGCCAAGAGCGCAGCGGCCGCCAAGGGCGCGGCGTCCGCGAGGACGGGCACCCCGGTCAAGGCCGCGGCTTCCGGCAAGGTCGCTCCGAAGGCTGGAGGCGCCGGCGGCAAGGTCAGCAAGCCTGCGCCCGCCAAGGCCACCGCGAAGCCGGCCAAGGCCGCGCCCGCGAAGAAGGCGACGCCGGCCAAGAAGCCCGCACCCGCCAAGAAGGCGGCGCCCGCCAAGAAGGCGGTGCCGGCGAAGAAGCCCGCGCCCGGCAAGAAGCCCGCGCCCGGCAAGAAGTCCGCGCCCGGCAAGAAGCGCTGAGCGCGCGCTCAGCCGTCCCGCGCGCCGCCGCCGTGGCAGCGCGCGCGCGCAGGCAGCAGCTACGGCGAGCTACGGACCGGCAAGAGCACCGTGAACTCGGTGAACTCCTCCGGCTTGCTGTCCACGGTGATGAGTCCGCCGTGCAGCTCGATCAGCCCGCGCGCGATGTAGAGCCCCAGCCCGGCGCTGTCCGGATACGTGGACGTGTGGTGCTTCGCGGGTTGCGCGTGCATGAAGGGCGTGAAGATGTGCTGGCGGTCCTCCTCGGTCATCCCGACCCCGTTGTCACGCACCGTCAGCCGCGCCCAGCCACCCGGGTACCGATCCTCGGGCGCCTGGTCCACCGTGATCGCGATGTGCCCCGCATCGGGTGTGTAGCGGATCGCGTTCGACAGGAGGTTCACCGCGATCTGGTGCACCTTGTCGCGGTCGGCGGAGATCGTCTGCGCGGCGGCGAGGCGCGCCTCGACCCGCTGTCGCCGCGCGCTCGCGAGTGGCTGTAGCTCCGTGACCACGTCGCGCACGAGCTCCCCGAGATCCACCTCCTCGCGCCGGAGCACGAGGCGCCCCGATTCGATACGGCTGACGTTCAGCATGTCGTCGACCAGGCGCTTGAGCCGGTGGGCGTTGCGGCGCACCGATGCCATCGGCCGGGCCGCGAGGGGCGGGAACTCTCCGAAGCGCCCCTCCGCGAACAGGTCGAGGTACCCCACGATGCTCGTCAGCGGCGTGCGTAGCTCGTGGGCCGCGATCGAGATGAACTCCGCCTTCGTGGTGCCCTGACGCTCCAGCTCCGCGTTCTTCTCGCGCAGCTGCGCCTCGGACTCGGCGAGCGCGCGCGTCCGCTGGCGCACGATCTGATCGAGGTTGGCGCGCAACGCACGGAACTCTGCGCGAGCGGACTCCACCTCGCGGTCGCGCTCCTCGACGATGTACCCGAGCTTCGCCGCAGCGTCGAACAGCTCGGCCTGCGTCGGCGTGGCAGTACCGGAGCGCTCGAGTCGCGCCACGAGCACGTCGATCGTGCGCTGAGCCGCGGCGAGCTCCGCCTCCAGCTCGGCCACGCGCTCGTCGGGCTCACCCACGCGGCGATCCGATCACGAGCCGTAGCTCGGAGTCGGCGAGCTGATCGACGAGGCCGCGCGCGACCGTTTCGGCATCGGTCCCGCTCACGCTCGCCTGCCGGGCCACCGTCCGAGCCGCTCCCATCGCCATCACCGCCCCCACTGTACTCAAGTGTACCGAAAAGTTGCCCCGGTTCGCCCGATGCCGCTTCGATAAGGCCATGGAGAAGCCCTGCAGCTCGTGCGAGCAGCGATTCGAGCCCGCGTTCGTGTTCCAGATCGCCGTGGCGGCTGATGGCTCGCGCAGTCACTTCTGCTCGCTGGAGTGTCGCAAAACCGGGCTCGGCGACGACGCGTTCCGGGCGCGGCGCGCGCGGCGGATCGCGATCCTCAACCAGAAGGGCGGCACCGGCAAGACGACCACCGCGGTGAACGTCGCGGCCGGGCTCGCCGAGCGCGGCAACGACGTGCTGCTCATCGACACCGACGCTCAGGGCAACGTCGGGGTGTCGCTGGGCGTCGCGGGAGAGAAGGCGCTCTACCACGTGCTGGTCGACGGCGTGGAACCGGCCGAGGCCGCGGTGCCCGTGCGCAAACACCTCGACGTGATCACCTCCGACGCGACGCTCGCCGCGGCCGAGATCTGGCTCGCGCGGCAGGATCCAGGCGCGCGGAGCAAGCAGCTGTCGAAGCGGCTCTCGCTCACGCAGGTCTCGCGACGCTACGACTACGTGATCATCGATTGCGGTCCGTCACTGAACTTGCTGAACCAGAACGCGCTGTCCTACGTCGACGAGGTGATCATCCCCGTGACCTGCGACTACCTCGCGCTCGTCGGCGTGAAGCAGGTGCTGAAGACGATCAAGGATGTCGAGCGCCACCTCGGTCACTCGGTCCGGATCTCCGCAGTGCTGCCGACGTTCTACGACGGACGGACGCGGCTCGCGCGCGAGGTCCTCGAGACGCTGCAGAGCCACTTCAAGCACAAGTGTCTCGAGCCGATCCGCTCGAACACGCGCCTCGCCGAGGCGCCGAGCCACCGCAAGACCATCTTCGAGTACGCGCCGAGCTCGCACGGCGCGGCCGACTACAACCGCGTCTGCGACTGGGTCGCCACCACCGCGCCGGGCGCGGGCGTGGCCCCGACCGCCGCGCCCCCCACGACCTTGGCGACCTCTCACACCGGCGCTTCGCTCGCCCTCTGAAAGACGATCATGAAAGACGAGAAACTGATGGGCCACGATCCGCTGAGCGACACCGACGCGATCCTCGGCGAGACGTACTACGGCCGGCGCAACACGCCGGCAGCGCTACTGCCGGCGCGGGCCGCGAAGCCGACGCACTACAAGGTGATCTGCATCTCGATGTACACGCAGGACATCGACGAGCTGGAGACCAAGGTCGCCGAGCTGAAGAAGCGCGGCTGGACCAAGGCCAACAAGTCCCACCTGATCCGGCTCGCGCTCGCCCAGCTCGACCTCGACAAGCTCCCGACGCCACGCCAGTAGCGCGTGATCAGCGTTCGACCGCGGGCTCGACCGCGGGCTCGGCCGCGGGCTCGACCGTGATCGTCCCCAGATCGATCGGTGCCGTGCCGATCACCACGGTCTGGATCGGCGTCACCTCGGCGTCGGACCTCACCGTGACGTCGGCGGCGGCGAGCGCGCCCGTGGCGGGCTGCACGCTCCGGAACAGGAATCGCCCGTCCTCGTCCGTCACGGCCTGCAGCACGTCGCTCACCACGACGTGCCCGCCGCCCGCGTGGTCGACGGTGCGGACGGGCACCCGGAGCTCCACCTTCCAGCCCGCCCGCGCGCGCCCGTCTCGCCCCGCCAGTCGGCCTCGGACCGCGACGCCGGGAGAGCTGGTGAGCACGATGCCGGCGACGCGACCGCCCTCGGCCAGGGTGGCGTGGACCGAGAGCTGCGGATTGGCGTCGACGGAGAGCTCGTAGTCTCCCGCCGGGAGGTCGCGGACGACGAAGCGGCCACCGGAGTGGAACACGTGCTCGACGCGGTGCTCGTCGAGCGCGGACGACGTGGCTTCGATCGTGACGTCGTCCGCGGGCTTGCCGTCGGGACCGACCACGATGCCGGTGATCTCCCCGGTCGGCCGCAGCACGAGGCGCGTCGTGCCGCCGGTCGCGACATGGCGCTCGGTGACCTCCGCGCCGCCCGCGCGATAGGCGCGCACGGTGTAGCTCCCCACGACGAGCCGATCGAACCTCACGACGCCGTCGGGCCCCACGAGCTCCGTGCGATCGTCGTAGTTCGTGGATGTCAGGTCCTCGCGCTCCAGCGCGACGAAGGCATCCTCGACCGGCCGGCCCGTGGGTCCGACGACCGCGACCACCAGCGTGCCGCTCGGTGGCGCGATCGCGACCGTGACGCGCACCTCGGTCGCCGCGACGACGACCGCCGGGGTCGACACGGTACCGGCGTGCACGTCGTAGTCGCCGGGCGCGAGGGTCGCCCGGACCGTGCCGTCGTGGCGCGTGCGATCGACCGTGGCTACGCGCGCGGTCGGAGTCCCCGCCCGGCCGACGATGCGGACCTCGACGCCCGCCAGCGGCTCGCGCGCGGGGTCGGTCACCTCCACGAGCAGCGCGGACACCGGCACGAGCACGATCTCGGTCGCGACGGTGCCCGTCAGCGACGCCGCGACCTGGGGCCGCGTCTCGCTCGACGCGTAGCCCTCCGCGTACACGAGGAGCTCGACGGCACCCGGCGCCACGCCTTCGATCACGAATGCGCCGTCGGTGCCCGACGTCCCGGACGCGTAGGTCTGGCCGCCGCTGCTGCTCGCGTTCACCGTGGCACCCGCGACCGGCCTGCCCCCGGGGTCGCGGACGTGCCCCGTGAGCCGGGCGCCTTGCATCACGAGCCACGTCACGTCCTCGAGGTCGGAGTCGCCGACCACGAGGTCCGGGTACGGCACCTGCGGCACCGTCCCGCGACACTCCACGGCCACCGCGTAGGTACCCGGGACGACGCCCTCGAGCACGACCTGGCCGTCGTCCAGCGTGCGACCGCGAATGGTCCGGTAGCCGGACGCCTGGGATAATCGCACTTCCCCCGCGTCGGGGGGACATGGCGTTCGCGTCGCCGTCGCGCCCTCTCTGGACGCGATCACCACGTGCGCCGCGACCACCGCGACCACGTGCATGCGGATGGTCACGCCGCTCGTCGTCGACCCGAGCGTCGCGAGTACCGACTCGACGGGCTCGCCATAGCCGCTCGCCGTCGTCGCGGTCAGCAGGTAGCGGCCGGGCTCGAGGCCCTCGAGCCGAAATCCGCCGTCGGCACCCGACCGGGTCTCGCGCTTCTCCGCGACCACCCGTGCGCTCGCGACCGGCGCTCCCGTTCTCGCGTCGACGACCCGGCCCTCGATCGCGGAGGCCGGCACGAGCGCCAGGTCGAACGGACGGGCGCCGTGGTCGCGCTCGGCCCGGAACTGCACGGCGTCGACGTAGCCCTCGGCATGCGCGCGCGCGATCAGCTCGCCGTCCGGCACGACGCCCGCGAACCTGCCGTCGAGCTCGCTCACGACGCGGATGGTCGATCCCGTCGGGTCGCTTGTCAGCTCGATGGAGGCGCCCACGAGGCCGAGCCCGCGGACATCGTGGACGCGGCCCGCGACCCGCACGTGGCCTGGAGGCACTGGCACGAGCACGGGATCGAGCTCCCCGTCGCGGCCGTCGCGGCCGTCGCGCCCGTTGCCGACGGCAGTCCGCCACCCGTCACGCGCGGAGCCAGGCTCGCGTGCTGGCTCCGCCGGGTCCGTCCCGCTCTCGCCGTGCGGACGCTCGCGCTCGCGACACCATGCGATGCACACCACACAGAGCACCGCCCCGACCAGCGCGCTGGCTCGCCGTCGCGAGCCCATCACGTTCGCTAGAACGCCTTCGCGATGCCGATGGTCACGGTGTGCATCACGTCGGAGCGCGCGCTGCTCGTCGCCGTGCCGTGGATCCGGTTGCTGTCGGCGACCTGTGCGCCGTAGGCGTACTTGTAGAAGCTCAGGTCGTACGTGCCCTGGATCGTCAGCGCGGGCTTGTAGCGGTACGTGAACCCGACCCCGACGATCGCGGCCTTCACGGACGGACTGGCGCCATCTTCGAGCCGCCGCGTCTGCTTCACGCTCGCGCCGGCCAGGATCGCGTCGAGGCTGACGCGAAGCCCGATGTTCGGCGTGAGGCTCGGCATCGCGAGCGCGACCCCGAGCAGCGGCGCGATCACGATCTCCGACGGAATCTTCGCCGTGTTCTTCGCCAGATCGCCGACGTGCGCGACCTGCTGGGACTGGTAGCCGAGCGCCAGGCGGGCGAACACGATCGCGCCGCTCTTCGTCTTCAGGTCGTAGCCGGCCATGCCGCGCACCACGAGGTTGTGGAACGTGATCGCCGTGGTGCTCCCCATGAACGACACGCCGGGCGCCGAGCGCGCGAGGTCATACCCCGCCTCGCCGCCGAGGACGTAGCGCGCCTTGTACGGATACATGACAGCCCCCCCGATCGCGATGCGCGCCGCGGCCGTGGAGATGTTGTAGTTGTTGGGAAATCCGGCGCCGGTGGCCGGCACCCGCACGCCCTGGGTCACGAAGGAGACGCCGGCCCGCGCGCGCAGATCGATCTGCCGCCCGCCCCGGTCGCCGCCGTCCGCGTCGGCGACCTCGTCGCGCTCGAGGGCGCTGGTCAGCACGTAGCCGCCGTCCCCCTCCTCGTTCTCGACCCACGTGTACTTGCCCTTCGTCTCACTGGGGAAGAGCACCGTGCCGCTCGTCGCCGTGAACGCGAGGTCGCTCTTCGAGCTCGCCTCCGCGAGGACCTTCGTCTTGCGACTGACGTGCGCGGTCGGGCGATCCCCGCCTGCGTCATCGACCACCACGTCGCCGTCGTCACCGGACGCGTCGCCACCGTTGCCAGCGTCGCCCCCGTCGCCAGCGTCGCCGTCGCCGGAATGCCCGCCACCCGTGGCATCGGACTTGTGCGGCTTGTGCGGCTTGCTCGGCTCGTCCCCCCCGGAGCTGTCGCCGGAGTCACCCCCGTCGCCCGTGTCCTGGCCCTCGCCGAGGGCGTCCGCGCCGACCCGGTCGTCGGGGGCTTCGTCGCCGCCCGGGCCGCGGCGCGTGCTGCGCCCGTCCACGAACGCGCGGCGCCGCGTGTTGCGCGGGATCTCGGCATCGTCGCCGTCGACGCTCGAGCGCGTGACGTACCCGGTCCGCCCTGACACCCGGACCTTGATCCAGCGGCCATCGCGCGCCAGGACGGTCATGGACTTGCCCGAATCGACCTCGAGCAGGATCTTGGCCGTCTCGCCCGGGCGTGCCCGGACCTTCGTACCCTGGTTCGTCGTGACCTTCTCGGCCCGGCTGGTGCCCGCAAGCGCGGCCATCCCGACCAGGACGACCAGGACGACCAGGACGAGCGACAGCAAGCTCACCCGCATGACCGGGAAGTGTACACGGCCGGCCGTCGTAAGAGGTACGCTAAGCTAAAGGCGCACCCCCCCGATGACCAAAGCCTATACCGCTGGACACTTCGAGCTTCTGCTCGACGGTCACAAGACGTCGGCCTACTTGAAGTCCGTCGAAGGCGGTCACTCGAAGGCCGAGATCGTCGACGAGCCGATCGGACCGACGAGTCAACGGATCAAGCACGTCTCCGTGCGGGACGTGGACCCGGTCTCCATCGAGTTTGGCCTGTCCGCCTCGTGGGACATCCTGAGCTGGATCGCGGCCTCGTGGCGGCGGGACTTCCAGCGCCGGAACGGGTCGATCACGCACGCCGACTTCAACCTGAAGGGCGCGTACGAGCAGACCTTCACCGATGCGCTCATCACGGAGACGACCTTCCCCGCGCTCGACGGCGCCTCGAAGGACGCCGCGTATCTGAAGGTGAAGTTCCAGCCCGAGCGGATCACGAGCCAGAAGCTCGGCCAGGACCAGTCCGTGCTGTCGCCGTCGAGCGAGAAGCAGAAGCTGTGGCTCGCGAGCGGCTTCCGGTTCAGCATCGATGGCGTCGACGGCCTCGAGTACACGAACAAGATCGAGAGCTTCGCGATCAAGCAGGGCATCAAGAAGCTGCACACCGGCGAGGACCCGCTGCCGCAGATCGAGCCCACCAAGATCGACTTCCCCCCGCTGACAGGCACGATCTCGCTCGCGCACGCGGACGGGCTGCTCAAGTGGCACAAGGAGGTCGTGGACCAGGGCCAGCGCGCGTCCAAGTCACACAAGTCCGGCTCCATCGAGTTCCTCGCGCCGAACCGGAAGGACGTCATCTTCCGCATCAACCTGTTCGAGACGTTCTGCACGTCCGTGGCGGTGGTGCAGTCTCAGGCCAACGCCGATCAGATCAAGCGCTGCAAGTTCGAGATCCACGTCGGGCGCATGGAGCTCGACGGCAAGGGCTCGGGTTTCACCTAGAGCGGGCCGGGCCGTCGGCCGGCCAACCCACGGGGCTATCCCGCGCGCCAGTACACGAGCAGATCGTAGATCGTGTGCGCGTACACCGCGTGCGCGAGCGAGCGGTGCCAGGCGATCATCCCGAACGCGGCGCCCGCGATGCAGCGATAGGCGAATGCTTGGGTCGTGAACGGCTCGCCGTGCGCGCCGGCGTGATGGGCGGCTGCGAACAGCACCGATGACACGACCAGCGCGCATGCGATCGCCGTGCGCTGGGGCAGCGTGCGGCCGAGGAGCGCGACGAGGCCGCCGAACAGGAGCAGCCGGAACACGAGCTCCTCGTGAACGCCGGCCCCGAGCGCATCGACCACGGACGCGACCCCGAGTCCCATCCCGAGCAGGCGGTCGACCACGACGATCAGCACGGCGCCGAGCGTGAGCGCGTAGATCGCGGCCTCGAGGACCACCGGCGCGACCACCTCGAGGCGCAGCGACTGCCGTCGGGTGCCGCCCCGCACCCAGAGCAGGAACGTCGCCGCGATCGCGGCATGCAGCATCAGGTACGGCCCGCGGCCGAGCGCCGTGTACATCGCGCGCGTCACCACGTCGGCACCGTTCACGTGACCGGCGAACAGGACGCCGATCTCGTAGGCGAGCAGCACCGGAAAGATCAGGACGAGGCTCGAGGTGAGCTCGCCGTGCCCGTACCACCGGGCCGCGCACCGGGGGCCACTGGCCGCGCCCTGACTGGCCCGGAGGGACGGGCGCGGGTCGCGGCTCATACGGTACCGCGCGCCTTGCGCTTGCTCCGATGCGCGGGTGTGCGGTGATCGCGCGAGGGCTGCGCGCGCTCGGGCTTCGCGCGCGAGCGCTTCGCGGCGCCGGCGGTGGGTGCGGGCGGCATCACGGTGGCGGTGATCATCGCGTCGGCGCGGAGGTATCGGGCGGCCGCCGCGTTGACGTCCGCCGGCCGGACCGCCCGGATCGCGGAGTCGTAGGCAGTCCAGCTCTCCCAGCCAAGGCCGTACGCCTCGTGATACGCCATCGCGTTGGCGACCGCGGCCCGGCGCTGCATGGCGATCTGGTGGACCCCGACGAGGTAGTTGCGCGCCCGATCGAGCTCCTCGGCGGTGACCCCGTCCGTGCGCACGCGGGCGAGCTCGGCGCGCACCGCGGCCACGGCGGCCGGCAGCTTCTCCGGCGCACACGCGAGGTACACCGCGAGGAAGCCGGGGTCCACGCCCTCCACGCTGTGCATCGAGACGCGATAGACGAGCGCCTGCTGCTCGCGAAGCTCGTGAAACAACCGACCGCCCTGTCCGCCCAGGATCGCGACGAGGACCTCGAGCGCGAACCGATCGGGAGCGTCGATGGTCGCGCCGGGAAACCCGACCACCAGGTGGGACTGCTGCCGGTCGAGATAGCGGAACACCTCGCGCGGTGCGACGGGCAACGTCGGGGCGGCGGCCGGCGTCGCCTTCGTGGTGCTCGCCTTCACCCGCTCGAAGCGCGCGCGGACGAGCGCGATGGCGGCGTCGACCTCGATGTCGCCGACGATCGCGAGCGTCATCCCCGAGACGGGATAGCGATCGCGATAGAACGCGCTGAGGTCGCGCGGCTCGAGCTTGCCGACCGCCGCGGCCACGGTCGCCGCATCGCGTGCGTACGGGTGAGTGCCATACAGCGCGCTGCTGAAGGTCTGGAATGCGATCTGCGCGGGACTCTCCCCCTGCACGGCGAGGTCGGTGCCGAGCTGCGACTGCACGCGCTCCAGCTCGGCGGGCGCGAGGGTCGGCGCGAGCACGCAGTCGGAGAAGAGGTCGAGGCCCGACTCCCACGTGCGTCCGAGCCACTCGCCTGCGAGCCCGAAGCTGTTGCGACCGGAGACGCCCGCCAGCGAGCCGCCGAGGCGATCGATCTGGTCGGCCACCGCCGCCGCATCGCGCGTGCCGCAGCCGCGCACGATCAGCTGTGCGAGCACGGCCGAGGCGCCCGCGTGCGGCGCGTCCTCGACGCGAACCCCGCCGCGCCACACCGCGCGCATCGCGACGACGGGCACCGAGGCGTCCCGGCGCACGAGCAGCACCATGCCGTTCGCGAGCACGACCCGCTTCTCCGTCGGCGCGGCGGGGGTGGTCGCGGCCCGGGTCGCGAGGGACCGGCGCACGCGGGACTCGGCGCGGGCGGAGAACGTGCGGGTCGCGCGCGTGGGCAGGATCGCGGCCACGCTCGCGTTGTCGCTGCGCAGGTAGTGGCGCATCGCGTGCGCGACCTCGTGGCGGCGCGTGGCGCGAATGCGATCGAGGTACACGTGCCCGAACTGCGGATCGCCGGCGACCGACGCGTACCAGCCGAGCGAGCCGGCGCGGCCCTGCGCCGTCTCGAGCTGGCGCACGAAGGCGGCCTCGGCGGCCACGCGCGCCTTGTCGAGCTCGTCCTCTCCGACATCGTCGACCACCGCGAGCGCGTGCTCGACGAGCGCGCCCACCGCGCGCACGGCATCGGCGCCGCGGGTGGTCGCGCTGAGCGCGAACAGCCCCGGATCCCGGAGCACGTGCAGGTTCGCGGACGCCGTCGTCACGAGCTCGTCGCGGTCGCGCAGCAGGCGCGGGAAGCGCGCGGACTCGGAGTCTCCGAGCAGGATCGCCGCGATGTCGAGCGCGGCGAGATCGGGATGCCGGATCGCGGGGACATGGAAGCCGACCGCGACGTGCGCCTCCGCGATCTCGCGGTACGTGCAGCTGGCGCGGGCTCCGGCCTGCACGGGCTCGGTCGCCACACAGCGCTGCGGGCGTCCCGATGGCATCGCGCGGAACCGGTGCTCGACCTCGCGCCGGATGCGGTGCGGATCGACATCGCCGGCGACCACGAGCGTCAGATTGTCGGCCACGTAGTAGGTCCGGAAGAACTGCACCAGATCGCGCTCGCCCAGGCGACGCACACTCTCGGACGTCCCGATCACCGGGCGACGATAGGGATGCGCCACATAGGCAGTCGCAAACAGGCTCTGCGCCACGCTGCGGGCCGGATCGTCGCTGCGGTGGCGAATCTCCTCGAGGATCACCTCGCGCTCGCGCACCAGCTCCTCGGGCTCGACGCGCGGTGCGAGCAGCGCATCGCCGAGGGCCTCGAGGGCGATCCCCACGTGATCGCGGCCCAGCACGGCGTGGAACACCGTGTGATCGAACGAGGTCCACGCGTTGATCTCGCCGCCACCGCGCTCGATCGCGGTGACCAGCTCGCCCTTGCCGTAGGCGCTCGAGCCCTTGAAGAGCATGTGCTCGAGCGCGTGCGCGATGCCCTGCTCGGCCGGGCCCTCGTCCGCGGAGCCGACGCCGACCCACGCCTGGACGGCCGCCACGGGCGCGGCGTGACCGGGCGCCACGTGGAGCGTGAGCCCGTTCGAGAAGCGGTAGGTATGAACGTCCTGCACGGCCGCGCTCGCCGTCGTCGCGCTCGCCAGTGCGAGCGAGACGACGGCCATGAAATGATAGGCACGGGGGTGGGGGCGGCGCATCTTTTGGACGACGTCGAGCCGGCGGTGCGCCGAGGAGGCCGGAACCTAGACCGGATCGTGCGCCCGAGGGGTAAGATCGGGGCGTGAGCCGCGAGGAGGACGTGCAGGCGCTCGTCGAGAGCGCGCGCAGCATCCGGAAGCACCCTCCGCGCATCGTCTGGATCCTCGCGCTGCTGCTCGGCGCGGTGTGCCTGGTCGGGTTCATCCGGATC
>JAYSYE010000448.1:0-3987 GCA_043716635.1 Deltaproteobacteria bacterium | reverse complement strand
TCCCGGGCGATCGAGTCGATCGCCGGCTTCTCGACGGATGCCACGTTCGGCGGCGGGCACGGCGAGGGCACGACCTCGGTCGATGAGGGCGGCGGGTTTCTGTTCGCCACTGACCGCGGTCGCGCGCAGGTCGCCATCGTCGATCCCGTCGCGAAGTCGATCGTGGGTACCGTGAAGCTGGCGGGCACTCCGGACTACGTGCGGTGGATCGATCCCGTGAAGGAGGTCTGGGTGACGGAGCCCGGCAAGAAGCAGATCGAATACTTCGCGCTCGTGGCGTCGAAGCTGGTGCGCAAGGGCGTGATCTCCGTGCCGGGGGGACCCGAGTCCCTCGTGGTCGACGCGACCCGTGGCCGCGCATACACGCACACCTGGGACGGCACGACCGTCGTGATCGATCTCGCGCGGCACGCGGAGGTCGCGCGGTGGAAGAACGGCTGCGAAGGATCCCGCGGCATCGCGCTCGACGAGGCGCGTGGCTTCCTGTTCGTCGGCTGCGAGGAGGGCAAGGCGATCGCGCTCGACGTCGCGCACGACGGCAAGCAACTCGGCACCGTGGCCACCGGCAAGGGCGTCGACATCATCGCGTACGACCCGGCGCGCGCGCACCTGTACGTTCCCGGCGGCGACAGCGCGACGCTGACGATCATCGGCGTCGCCCCGGCGGGGACGCTCGCCGTGCTCGCCACCGTGCCCGCCGCCGCGGATGCGCATTGCGTGACGGCGGACGACACCGGTCACGCCTACGTCTGCGACCCGAAGCACGGCTCGCTGATCGTGGTCACCGATCCGTTCCCGGCGACGAGGTAGGCCACGTTATCGACTCGGGTACGGATCCCGGGCACGCTCGCCGGCGCTGGCGGGCCCGCACGTCGGCCACCTCCCATCGGTCCGGTGGGTGTGTGATTGCCCACCAGCAACACGCGCGTCAGATGTTACGTTTCACAGCGTGTACGCGGGCCACTTCGATTTCGCGGTGCCGATGCTCACGTCCGTGCCAGAGGTCTACACCGCCGCGGAGTGTGCCGATGTCCTCTCCAGTGTCCGCGCCGCGGAATGGCTGCCGGGAACGATCAATCGCGCATCCGGACGCGAAGTCGACGCGAACGTACGCGACAACCTGATCGCCATCGTGCGCGATCCCAAGGTCTGCGATCGACTCTGGGAGCGGATTGCATCGCGCGTTCCGCGCACGATGTCGTCGGGATGGGACGGTCCTCGCAAGACGGTGACCGCGGCGGGGCTCTTCCAGCCGCTCCGTGTCTATCGCTACGAGGTCGGGCACCATTTCGGCGCGCACAGCGATCAGTCCTATACGCGGGATGGTGCGCGCAGCCTGCTGACGCTCTTGTTGTATCTCGATGAGGATTTCGATGGCGGGGAGACCGAATTCCCTGACGAGAAGAAGGTCATCGTCCCTCGGACCGGCGATGCGCTGTGGTTTCAGCACGCCGTGATCCACGCGGGAAATCCGGTCACGCGAGGGACGAAGCACCTGCTGCGTACGGATGTTCTCTACGTGTGAAGCGAACACTGGCGCGCAGTCGGCGCGTCTGCGGGTGAGGGCCCGGCACGCGCGTCGCATTCCGGATGTGCGTGGCCGGCATTCCTCCAGGCGCTCGCAGGCAGCGGCGAAGAGATCACGCGCGACCACGACCGCTGAAAGGCCTGCTCGAACGGCCAGGGACCTCACGAGCGAAGGGTTCGCGTAGTGATCTGCCACTCGCCAGGAGGTCCGCGACGGCCGCGTGGTGATAGTTACTTCGCCGCGTGGGCGACAAGGTCGCGTACGCCGCCAGCGACGAACTCGACGGCGACGGCAGCGAGCAAGAGGCCCATGACGCGTTCGAACGCGCGGAGCATCGTCTTCGGGATCAGGCGCTCGGCGTTCGCGGCGTAGCGCATGAGCAGCCAGGTGGCGATACACGTGATGGTGATCGCCGCGAACACCGACAGCGTCGGGATCGGCCGCCACTTCGCGCGCGACATCAGCACCATGACGGTCGCGATCGAGCCGGGGCCGGCGAGCATCGGTGTGGCGAGCGGGAAGATCGCGACATCATCGCGCGTGCTGCTCTCCGCTTGCTCCTCGGCCGTCGTGCGGGTCGGCGAGGGATGCGCGCGCATCATGTCCACCGCCATCAGCAGCAGCATCAGCCCACCGGCGACCTTGAAGGCTCCGAGCGAGATGCCGAACGCCTGAAAGATGAGGCCGCCGGCGACCGTGAACGTGCACAACATCACCCAGGCCGCGAACGCCGCGCGGATCGCGATTCGCCGCCGTACGGCCGGCGAGTCGCGCGACGTGATCGTGAGGAAGACGGGCAGGTTCGCGAGCGGATCGATGACGAAGAACACCGCCGACAACGCGACGACGGCGAACTTGAGGTCCTCGTCCGACACGGCGCGCATCGTACGACGTCGCATGCCCGGCACGCATCACCGCGTCACCCCAACCCACTCGCCCGACGTTCGCGATCGCGTGACAGCGCGAGGAGGGCTGCTCCTCGCGGGGCCCGCTCCATTGCGAGGTAGGGCTGCGCCGAGCTCTCCGGCGAGACGTCGATCATCTCGACGATGTTCGGATGGTCGATCGCCTGGATCGCGCGCGCCTCGCGCTGGAACCGGGTCAGCGCATCCTGGTTGTCGAGCAGGTTCGCGGCGAGCACCTTCACCGCGCAGGGTGCGTCGCCCGGTCCGAGCGCGTCGTAGACCTCGCCCATCGCGCCCCGCCCGAGCAGCAGGCCGAGCCGGAAGGGCCCGAGCGCGAGGCCGCTGAACCGGCCATCGCCCGCGGCGCGCGCCTCGCGCACCTCCGCGTGCGCCTCGGCGAGTTGCGCGTCGCGGCGCGATAGCTCGCGCGCGGCGGCGTGATGCTCGTCGAGGACGCGGCGCATCTGTCGGCGCGTCTCGATGCCGCCGAGCACGGCCGTCAACATCACCAGCTCGAGCATCACCAGCGTCA
Source organism: Deltaproteobacteria bacterium (assembly GCA_043716635.1). Classification (GTDB taxonomy): domain Bacteria; phylum Myxococcota_A; class Polyangia; order Haliangiales; family Haliangiaceae; genus JABFXX01. Next base: position 1,022 of record JAYSYE010000448.1, on the reverse strand, counting down.
CGATCCGAGAGCACGACCATCTCGATCGGCCGGTAGCGCGATGGGTCGCGGCGCAGCAGCGCGTACAGGCCCATCGCGAGCGCGGTCAGGAACAGGCCGGCGATATGGATCGCCTGCGCGAGCGGGTCCCCGCCCAGCATGCTGACGACAATCGCCGCGATCGCCGCGAGGATCGCGAGCCCGGTCGCGAACGAGCGGGCTCGGCGCGCCTCGAGCAGGTGCATCGCCTGCTGGGGAGTCACGATCGAAGCGCCGTCGTCCGGCTGGGGATCGACGACCGTCGACGGCGACTCCTCCACGTCGACCGCCATACGTCATATGCGAGTGCACCGTCCGGGGGATGCCGCCCCGCCCGGCAGGCGGGAGCACCGCCGCAACCGTACCGACGTCCGCCGCCGCCGCGACGAACTGCGCAATCACGCCGGGTGCGATCGACGTTGACGCAACGTGGGAGCAACGGCTGGTGAGGCAACACGGCCGGCCATCGTCATCGACGCCAATCAGGGAATTCGCGCGGCACCGCGTATGCTCCAGGAGATGCGACGTTGCGGCCTCAAAATGCTGGTGGTCGGGCTTCCCCTCATGGTGGCAGGCATCTTCCTCTTCGTCCTCCTTCGAGACTGGGCGGTTGCTGCCTTCGCCACCGTGGTGCTCGGCCGGGTCTACGTTCCGAAGCCGGTCGTGTTCGTTCTCGGTGCGCCCATGGCCGCCGGCTACGTGCTGACTGGTCGTTGAACCCGAGCGTCGAGCTCGGCGTCACGTTCTGAGGCGGCGCGCAGGGGCGCCTGACAACCCATCAGGTCAGCGGGCGTGGGATTCTCGGCGCGCCGATGTCAACGTTCACAAGATTCTTCCTCATTGCGCTCGTCATCGGCTGTGGCCGGCCTGCTCGGTCCGGGGGGCCGCCGGGCGCCGAGCACCAGCATCCGGCGGCCATGGTGCACCGCTTCGAGAACGCCGAGGCCTGGGCCAAGGTGTTCGACGACCCGGCGCGCGATGCATGGCAGCACCCCGACGACGTG
>JAYSYE010000447.1:0-85027 GCA_043716635.1 Deltaproteobacteria bacterium | reverse complement strand
GACCGTCACGCTCGGCGGCTGGATCGCGGATCCGAACGGCAGCTCCTCGGTGGCCGTGCCGTGCGTGATGGCGCGCCTCGCCGCTGCCCGCATCGCGCTCGCCGAGCCCGCCGCGACCGACTCGATGGGCCTCGTCCGCTTCATGATCGCGCTGCCCGCGAGCGACGAGGCGGCGCGCCCGCAGCCCACCGTGATGCTCGGGTACGAGCTCGAGGTGACCGCGGATCCCGTCGCCGCGGGTACGACCACACCGACCGCGAAGCTGCGCGTGAAGCCGGGGACGGTGCCCGACCTCCGCATGCGCGTGACGCCAATCCTCGCCCGCGTCGGCGAGCCGATCACGGCCGAGCTGATCCGCGGCCCCGCGTACTCCGGGACGCTCCCGAAGGAGCTCGAGCTCGCGTGCGGCAAGACCAGCGCGGCCAGCAAGCTCGACGCGACGACGCACAGCGCGCGGTTCGTCATGCCCGCCGGCAGCGCGGGGTGGTGCACCGTGAGCGGCGGCGGCGTGCATGCGCTCGCGTACGTGAGGCCCGAGTCGGAGCTCGCGGTGACGGTGACGCCGAAGCAGGATCATTACGCGCCGGGCCAGCAGGCCGAGCTCGTGGTGCACACGGCGATCGGGGGCAAAGGCGCGCAAGCCGCCGTGGGTCTCTTCGGCGTCGACGCGAGTCTCGGTCAGCTGGCCCCGCTGCCAGAAGCCGATGCGATGGCGCGGCTTCAGCCGACGGTCACGACGACGGACCCCGCGTTCGGCACCCTGGACGGGCAGGCGCTCGCGCTCGGCCGGATCCGCGGCGCGAATGCCGCGGCCGCGACCGTGCTGCGCGTATCGGCGGTGCCGTCGCCGCCCGATCTCGATGCGACGGTGTCGGGGCGCGCCGCGACCGCGTTCGATCCGATCGAGGAGCTGACCGCGAGCTTCTATCGCGTGCTCGCCGAGCTGCACGTGCAGGCGCGCGCGTGGGAGGCGACCGCGCCACCCACGGAGCTGATGCAGCCCGCGACGATGGCGCGACTGTGGAGCCAGGCGCTGCGTGCCGTCGAGGCCCGACACCAGCCGGTCGTCGATGCTTACGGTCGGCGGCTGCGGCTGTCGCTGCTGCCCCCGGATCTGCTGCAGCTCACCGATCCTCGCTACGTGGTCGTGGTCGCGACGCGACTGCCGATGGACGTCGAGAACTGGACCCGCTGGGTCGAAGGGAACAAGCCATGATCGCGCGCACGAGCCTGTTGGTGTTCGGTCTGGGAGCGGCGCTGACTCCCGCGTGCAAGGGGCGCGACCCGCGGCGTGGTCTGGACCGCGAGGAGAGCAGCGAGTCGTACCGGGCGGCACCCTCGCTCGCGACGAGCTCGAGGTCGACGACCGCCGAGGCCGGATCGGCGGCGTCGGCGCAGATGGACCTCGACGGCAAATTCGCCGCCGAACCGGCGAAGGACGAGCAGAACGCGCCCCAGTCGTCACGCGCGAGCTCGCCGGTGGGTCACGGCAGTGGAGCCGGCGCGGGCTTCGGCGCCGCCGCGGGGAAGCGCGATCGCGCCAAGGCGAAGGAGAGCAACGCCGAGGACGGGCTCCTCGGCGGCGAGGCGGCCGCGACCCCGACGCGCTCGTGGTTTCCCGAGACCTTCCTGTTCCAGCCCCTCGTCGTGACGAGCGCGGGCGGCGAGGCGACCGTGGCCGTGACAGTGCCCGATCGGCTCACGACCTGGCGCGTGCTCGCGCTGGCGCACTCGCGCAGCGGCGCGCAGGGTGGCGCGGTCACGAGCTTTCTCGGCACGCTGCCCGTGTACGTGGATCCGGTCGTGCCCGGCGCGCTCGTGATGGGCGACGAGGTGCGGATCCCCGTGCAAGCGGTGAACACGACGTCGGCCCCCGTGAGCGCGCAGCTCGCGGTCTCGGCGACCGGCGCGCGGCTGGTGGGCGGCAGCGGCTCGACCACGATCGCGGCGGGCGGCACCGCCATCACGTACGCGACGCTGACGGTGACCCGGCCGGGACACCTCGAGGTGCGCGCCGCGATCAACGGCACGGACGCGGTGATCCGTGGCATCGACGTGGTGCCGGCGGGCAAGCCGGAGGTGATCGCGCGCAGCGGCACGCTCGCATCGGCGCGAACGCTGACGATCACGGGCCCCGTCGGCTCCGATCCCGCGAGCGATCGCGTGCGGCTGCAGGTGTTCCCGGGGGCCCTCGCGCTGCTCCGCGCCGAGCTCGGGGTGTCACTCGCCCGCTCGGGAGCCGCGGATGACGCGTATGCCTTGCTGCTCGCCGGCCGCGCCCCGGCGCTGCTCGCCGCGCTCGGAGACACGGCGGATCCGAAGGCCCTGCGCGACCTGACGATCATCGCCGGCCAGCGCATCGTGCGCGAGGCGCGAACGTTCGACGTGGCGACGGCGTCGGTGGTGGCGGAGGCGACGCTCGCGCACGGGCAGAACCCGGTGCTCGCGGGCATCGGCGAGCGAGCGGTGGCGTATCTTGTCGCCCAGCAGCGACCGGACGGCTCGTTTGCGGGCGGCGACGGCTGGACCTTGCAGCGGCTCCTCGTGGCCACCGCCGATGCGACCCGGGCGGTGGCGGCTTCGCACGGGACGGTGGCGCAGCAGCAGCGCGCGGCGGGCGTGAGGTTGAAGGCGGCAGGCGCATTCACGCGGAACGCCGCCCAGGTCATGGACGGCTATACGGCCGCCGTGATGCTTGCGAGCGGCGCGGTCGACGGGCCGCTCACGGACGTGCTGCGCGAGCGCGTGCGAGCGGCGATCACCGAGGGTTCCGACAGCGCGAAGTATCTGACGGTCGAGCCCGGCGTGGTGCGCGCCGATGGCGTCGCGCCCTCGCGCGTGGAGGCGACCGCGCTGGCGGTGCTGGCGCTCGCGGGCGATCCGAAGGCGGCAGCCGCGGGTGTGGCCGACCTCGGCGGGACGCTGCTGGCTGGTTACGATCCGTCCCGCGGGTGGGGCGATGGTCGCGCGAACCTCGCGTGCATGCTCGCGGTGCTGCAGCTGTTCGAAGCGCCGGTCCCGGCGAGCGTCGCGATCACGCTCACGCGCGACGGCCAGCCGGTGGTCCGTGGCACGTTCGATCGCGCCGCGCTGAAGGACGTGCTGGTGCTCACCGCCGACGCCCCGGCAGCCACCGCCGCCCCCTGGCTCGGGGGATCCCACGTGTGGAAAGTGGTCGCGGAGCCCGCGGTCGCCGGCCTCGGGTTCTCGCTCGCGCTGGAGGGCTACACGCCGTGGGCGACCCAGTCCGCAGCCGCGGGGCTCGAGCTCGGACTGCCTGCCGCGATGACGGGCCGCGTGGGGAGCCCCATCGACGTCGCGGTGACGGCGGTCGCGCCGGGCGGGATGGCCCTGCACGTCATCCAGGCACTGCCCGCGGGGGTACAGGTGGACACGCCGAGTCTCGAGAAGCTGGTCGCGGCGGGGACGATCCAGCGCTTCGAGACCGCGGACGGACGGGTCGAGTTGTTCGTCGCGGGGCTCGCACCCGGCGCCGTGTTCGCGGCGACCTACCGCGTGATCCCGACGCTCGCGGGCACGCTCCACGGCGCGGCGAGCTCGATCGAGGCGGGCGGCCACATCCACCACGTGGCCCCGACGACCTGGACGATCAAGGGGTAGCGGCTCGGGCTCGGGCGCAACCATTCCGCGGTGCGGTCGGGTACGTTGGGCGCTCATGCGGATCTGGACAGGGTGTCTTGCGGTCGTCGTCGCCATCGGTGCTGCTGCGGGCTGCCAGCCGGCGGAGAGCGCGGTGGGGACTGCCACGCCGACCGTCGAGGTGGCCGACTTCGCGCGCGCGCCGTTCTTCGTTCCCGTCGGCGAATCGGCCACGTTCACGGCGACGCTCGGCACGACCGATGGCACGCCGCTCGGCGACTACGACTTCCGCTGGAACACGTCGTGGGTCAACCAGCCGCAAGAGGTGCGCGTGGAGCTCGGGCATCCATCGCACGGCGTCGAGACGATCACGATCACGCCGCAGGAGCCCGGGCGCTTCGAGCTGAACGCGTACGTGGAGGCGAACGCGCAGGTCGCGTTCACGAACTACGCCCCCGTGATCGCGTGGGGCGGCACCCCGGTCGACGTGAAGCCGTTCGCGCGTCAGGTGGATCTCGTCGTCGGCGAGCGTCGGCCCGTCGCGGGCTACCCGGGTGCGCACTTGCTCGACGGGGCCCTGGTGCAGACGATCGGCAAGGACCCCGTCGTGCTCCGCTCCGGCGATCCAGGCATCGCGAAGATCGTCGACAACGAGGTCGAGGCGGTGGCCGTCGGCACCACGACGCTCGACCTCACGAGCGGCGGCAAGACCGCGACGATTCCCGTGGTCGTGCATCCTGGAACCGCCAGCGAGCCGCCCGTCGGGGTCGCGACCGTCGACGGCCTCCCGCTCGCTATCATGCGACCCCGCGAGGGCGCGTTCCTCATTCCGACGGGCGAGAACGCGGCGGGTCACATGGATGTCGACACGCGGGGCTATCCCGCCGCGATCCTGGGCGGGGTCGCGCAGGTGACGGCGCCCGAGAGCGCGCGCTACCAGCGCACCGTGCTGCTCGCGCGCTGGACCGGATCGGGCATCGGCACCGAGTGGGTGAGCGAGCCATGGGACGACACGCTCGACGCGCGCATGGTCGTGGACGGCGGCGGCGCACCGTACGTTGCCTACTTCTCGAGGACGCTCCGTGGCCTCGTCGTCGCATCGCGTCCCGCGGCGGGCGGCCCCGCCACCTGGACGCACCAGAGCTTGCCGATGGACCTCGATCTCGCGAAGGCGGCGGGCCTCTACTCCGAGCAGTACACGGCTCCGAACGACGGCGATCGACCCGCGCTCCTCGCGCGTGACGGCGGCGGCGTGTGGGTCGCGTACCGGACCATCGACGACTTCACCAACCAGGACGGCGACCTCTACCACGTCGCGAACCTCGAGACGCCCGGCACCTGCGCCGAGGTCATCAAGCTCGCCGAGGTGACGCCCAGCGCGGTGACCGTGCAGGAGGTGCTCGTGCGCTGGTACGGCGTCCCGGGCCAGGCGCTGGATAGCTGCGGCGGCGGCACCGCCGACGGCATGCCCCTGCAGATCCTCCCGCCGCCGGCGGGCGAGCGGCTTCCTCGCGTCCTGTCGACGGCGAACGGGGACGCGGAGCTGTTCGAGGTGCGCGCCGGACAGTGGACGCTGACCGACCTCGGCTGGCGATCTTCACGCGCGAGATTCCTGCCGCGGATCCGACGCCGACCGACCCGGAGGCGACCGGCACCCGCCTGGGGGGCGGCGACTTCACGCCACTCGCCTCGAGTGCGCCGGCCATCGCGAGTGATGGCAGCCGCTACCTCCTCACGGATGGCCGCGCGGACGTCGAGGGTACGCTGCTGCGATCGGCGGGACCGGGTCAGCCGTTCACGCTGCAGCAGACGCGGACCGCCGGGTCGGCGCTTGCCGCTGCCCGCGAGATCAGCGTCGTGGGCACCGACGTCGTGTTCGCGCGATCGACGCCCACCACGCTGGAGGTCCGGCGGTCGAGCGAACTCGGCCAGACGTTCGCGGTCACCACGTCCATCGCGACCACGGTGCCGCTGCACGCATCGACCGCGACGGCGACCGGCGCGGTGTTCGCCATGCTGCTCGATCCGATGCGGTCGCTGGCGTTCACGATGGCATTCGCGGCCTCCCCCACGGCTCCGATCACGCTCACCAGCGGGTTCACCGGAGGAGACGTCAACGCGTTCAACATCACCAGCGGCGTGCTCCTCCCGGCATCGACGGGGGCCGTGCTCGTGCTGGACGTGAGCCTCTGGGACGGTAGTGGGTCGCAGCGCCTGCTCGTGCGGCGCTACGACAGCACGGGTGCGATCACGAGCCAGGTGGTCGTCGACCCGCTGCTCGGGACCGGCTACTACCAGCCGGCGCGGGGCTGCGGGCTCGTGACCGACGCGGTGCTCTGCGTGAACCGGACGTCGGCACGACGCATCGACCTCGCCACCGGGGTCGTCACCGTGGCCGCGCTGCCGGCGAAGAACGAACAGGAAGTCCCGACCGCGCCCATCGAGCTGGCGGACGGGCGAGTGCTCCTGCCGGGCGTGCTCGCGGAGCGCCCGCACACGTTCCACGCCGGCTATCGGCTCTCCACCGACGGCGTGTCCTGGGGGCCGTTCCAGGCGCTGCGACCCACCGGCGGCGATGGCCAGGAGGTCTACGGCGTGGCGGCCGAGGCCGGCGGGAGGGCGCTGTTCCTCCTCGGCGACAGTGGGCTCATGATGGCGGGTGACGGGCAGACGACCGCGCAGGGCGTCGTGCAGGCGGCCACGATCCCGTAGCGGCCGGCCGACCGATTCCGCGCTAGTGGTTGTCGACGCGGTGGACCACGACGCCGCGCACGACGCCGGCACCCGGATCGAGCGTCACCTCGAGGAAGTGGCGATCGATGCCATCGAAGCGCATCGGATCCGCGCCGCCGCCGCCGGAGATGTACGAGGGGATCCCGGCGTTCGCGTAGGGGTAATACGTGTGGATGTGGCCGTAGAGGGCGAGGTCGACCTTGCCCTCCACGAGCCGCTCGATGAGGCGGTAGCCGTCGCGCGTGCTGCGAAATGATCCGTAGCGCACGCCGATCGGGTCGACGGGCGGGATGTGCGTCAGGAACACGTGCAGCTGGTCGCGCGACTGGGCGAGCCAGCCGTCGAGCCACTCCTCGACGATCGGATCGAGGCCGGCATCGCCCGAATCGACGAACGTGAACGCCGCCCCCTTGAACACGAAGTGGAAGCTCGCGCGGCCGTAGCGGTCGAAGTAGCGCTCGGGTGGTCCCCACAGCTCGTGGTTGCCGAGCGTCGTGTAGTACGGGATGTCGAGCGTCTCGAGCTGGCGCTCGAACTGATCGAACTCCTCGACCTTCGCGCGCTGCGTGATGTCGCCCATCGCGACGACGAAGCGCGCGTCGGGCACGGTGTCGATCTGACGGAAGACATCGTCGACCTCGGGGAGCGCGGTCTGGATGTCGGCCATCGCGGCGACCCGGAACGGCTCCACCGTGTTCGCGTCCGGTGGTGCGATGCGCAGCTGGTGCGGGCCCGCGGTGAGCACGAGGTCGAACGCCGCCACGGTGAGGGTGGATTGATCGGTGGTGACGCGCGGGACGGCGGTGCCATCGAGCGTGAGCTCGGCGTCGCGAAGCGTGTTGCGCGCGAGGAGGGTCCACGGCCCCGAGGCAGTCGGGCCGAGCTCGATCACGACGTCGATCGCCGGTGCGCCCGCCCACAGCTCGAGATGGCGATCGGTGAGGGCACGCACCGCGGCGAGCCCGTCCACCACGGTGACGGTCGCGTCGGTCAGCTCGGCGGTGCCCACATCGAGCTCCTTCCCGGCGCGACTCTCGGCGGGTCGAGTGCATCCGGTCGCGAGCCCGAGCCCGAGCCCGAGCCGTAGGACCCCGATCGCGACGTTCAGCTTCGTGATCCGTGTCATCGCGAGCCTCCTTCGTAGCGCAGCGCGGCCGTGGTCACCCAGCCGTTGCCGATCTGGAGCTCGCCGCGGACGAGCCAGTGGGGCGCGAGCCGGGCGTGCGCGCGGACGCCCACGCTGCCGACGAAGCCGGCCGCACGCCACGCGTCGATGCCACCGGCCATGCCGTCGCGCCGGTGATCGTAGAACATCGACACCTCGGCGCCGCGCCCGAGGTAGAGCCCGTAGCCGAAGCCACCGAGGAGGAGCGAGTTGAGATCGTGCGCGTCGCTGCGGAAGCCCGCGCGCTCGATGCCGGCGCCCGCCGAGGCCTCGAGAAACTGGCCGGCCAGCGCCGGATCGAGACGGGAGAGGTCCGCGCGCCCCGCGACGAGAAAGTCGCCGGTGTCGATCGTGACGTCGTCGAGGCGGTCGCGGTGGTGGCGGAGCGCCGTCGCGATCACGAGGCGGTCGCCGTGCGCGATGGAGGTCCCGGTGGCCGCGGCACCGTACAGGCGCCAGCGGGCACCGACCTCGACCGTCCACTGGTCGCCGTCGGCATCGAGGAGCGTCGCCGCCCCGAGTCCGAGGCGCCCGAGGTCCGCGGCGCCCGCCAGCTCGACGAGCCCGCGCTGGCGATATGGATCGTGCAGCCAGGTCGTGCCCACCTCGAGGGACCAGGGCGGGAGCGCGTGGGGGGACCCGGTGCGGGACGCGCCCGCGGCGACGGCGAGGTCCGCGAACCAGGTCGGGAGGATCAGGCCCGCGCCGAGGATCGCGATCGACACCCCCGCGATCGTGTACTGGCTGCCGCCGGAGTACGCGATCGGCACCGCACCCGTCGCCGTGACACCGAGGCCGACGAGCTCGGTCGTCAGGAGGCGGCGAGCCGCGCGGTGCTCGCCGACGACGTACGATCCGACTCCGTGGACGAGGACGCCGGGGAAGATCGCGGCGCCGATCGCGGCTGCGCGGCGGGTGCGCGAGACGGGACGTCGGCTGGGCTCGGCGGCGGCCGTCGTCGAGGTCGCGCCGCTGGTCGCCAGCACGGCCAGCAGCGCTGCGGCGGAGAGCGCGCGAGTCACGCTCCTACGGTAACGGTCCGCGAGCGCGCGAAGGCGCCGCGCGGCCGGCAAACGGCGGTGATCCTCGCAGCCGGTCACCGCGTCACGACTGGCAAACGGAGGTAGCGCGCGGCGACCCTCGGCGGCGGCCGGCATGCCACTGGTCGAACCACCCGACCATCCTGGATAGTGTGTGGATGTCACGGGTTAGCCGCTGCTCGCGTCGGTTCGCGCTGCTGTGCGGCCTCGCTGCGGCACCCTGCGCCCGCGCGGAGCCGGCTGCCTCGGCCGCCGCGCGCACCCCCGCCGCAGTACCCACGCCGGCCGCGGTGCCCACGCCGGCCGCGGTGTCGCCACCTCGCCGGACCCGGGACCCGAGCGTCCGCGCGATCTTCGCGGCCCGGGCCCGGAGCTCGCGGCTGTTCGCGATGCCCACCGCCGATGTCGTCGGCGCCTTCGTGATCGCACTGTCGGGCGAAGGCAGCCTCCTGCAGCAGCCCGGCGTGCTCACCGCGGCGGGCGTCCTCGCCCTCGGCTTCGGCGACATCGCGCAGCTCGAGTATCGACACACGTCGGCGATCGGGCTGGCGGGGATCATGGCTCCGCTGCCCGCCATCGGCGTGCAGCTGAAGGTGCCGCTGCCGGAGCGCTCCGGCGTTCCCGCGATCGGCGTGGCGTTCCGGCTGGGCGTACCGCGCCGCGAGTCCCAGGACGCCGCGGCCGCCGACGAGAAGGTGACGGACCTGTACTTCGTGGCCCGGCTCCACGCCGACGCGATCCCGTGGCTGACGCTCCACGGCGGAGCGCGGATCTCGAGCGCGAGCCTCGATGTCGTGCAGGCGGGCGCGCTCACCCAGCACACCGACCGCCGTCTCGTGCTGCCCACCGGCGGTCTCGAGATCGCGATGAACCCGATGACCCGGCTCGTCGCCGAGGCCGGCCTGGCGCCGCGGTTCACGTACGTACCCGCGAGCGCGCCGAGGATCGGCTACGGCCTCGTCGCACGCCTCGGGATGCGCTGGAGCGTGCTGCCGTCCATGATCATCGACGGTAGCCTCGGCTACCAGCAGGACGTCGGGACGAGCGGCGCGCCCGCGGGTCCGGGTGCAGTCGTGCAATGGGACATCAGGCTCGGGGTCGAAGTCTTCGTGCCGTGGGGCGCGCTGGCCTGCCGCGCCGTCGGAGCGTTTTGCGAGTAACCGCGATGGAGGAATACATGAAGCGACTGGCACTCTGGACCGCCTCGATTCTGGTAGCGACGACCGTCGTCGCGCGCGCCCAGGGCCCGACGCTGCCGCCCGACGATGAGGGCAGCGGCAGCGCGGGCTCCAGCAGCGAGCCACCGACCACGCCGCCTCCCGCCTCCGGCGCGACCGCGGGAGGCGCGGCGCCCGCGGTCGATCCGGCGGCGCCGGCGCCGGCCCCGCCGACCGCACCGGAGGGTGCCATCGGCGAGGATCCGTACGCGCCCGTGATCCCGTCGGGACCGCCCCCGCCGCCGCTCCCTCCGATCCCGCAACCAGAGGTGCTCGCGGTGCCGACGGGCTGGATCCTGCCCGCCGCCGTCCTCTACACGAAGGTCGGCCTCGATACCGGCGGCGGCGTCTCCGCGGACTCGCGCATCGGCCTCGGCGATGTCGCCGAGTTCGGCGTGTCCACGACCGACGCGGTCCGCGAGCGCACCGATGACGCCGACCTCACGCCCAGCCGCATCCAGCCGTACTTCGCGGCCACGTTTCGCATGGGCCTCGCGGAGCGGCGCCTGTTCGCGGCGCAGCCGGCGGTCGCGCTCGGCTTTCGCAAGTCGTTCGAGCGCCATCACGACGGCTACCAGACCCGCATCGCTGAGCTCACCCTGGTCGCGAGCAAGCACGTCGGCGACCGGTTCGCCTTCCACGTCGGCGGCTCGTTCTGGGACGCCTCTCTGGCCGGACCCATCGACGGTGAGAGCGGGGGTCCTCGCACGATCACGCTCCACGGCTTCAACGAGCTCGGCCGCCAGCTGCGGCCGTTCGGAGGCATCGAGATCGAGCCCTTGCCGCACTCGCAGATCCTCGTGGACGTCGGGTGGGCTCCCGAGCTCTGCTACCTGTGCACGAACCCCGGGGGCACGAACGCGGACGGCCGCAAGATTCGCCTCCGACCGGTGCTGTCGTGGGGCGTGCGCTACTTCGTGACGCGCGGGACGCGCATCGAGGCCGGGGTGCGGGTGCCCGATATCGGCGACGCGAACCTGCTCGACGCGCAGATCTTCGGGCAGGCCGTGTTCACGGCCGGAGGGCTGCGCAAGGCGATCGCTCGCGCGCGGTGATGCTCATGCGCCCGCTCCTCGTGACCTCGTGCGGGCGCTCGGTCGGGCGCTCGGTCGGGCGCTCGGTCCCACCGGCGATCGCGCTGGCGATCGTGCTGGCGATCGGGCTCGCCCTCGGCCCGACCGCGCGCACCGCGAGCGCCGACCCGGTGCTCGACCACGTGATCACGGCGCCGACCGCCTGGATCCCGGCTGCGGGCACGATGGTCGTCGGCGCGGGGCTCGATCATCGGCTCGACGGCAGCACGACGATCGCCTACGGGCTCGGCGGGCTCGCCGCCATCGAGCTCGGCGCCGACACGGACGTCCGGGCGTGCGCGGCGTGCACGGCTGGCGCTGACCTGCGCGCGACCGCCGAGCCTCTCTGGCGCGCGCACGCCGCGTTCCGGCTCGGCTCGCATCAGGACACGTGGGTTCGCGGCATGCCGGCGCTCGCGCTCGCGACGCGCGTCACCCCCGCCGCGGGGGGACCATTCCACGCCGCCCGCGTGACCGAGATCGATCTCGTCGCGAGCCGCGTGCTCGGGCCCGTGCGGGTGCACGTCGGCGCGAGCCTGACCGCGGTCGGGTTTCGCGCGGACGGCGAGCGCGCCCGCGAGCTCGGTCCGACGCTGCGGCCCGCGGCCGGTCTCGAGTGGACTCCGGGTGCCTACCCACGCACGTCGCTGCTCGCCGACCTCGCGTGGGTCGCGCGGCTCGACGCGGCCGCACCTCGGCTCGAGTGGGTGGCGGACTGGGGCGTGCGCTACCAGGCGCTGCGCTGGGGCTCGATCGAGCTGGCGGTGCGCCACCGGGAGGCCGAGGGGCTCGGCGCGAGCACCGTGCTCGTGCGCGTGAACGCCGCCTTCTCGACCCGGCGCCGGAGCCGCTCGCCGGGTCAGGCCGTCGCGCGCTCGAGCTCGTCGAGCGCCTCGCCGCAGTAGACCGCGAGCCGCTGCAGGTGGGGCACCGTGTCGCGACAGCCCGTGAAGCCGAAGCAGACGAGCCCGGCGTACGTCGAGCACGTGATGTTCATCGCCTGGCCGTGGACGGGAATCGACATCGGATAGTTCGCCTCGAGCCGCGCGCCGCGGAAGTACAGCGGCGTCTCGGGGCCGGGCACGTTCGAGATCACGACGTTGAACGTGGGCCGCAGGCGACCCGAGATGCTCGGGATCATCTGCACGGCGGACGGCGCGAGGAGCAGCGCGCTGTACTGGAGGACCGCCGCCTTCGACATCCCCTGCAGCTGCTGCTTGGCGTGCTTCGTCGAGGCCACGATCGCGGCGAAGCGCTCGGCGGGGTCCGCGATGTCCGTGGCGAGCGTCGCGAGGATCGCGCCGATGGCGTTGCCGCCGCCACCATCCTCGGTGGTGCGGATCGCCACCGGCAGCATCGCGATCAGGGGCTCGCCCGGGAGCGCGTCGAGCTCGGCGAGATAGCGGCGCAGGCTCGACGCGGACACGGCGAGGATCGTGTCGTTCAGCGTCCCTCCGACGCGCTTCGCGACCGCGCGCAGGCGCGCCGAGGGCAGGGTCTGCGTCGCGAAGCGCCGGCTGCGCCCGATGCGCGTGTTCAGCACGCACTTCGGCGCCTGCCGCGGCGAGATCAGTTCGTGCTTGCCCGAGCGCGCGCTCCGCACGACCTCGATCAGCGCCCGCGCGACGGACTTGGACGTGCCGTACTGCTCGCGCACGGCGGCGAGCAGCGACGGCCACAGCGCCCCGTGCTCGGCGTGATCGCCGTGCTCGAGCGGGTCGCGATCATGTTCCGCGGCCGTCGCTGCGGGGAGTAGCGCGGGCGGCGCCGGCTTGCGGTCCGGCGGCACCGCGAAGAACAGGGGCCGATCGCGCTCGTCGGGATCGGGCGAGAGCGCCCCCGCGAGCAGCCGCATCGCGGAGAAGCCGTCGACCAGCGAGTGGTGGATCTTCACGTACAGCGCGAACCGACCGCCCTCGAGCCCTTCGATCAGGTGCGCTTCCCACGGCGGCCGATGAAAATCGATCGGGTACCCGTGCAGCCGGGAGACGAGGACGCCGAGCTCGCGCTCGTCACCGGGCGAGGGCAGGGCCGTGCGCCGCACGTGATACTCGATGTCGACGTTCGGCTCGTCGATCCACGACTGGAGCGGGTTGCGCAGGCCGTCGGGGTGCGCGAGCCGCTGGTTCCACGGGCGCTGCACCACGACGCCCTGGCGGAGCTCGTCCATCAGATGCCGCAGGTGATCGGGCTTCGTGTGCGGCGCCGGCGTGAACGGCAAGAGCCCCGCAACATGCATCATCGTCTCGCGCGACTCGCCGTACAGGAACATCGTGTCGCTGGGGGTGAGACGCTTGGGCACGCCCCAGTGTACGCGCGCCTCGTGCCGGCTCGCCGGCCTATGCGGCGGGGGTCGCGGGCTTGAACGCCATGGAGATCGCGATCGTGCCGGCCCCGACGTCCCCGACGCGGTCCGCGCGCGCGTGGGCCCCGTGGGCCTCGGCGATGCCCGCGGCGAGCGTGAACGCGAACGACGCGCTGGTGTATCCCGGCGTGGCGATTCGCCAGCCGCGGTCGAACAGCCGGGGCAGCTCCGCGTTGGTGATCGCGGGCAGGGGGAGGACCACGGAGAAGCGAGCGCCACCGGCCTCGGGCTCGAACCGGAGCGCGATCGTGCTCGCTCTCGGGGCGACCTTCAGCCCGGCCGCCCCGAGCACGAGCGCGAGCTGCACGACGCGCTCGCCATCACATTCGATCGGCGGTAGCTCGCCTGCGCCCGCGCCATCGAGCGAGGTGCTGAGCTCGATGCCGCGGTCGACGCACAAGGGTGCGAGCGCCACGGCCGCCGCCTCGAGCACGCGCGCGGGGTCCGACGGCTTCGCCGCGACCGTGAATCGCTTCCCGAGGATCGCGGAGAAGTCCACGAGATCGCCGATCAGGCGCGCCATGCGCTCCGCCTGGCGGTGCATGCGGTCCGCGACGCCCCGGATGCGCGCCAGCTTCGGATCGTGCGGGTCGGCGCCGTGGAGCAGCGTCGAGGCCCCCATCAGGATCGTGCCCAGGGGATTGCGCAGATCGTGCGAGACGACGCCGATGATCTCCTCGAGCACGCGCAGGACCTCCTCGGCATCGCGGGGAGGAATCACGTCGACCACCGGTGTGGGATACCATGGGTCGTCGCGGTCCTGCGGAACCCCGCGAACTGGGTCGTGACGCCGCCCCGGCGAGTGCGCTAGGATGACCTTCCGGTGTCCGACGCAGCCGAGCTCCAGGCGCGCCAGCTCCTCGCTTCGATGCGAGAGCGCCTGACGCGCGACCCGCACGAGGCGCTCGGGATCGGTGCGAATGCGTCGCTCGCCGAGATCCGGGGCGCGTTCCTCGAGCTGACCAAGACGTTCCACCCGGCCAAGTACGGGCGGATGTCGCACGACGTGCAGCGGCTCGCGAACGAGGCGTTCCTCGAGCTCCGTGCGGCCCACGACAGCCTGGCCAAGGGCGTCCGGGCGGCGCCACGTCCGCTCGCCGTGACGGCCGCGACGTCGGCGCCAGCGTCGGCGTCTGCATCGGGCCGTGCGACCACGGGACCGATCCTGTCGCGAACGTCGACGGGACCGCTGCCGAGCTTCGCCGCGGCGGCCGCGCCGACGGGCCCGATCGCCACGATGGCCTCCGCGCCGATGCCGCCATCGCAGCGACCGACGGACCGGAGTGCCGTGCTGGCGCGCCCGCTGACCACGAGCCCGAGCCCGCAGCCCGGGGCGTCGTCGCGTCCGAACCCGGCGCCGCCGCCCGCACGGCCGATCACGGGGCCCATCCCCGCGGTCCGTGCCAACGGCCCTCCCGCGCCGCGCACATTCCCGGCCGGCACCGAGCGCTCCCCGACGCGCACGCCGCCGCCCGCCACCGCCGCATCGCCAGCACCGGTGAGGACCACGGCACCGGCGGCGGGTCCCGCCCCGACGATCGGAACGTCCTCCGTCGCGAGCACGGTTCGCTTCGGAGCGTCGGGACCGGCCGCGAGCGGGCGCCTCGGGACCGGTGGATATCCGGCCGTGGCGAAGCCGGGGGCCGCGGCGACGATTCCGGTCCCACCGACGACGCTGCGCCCCGGCGAGCCCGAGCTCGCGGCCGTGCACGACGCCATCACCCGCGGCCAGTGGGATGCGGCCCGGGTGAACCTCCAGGCCCTGATCGCCCGGCAGCCGGCCTCGCCGCGGTTCCACTCGTTGCTCGCCTACGTCAAAGGCCGCAAGGCCCAGCTCGAGCACCGGATCGACGAAGCCCGCGTCGAGCTCGACCGGGCGCTCCAGCTCGACCCCGACCTCGCCCCCGCGAAGACGGCCCTGGCCGAACTGTTCACCCGCCGGCGATAGCGGCCCGCACTTCCGCGCGCGTATAGTCGCGGGCAGGGATGGCACGCGTCATCGGGATCGATCTCGGCACGACGAATTCGTGCGTCGCGGTTCTCGAGGGCAGGGAGCCGATCGTGATCCACAACCAGGAGGGCGGTCGCACGACCCCCTCGATGGTGTCGTGGAACGCCGACGGTGACGTCGTGGTCGGCGCGGCGAGCAAGCGCCAGATGGTCACGAATCCCCAGCGCACCGTCTTCGGCGCGAAGCGGCTGATCGGTCGCAAGGCGAACGAGCCCGAAGTCCAGGACCTGGCCAGCCGGCTGCCGTACACGATCGTCCCCGCCAAGAATGGCGATGCGTGGGTCGACGTCGCCGGGACCCCGCGGTCCCCGCAGGAGATCTCGGCGCACGTGCTCGCGAAAATGAAGCGCGTGGCGGAGGACTACCTCGGCGAGCCCGTTCGCGAAGCGGTCGTGACCGTGCCTGCGTACTTCGACGACGTGCAGCGCCAGGCCACGAAGGATGCAGGCGCGATCGCCGGGTTGACGGTCCGCGCGATCGTCAACGAGCCCACGGCCGCGGCGCTCGCGTACGGGGTGCAGCACCAGGTGAACCAGCGGCTCGCCGTGTTCGATCTCGGCGGCGGGACGTTCGATATCTCGATCCTCGCGATCGAGAACGGCGTGTTCGAGGTGCTGTCCACGCACGGCGACACCACGCTCGGCGGCGACGACTTCGATCGCATGATCATCGACGTGCTCGCCGACGCGTTCGCATCCGAGCACGGGCTCGACCTGCGCAAGGACTCGGTCGCGCTGCAGCGCCTCAAGGAGGCGGCGGAGCGCGCGAAGATCGAGCTGTCGTCCGCGATGACGACCGATGTGAACCTGCCGTTCATCGCGGCGGGCTCGGCAGGGCCCATCCATTTGATCCGCGAGCTCGAGCGCGGCCAGCTCGAGCGGGCGTGCAAGGGGCTGCTCGCGCGGCTCGAGGCCCCGTGCCTCAAGGCCCTCAGCGATGCGCACTGCACGCCGGCCGACATCGATCAGGTGCTGCTGGTCGGTGGCATGACGCGGATGCCGGTCGTGCAGGAGAAGGCGGTCCAGATCTTCGGCAAGCCCGCGAGCAAGGGCGTGAACCCGGACGAGATCGTGGCCATGGGCGCCGCGGTGCACTCGGGGATCATGGGCGGCGAGCTTCAGGAGGTGGTGCTGCTCGACGTGACGCCCCACAACATGGGCGTGAAGGTCGCGGGCGACCGGATGAGCGTCGTGATCACGGCGAACACGAGCATCCCGACCCGGGCGAAGAAGACCTTCGCGACGACCGAGGACGCCCAGACCTTCGTGGCGATCGAGATCTATCAGGGCGCGCACGAGCTGGCGTCGCGCAACCGGCGGCTCGGACGCTTCGTACTCGGTGATCTGCGCGCCGCGCCGCGGGGCCAGACCAAGGTCGAGGTCAGCTTCACGATGGACGCGGACGGGATCCTCGAGATCTCGGCGGCCGAGATCGGGACGGGGCGGGCCGCCACCGTCACGATCGAGGCGTCGTCCGGCCTGACGGTCGAAGAGATCGGCCGGCTCGGCCTGACGCTCACGTCGTAGGCGCTGCCGCCGGTCCATCCGCAATCGGGCCAACGGCATCGCCGCTATCGCCATTGGTCGCGTCGCAGAATCAGTATTATGTCAACTCAACGACCCGCAAGTCCCCATGAACCCACGGTAAGGCCCGCGACCTGGTCTGGGCGCCCGGCGAACGCTTGCTAAGGTCCGCCCGTGACCGCGGACGCGCTCTCACCGTTCGGCGACCTCGCGCGGCGCTGGTTCAGCGCGAGCTTCGCCGCCGCGACGCCGGTGCAGGCGCGCGGCTGGGCGAGCATCGCGTCGGGTGCTCACACGCTCATGCTGGCGCCCACCGGCAGCGGCAAGACGCTCGCGGCGTTCCTGTATTGCCTCGATCGGCTGTCCCGGAATGCGAGCCCGCCGGGCGAGACCCGCGTGGTCTACGTGTCACCGATCAAGGCGCTCGCGTACGACGTCGAGCGCAACCTGCGGGCGCCGCTGGCCGGCCTCCAGGCCCTGGGCGGCGCCCAGTCGATCACGGCCGATGTTCGCACCGGCGACACGCCGCCCAAGGAGCGCGAGCGCCAGCGCAAGGCGCCAGGTCAGATCCTGATCACGACGCCCGAGTCGCTCTACCTGATGCTCGCGGGCCGCTCGCGCGAACGCCTGACCGCCGTCGACACGATCATCGTGGACGAGATCCACGCGCTGGCGCCGACCAAGCGCGGCATCCACCTGGCGCTCACGCTCGAGCGCCTGTCCTACCTGGTGACGGCGGCCGGGAACCCCGACCCACAACGGATCGGCCTCTCAGCCACGCAGCGGCCGCTGACGGAGGTCGCGAAGTACCTCGGCGGTGACCGCCCGGTGGAGATCATCGACGCGAGCGCGAAGCCCTCGATGGACCTCCAGATCATCGTGCCATCGCCCGACATGGAGGCCGAGGCGTCGCGCCCGCGGTCGTTCGAGCCGAAGTCGCTCGAGTCATCGCAATCCGACAGCAGTTCCCGCGACCAGGGTGCGGGCCAGGGCATGTGGGGCGTGATCTACCCTCGCCTGCTCGAGCTCATCCTCGCGCACCGCACGACGATCGTGTTCGTGAACTCGCGCCGGCTCGCGGAGCGCGCCTCGCAGCAGCTCTCGGAGCTCGCGATCGCCGGCGGTCATGCGACGCCGGAGGTGGAGCTCGTGCGCGCGCATCACGGCTCCGTGGCGCGCCACCAGCGGCTCGAGATCGAGGAGGCGCTCAAGGGCGGCCGGCTGCGCGCGATCGTCGCGACGAGCTCGCTCGAGCTCGGGATCGACATGGGGACGGTCGACCTGGTGGTCCAGGTCGAGTCGCCGGGCGCCGTATCGCGCGGCCTGCAGCGCATCGGCCGCGCCGGTCACCACGTGGGCGGCGTGTCGATCGGCCGGATCATGCCGAAGTTCCGCGGCGATCTGCTCGAGGCGGCCGTCGTCGCGAAGAAGATGCTCGAGGGCGAGGTGGAGTCGATCCGCGTGCCCGACAGCGCGCTCGACGTGCTCGCGCAGCAGATCGTCGCGATGGTCGCCGTCGAGCCGTGGGCGGTCGCGGATCTCGAGCGCGTGATCCGGCGGACGGCAAGCTACAAGGAGCTGTCCCGGCAAGCCCTGGTCGGCGTGCTCGACATGCTGGCCGGGCGCTACCCGTCGGACGAGTTCGCGGAGCTGCGGCCGCGGCTCACGTGGGACCGGCAGACGGACGTGCTCGTCGGCCGCAAGGGCGCGCGGCTGCTGTCGATCATGTCGGGCGGCACGATTCCCGACCGCGGCACGTACGCCGTGCACCTGGGGACCGGCCCCCGGATCGGCGAGCTCGACGAGGAGATGGTGGCGGAGAGCCGCAAGGGCGAGACGTTCATCCTCGGGGCGTCGACGTGGCGGATCGAGGACATCACGCGCGATCGGGTGATCGTGTCGCCGGCCCCGGGACAGCCCGGCAAGATGCCGTTCTGGCGCGGCGAGGGTCCCGGCCGGCCCATCGAGCTCGGCGTGGCGCTCGGCGCGTTCTGCCGCGAGCTCGACACCAAGCTCGCGGACGAGGAGATCGGCGTCGACGGGGCGCGGGCGTGGCTGCAGGCCGACTACCGGCTCGATGCGTACGCCGCCGACAACCTCATCAAGTACCTGGCGGACCAGCGCGCGGCGACCGCGTCGATCCCGACCGACCGCGCGATCACGATCGAGCGGTTTCGCGACGAGCTCGGCGACGTTCGCATCTGCATCCTGACGCCGTTCGGCAGCCGGATCCACGCGCCGTGGGCGCTCGTGCTCGCGAAGCAGCTCGAGGCGGACCTCGGCTACCCGATCCACCCGCTGTGGACCGACGACGGCATCGCGATGCGGTTCGCCGACGGCGACGTGCTGCCGCACGACGACCAGCTGATCCCCGATCCCGACGAGATCGAGAATATCCTCGTCGAGGAGCTGGCGCGCTCGAGCGTGTTCGCGACGCACTTCCGCGAGAACGCCGCGCGCGCTCTGCTCCTGCCGCGGCGCCGCCCGGGCATGCGGACGCCGCTGTGGGCGCAGCGCCTGCGCGCCCAGCAGCTCATGGGCGTGGCCCTGCGCTTCCCCGCGTTCCCGGTGACGCTCGAGACCTACCGCGAGGTGCTGCGCGACGTGTTCGACCTCCCCGCGCTCGTCGACGTGCTGCGCAACATCCGCTCGCGCGCGATTCGCATCGAGCCGGCCGTGACGGACTCCGCGTCGCCGTTCGCGCGCTCGCTCGTGTTCGATTACGTCGCCGCGTTCCTCTACGAGGGCGACGCGCCGCTCGCCGAGCGCAAGGCGCAGGCGCTGACGCTCGACCGCAACCTGCTCCGCGAGCTCATCGGCGGCGGCGAGCTGCGCGACCTGCTCGATCCCGACGTCATCGCGGACCTCGAGGCCGAGCTGCAGCAGCTCGCCGACGACCGCAAGGCGCGCAGCGTCGACGAGGTGCACGATCTGCTGCGGCGGCTCGGCGACCTCGATCGCGCCGAGATCGCGGCGCGCACCGCGATCGATCCGACCTCGCCGCTGACCGACCCGGACAAGATCGTCGACGCGCTCGTGTCCGCCCGCCGGATCGCGACCGTGCGCATCGCCGGCGTCGAGCGGTTCGTCGCCGCCGAGGATGCCGCGCGCTACCGCGATGCGCTCGGCGTGGTGCTCCCGCCGGGCCTGGCGTCCGCGCTCCTGGAGCCCTCGGTCGCGCAGCCGCTGGTCACGCTCGTCGGCCGCTGGGCCCGCACCCACGCGATGTTCACGGCCGCCGAGCCCGCCGCGCGCTGGGGGCTGCCCGTCGCGCAGATCGAGCCGCTGCTCGCGCTGCTGGAGGCGCGCAACCAGCTCATCCGCGGCGAGCTGCGGCCCGGCGGCACCGGCAAGGACGCCTGCGACCCCGAGGTGATGCGCCAGCTGCGGCGCCGCACGCTCGCCCGGCTCCGGGCGCAGGTGGCCCCCGTCAGCGCGGCGCAGTACGCGGCGTTCCTGCCGCGGTGGCACGGGCTCGATCAGCCGCGGCGCGGCGTCGGGGCCCTGCGCGACGCGATCGGCCGCCTGGAGGGCGTGGCGCTCCCGTTCTCCGAGCTCGAGACACGGATCCTGCCGGCGCGGATCGCCGACTACCACCCGCGCATGCTCGACGAGCTCGGCGCAGCCGGTGAGCTGGTCTGGGTGGGCGAGGGCTCGCTCGGGTCCCGCGATGGCCGGATCATCCTGCTGCGCCGCGACCGCGCGCTCGCCCTCGCCCCGGAGGCTCAGCCCGTCGCGAATCCGTCGTCCGTCCACGAGGCGATCGTCGAGCACCTGCGGACCAGCGGCGCGTCGTTCCTCGTCGCGATCGAGGGCGCGGTGGCGTCCCTCGTACCGCGCGAATCGGCGCGCACGACGATCACCACCGCGCTGTGGGACCTGGTGTGGTCCGGCGCGATCACGAACGACACGTTCGCGCCGCTGCGCTCGATCGGAGTGAAGGCGGGCCGGCGCGTCAATCCGAACGCGACGTTCGGCGGGCGCTGGTCCCTCGTGGCGTCGCTCGGAGCGGCGGCGAGCGGCACGGTGCGTGGGCACGCCCTCGCGACCGCGCTGCTCGAGCGCTGGGGAATCGCGAGCCGTGCCGGCGCGCGATCCGACGATCTGCCGGGCGGCTTCGCGGTCGTGGGCGACGTGCTCCGCGCGATGGAGGACGCGGGCTCCGTGCGGCGCGGCTACTTCGTGGAGAGCCTCGAGGGAGCGCAGTTCGCGTGGCCGGGCGCGATCGATCGGCTACGCGAGGCATCCCGCGGCAGCGCGCCGCGCATCGACGTGGTCGCGGCCGTCGATCCGGGGCTCGCCTGGGGCAGCGTGTTGCCCTGGCCCCCGCTGACGGACCCGGCGGTGAGGCCGGCGCGCCGCGTGGGCGCCACCGCGATCCTCGTCGAGGGCGAGCTCGCCGTGTGGCTCGAGCCCAAGGGCAAGCGCGTCACGACCGCCGCGCTCCCCGTCGAGACGATCGAGCTCGCGCTCGCCGTCGGCCTGCCGCGCGTGGCCGCGAGGCTGCGGCGCCGCGAGATCCTCGTCGAGACGATCGATGGCGTGGCCGTCGCCGAGTCGCCCCTCGCGCGCGGCCTCATCGCCTCCGGAGCGCGCCTCGACTACCGCGGGCTCGTCGTGCGCGGCGCCGTGCCCGGCGTCCCCGCGGGCCCCGCGCAGGTCGGCCCCGCCCTGCCCGTCGGCCACACGCCGTCCGAGGAGCCCGACCCGGATGACAGCGACGACGACGACGCCGCGACCGGCGACGCGGCCGCCGCGGGCCTGAACTGATGCCGGAGGGCGACTCCATCTACAAGGTGGCGGCGAAGCTCGGCCCGGGCCTCGTCGGCAAGCAGCTGCTCCGCGTCACCACCCAGGGCCTTCTGCGCGACATCGCGGGCCGCACCGTCACCGCGGTCGACGCGCACGGCAAGCACCTCGTGATCACGCTGGACGACGGCGCGTACTTACGGATGCACCTCGGTATGAACGGCCGCGTCCGGGCCTATGCGCGCGTCGAAGGCGAGGCCGTGCTCGCCCGGACGTCACCGGGCCGCGTGTCGCTCGCGCTCCACACGGACGTGGGCGTGTATCTGTGGCTCACCACGCCGACCGTCGAGATCTCGCACCGGCGCGCACCGCGGCGAGGCCTCGCGATCGCCTCGCTCGGACCCGACGTGCTGCACGACGACTTCGATCCAGTCGCCGCGGCCACCCGCGCCACCGGCCAGCCCGAGCGCATGATCGCCGACGTCCTGCTCGATCAGCGCGTCGCCGCCGGACTCGGCAACGTCTACAAGTCCGAGGTCCTGTTCCTGCGCGGCGTCGATCCGCGGACGCGCGTGCGGGATCTGTCGGCGCGCGAGCTCGACGATCTCTACACGACCGGCCGCGAGCTGATGATGGACAACCTCGGCGCGGGCCCACGCACGACCCGCGAGCGGCTCGCAGGCGATCGCCCCGGCGACGACCGCTACTTCGTCTACGGTCGCACCGGCAAGGCGTGCCGCCGGTGCGGCACTCCCATCGAGTGCTACCAGCTCGGCAGCCCTACCATTCGCTGGACGTGGTCGTGCCCGCAGTGCCAACCGCCCGTGCCCGCGAAGGAATCCAGCGATCCCGCACGAGGCGCGATCGATCCGGGCGCGGTCCCCTGACGCGAGCTGGATCCGCGCGACGCCATCTGCGCCTCGCAGAACGCGCCACGGGACGGACCGCGTGCGCCAGCGGGGCCTGGAGGCACCGGGCCTGAGGACCGCGGTCAGCGGATGCCCGCGCCGCCGGCGGCTAGCGCGGTAGCCGACGAGATCGGACCCCGGACACGCCAACCGTGCGGAACTACATGGTGTGGCGTGAGCGCCCGTTCGGCATCGCGGTTGCTCTAGAGCTGGGAGCGTCCCCGGCCCACTCGGGCAGCCCTCACAGGAAGTCATCCCATGGTCGCCACTGCCTTCGCGTTTGCTCCCACGACTCCCCTCACCAGCGAGGTCTCGACGACCCTGACGGTGAGCGCTCAGGTGGCGTACGAGGTCTTCGCGGACGCCGTGGAGGTGCCACGGTGGCTCCCGCTCGTCCAGAGCGCCAAGGTGCTCTCGCGCGGTCCCGACCAGCGCCCGGCCCGGGTGGCGTTCATGCGCAAGCTCGACCGCGGCTCGCTCGGCTACACGCTCGAGTACGCGTACGACGCCAAGGCGCTCGTGACCACCTGGACGACGCCCATCACCTCGAACGTGGTGATGAGCGGTGAGGCTCGGTTCATCCCGCTGTCCTCACGCGCGTGTTTGATGATGTATCGCCTCGTGCTGGACCTCCCCGTCGTCGACGACGGGATCGCGGCCGAGCTCGACCGGCACCCCGCGTCGCTCGTCGTCGCCGAGTTTCGCGAGCACCTGCGCCGCCTCTGTTAATGCTCGCGCGTCTGCTACGCTAAGTTTCCGGTGACGGCCGCGACCGACCTTCGCGACCTCGAGGACAAGCTCGATCGGTGCCTCGCCTCGCTGGTGATGCACTTCCAGCCGATCGTCCACGCGAGCAACCGCGCTCGCTTCGGGTACGAAGCGCTGCTGCGCTCGCTCGACGAGTCGCTGCCGCATCCGGGAGCCATCCTCGATGCCGCGGAGCGCCTCGAGCGCATCCCGACGCTCGGCCGGGCCGTGCGGGCGAACGCTGCGAAGGTCATCGCCGCCTCGCCGATCGAGCGTGGGGTGGTGTTCATCAACCTTCACCTGCTCGACCTGTTCGACAAGCAGCTGACGTCGCCGTTCTCGCCGCTGTCGAAGGTCGCGGGCCGCGTGGTCCTCGAGATCACAGAGCGCACCTCGCTCGAGGGCCAGAGCGACATGCGCTACCGCGTCGCCGAGCTCCGCGATCTGGGGTTCCGGATCGCGATCGATGACCTTGGCGGAGGGCATGCACGCATGGGCACGTTCAGTCCGCTCGACACCGACTTCGTGAAGCTCGACATGTCGCTCGTGCGTGACGTCGAGAAGCACCCGATGAAGCAGCGCCTCGTCCGCTCGGTGGTCGACCTGTGCCGCCAGCAGGGCACGAAGGTCATCGGCGAGGGCGTCGAGACGGAGGCCGAGGCCGAGGTGCTCGTCGCGCTCGGGTGCGACCTGCTGCAGGGCTACCTGATCGCCCGACCGGCCGCGCCGTTCGCCGATCCGCTGTAGTCACTGCGGGCCCGGTCGCGTCAGTCGACGTCGAACGCGTACAGGATGCCGCGGTTCGAGAGCACGAACAGGCGGCCATCCGACGTGACCACGGGCGCAGCGGAGATGCCGTCGCCGGGATCGAAGTACTCGAGCGTCTCGCCGCTGCGCTTGTCGGTGAGGAACATCCCGTCGTGCGCGAGCGAGTAGATCACCATGTCATTCCACAGGACGGGCTCGGCCGGCTCGCCGCCGCCCTTCGCGCCGATGCGCCACATCACGTTGCCGCCGAGGTCGACCGCATACGTGCCGAGGTCGGCGACGCTCACGTAGATCGCCTTGCCGTCGCTCGCGAGCCCGCCGATGTTGCCCGACGAGCTCGGGGCGACCGCGTCGTAGAACGGCAGTCGCCAGCGGACGAGCCCCGTCGCCTTGTCGAGGGCGTACACGCCGCCCGACGAGGACGTCGCGTACACCCGGTCCTTCACGACGATGGGCGTCGCGTCCACATCCATGAACCGGTCGGCCTCGGCCTTGAGCGAGGTGGACCACGCGACCGAGCCCGTATCCTTGCGCAGCGCGACGAGCGTGCCGTTCGAGAAGCCCGTGAAGATCCGCTCGCCGTCGATCACGACGCCGGCGTGCCCTCGCAGCGTGTACTCCTCGGGGGTCTCGCCCTTGTACTGCCAGCGGAACTTCCCGGTGATTGCATCGAGCGCGACGACCTGGTCGGCCTCGTTCGAGAACACGACGAGATCGATCGTGACGACGGGAGGCCGCGAGACCGGCCCGCGGCTCTGGTAACGCCACTTCTCGACGCCAGTCTGCGAGTCGAGCGCCATCAGCGTGCCGTCCGACGTGCCGAGGTACAGGATCGAGCCGACCACCACGGGCTGGCTCGTGACCGCGCCGAGCCGCGCCTTCCAGCGGACGGCGCCGGTGTTCGCGTTCAGGGCGAAGAACATGCCCGATTGCGACCCGATGAAGACCCAGTCGCCCGCGACGGCGGCGACCGCGAACTCCTGCGGATCGATCTCGGTCAGCCGGTCGGCCGTCACGAACTTCCACCGCAGGGACAGCCGGTCCTCGCCGAGCGGCTCGCGCGGTGCCGGGCTCATCGCATCGGCGTGCTGCAGCTGCGCGGCCGTGCACGCGCCGAGCGTGCCGAGCGCCGCCAGCGCGGCGGCCACGGTCACCGCTGCCGCGCCGAAGCGACCGGTGACTCCGTTGCTCACGTGGCTCCGAGCGCTGCCAGTCGCTTGGCGACGAGACCCGCGAGCTCGTGCTTCGTGTCGTCGAGCCCCTTCACCTTCTCGAACGTCGCCTTGGCCTCGGCCTTCTTGCCGAGCGTCTCCTGGAGGCGCCCCTGGTGGTACAGCGCGTACGCATAGCGCGGTCCCGTCGGATCGACCTGCATCGACGTGAACGCCGCGAGCGAGGCCTCGTAGCTCTGCTGCTTCTGCGCCGCGTCCGTCGCGGCCATGCCCTTCGCCTCGTACGCGAGCCCGAGACCCTCGCGGCAGAGCACCGCCTCGATGTCCTCGCCCGTCGAGCCGGCCTTGTACTCCGCGATGGCCTCGTCGAGCTTGCCCGCATCCATCAGGAAGCCGGCGCGAAACGCGTGGCCGCCGGTCTGGTTGCCCGCCGCGCCGAGCTCCGACAGGACGCCCGTGGCCCGCGTGGCGCGGTCCGGGAACGTCGGATGATCCGGGTCGACGACAGGAGGCGCCGGCGGCGTCGCCGGATGCGTCGGATCGGCAGGGTCGGCGGCCGGCGGGGCCGCAGGCGGCGCCTCGATCGGACGCAGCGCGAGCGCGTTCACCTTCGTGAAGCGCGCGGTGGCATCCGCCTGGTCCCCACGCTGGTGGGCGCGGTAGCCGAAGTAGGCGGACAGCGCGACGGCGAGCACGATCACGCCGATCCCGATCTGCTTGACGTGCGGCAGCAGTCGCTCGACCAGCGACTCGCCGCCGACGTGCTGGACCGTTTTGGGCGTGGAGGCAGGTTTTGGAGCGTCGGCCATCGGAGTTCTCGCGGATGTAGCACCGGGGGCGAGTTCGCGTCAATTCGCACCCTTGGACCGATGCGCGCGGGCCCGAGTTGCCTGCAACCCGCCTGCAACTTGCCGGCGACGTGCCTACAATGGGCGCGTGAGAGCCCTGCCCTGCTGGTTGGCGACTGGCGCGCTCCTGGGCGTGGCTGCCGGGGCGGCGCGGGCCGACGACGAGCGGGCCCTGTCGGTGACCGCGAGCTATGCGGCGTTCTCGACGGTCGGCGTGAACGAGGACCCGTCGCTGCCCGGTCCCGCCCTCGCCTCCGATCGCGGCGCGGGGCTGACGCTCGGCTACGAGCGCATGCTCGGCACCGATTTCGGGCTGCGCGCGGAGCTCACCGGCGGCGTGTTCCACGGCGGCGCCCAGATGGACCAGTCGACCACGTCGTACGCGGGCGTGGCCGATGTCGCGCTCGTCGCGCGGCTCGACATCCTGAAGTACGTGCCGTACGGCTTCGCCGGGGTCGGCGGCGTGGTCACCCGCGGCGGACCACTGCCCGGCGGTGCGGATCTCGTCTTGGTGCTCGGCGGCGGCGTCGACGACCTGCTGTCCAGGAGCCGCTCGCTCGGCCTCGAGGTGCGCGTGGCGAGCTTCGCCGGCGACGTGACGGTGGTGACCGCCGGTGTGCGGGGCACGCTGCGCTGGGGCTTCTTCTAGCGCCCCCCGCCCTCAGCGCCCTCCGCCCTCAGATCCCGGCCTACTCCTTGTCGTGCCGGTCCTTCTTCGCCTTCACCGCGATGCGGATCGGAGTGCCGCGGAAGCCGTAGCGCTCGCGCAGACGGTTCGAGAGAAACCGCTTGTACGAGGGCGACAGCCCGTCCGGCTTGTTGGTCCACAGCACGAACGTGGGCGGCCGCGAGGCGGCCTGCGTGATGTAGTTGATGCGGATCGCGCTGCCCTGGAACAGCGGGGGCGGCATCTCCTGGATCACGTCGGCGAAGAACTTGTTGAGCTGCGCCGTCGGGATGCGGCGGCGGTGCTCCTTCTTCACCTGATCGACGAGGTCGAGCAGGCGATCGACGCCGTCGCCGCGCTGCGCCGACAGCATCGTGACGGGCGCCCAGGTGAGGAAATGGAACGTATCCGTCGTGAGCTCGCGCAGCGCGCGCTTCGCCGTGTCGCCGCTGATCGTGTCCGACTTGTTCAAAGCGATCACCAGCGCGCGGCCCGACTCCTCGACCATGCCGGCGATGCGGGCGTCCTGCTCGGCGGGGCCCACCTCGGCGTCGATCACGAGCACCGCGACGTCGCAGCGCGAGATCTGGCTGATCGCCATCGTGACCGCGAGCTTCTCGATATCGGCGTCGATCTTCGCCTTGCGGCGGATCCCGGCGGTGTCCACGAGCTTGTAATCGCGGCCACCGATCGAGAACAGCGTGTCCACCGGGTCGGTGGTCGTGCCTGCGGCGTGGTGCACGAGGGAGCGCTCCTCGCCGATCAGCCGGTTCGTCAGCGACGACTTGCCGGCGTTCGGGCGCCCGACGAACGCGACGCGCACGGGCCCGACGGGCTCGCGGAAGCGCCGTGGCACCACCGCGATCGGTGCGTCGTCGCCATTGGCACCCGCGTATTCGGAGGGCCCTGTCGCGTTCGCGTGATCACCGGCCGCGTCGGCGCCGTCGTCGTCGCTCTCGTCGTCGCCGTCGGTCTCGTCGTCGTCCGGGTACGGCTCGAACTCCGGCTCCTCGGACTCTGGCTTCGGCGCGCGCGGCGGCGCGATGGCCTCCGCAATCGCCTCGAGCATCGCGTCGATGCCCCGGCCGTGGGCGGCGGAGATCGCGAATGCGGTGCCGAGCCCCAGCCGGTGGAAGTCGTGGACCAGGCTCTCGTTCACGTCGTGATCGATCTTGTTCACCGCGAGAAACACCGGCTTGCCGGTCGCGCGCAGCTGCCGCGCCAGATCGTGATCCACCGCGGTGAGCCCCACGCGCGCGTCGACCACGAGGAGGAGCGCATCCGCCTCGCCGATCGCGCGCATGGCTTGCCGGTGAATGCCCGCGCCGATGACGTCGCGCCCGGCATCCGTATCGAGCCCGCCCGTATCGACGAGCCGCAGCTCCTGACCGAAGTACTCGGTCTCCCCGTAGCGGCGATCGCGGGTCAGCCCGGCCGTGTCGTGCACGAGCGCGGGGCGCCCGCCGACCAGGCGGTTGAACAGCGTCGACTTGCCGACGTTCGGCCGGCCGATCACCGCGACGAGTGGCGAAGTCGCGCTCACTGCGCGCCCTCCCCGTAACCGAGGCGCTTGAGCTGCGCAGCGGCGTTGCTCCACTCCTCGAGGACCTTCACGAACAGGGAGAGATGCACGGTCTTGCCGAGCTCCTGGGTCAGCGCCTCGCGGGCCGCGATGCCGAGCTCGCGGATGCGGGACCCCGCGCGCCCGACGACGATCGGCTTCTGGGAGTCGCGCTCCACGATGATGACCGCCGCGATGGCGAGGTCACCGTTGGTCTTCACGGACCACGACTCGATCTGCACGGCGCACGCGTACGGCAGCTCCTGGCCGAGCTGGTGATAGAGCTGCTCGCGGATGATCTCCTGCGCGAGGAACTGCGGCGTGCGGTCGGTGACCATGTCGCGCGGGAACAGCTGCGGGCCTTCGGGGAGGAGCCGACCGACGGCGCGGACGAGCACGTCCACGTTGTGGCCATCCGCCGCGGAGATGGGGATGACCTCGGCGCCAGGCATCGACGCGGCCCACAGCTCCATCACGGGCAGGAGCTCGGGCTTGCCGACGCGGTCGACCTTGTTGAGCCCGATCACCATGGGGTGCAGGCGGGCGGCGTCCCGCAGGGCCGAGGCATCCTCGGCGCGGAGGCGGTCCGGCACCCGGCCGCGGCGGTCGGTGGCATCGACCATCATGAGGACCACGTCGGCATCGGTGGCGGCGGCGATCGCGGCGTCGCGCATGTAGCGGCGCAGCGGCCCGCGACCGTCCTGCACGCCCGGCGTGTCGACGAAGGCGATCTGCGCGTGGCCCGGCGTCTCGCCCGGGAGGTCGACCGCGTGGACGCCCAGGATGCGATCGCGCGTGGTCTGCGGTTTGGCGGAGACCGCGACGAGGTGTCGGGACAAGATCCGGTTGAGAAGCGTGGACTTACCCACGTTCGGGAGCCCGACAATGGCGCAGAAGCCCGAGCGCAGGGCGTCGGCTCCCGACGTCCCCTCGCCGTCGGCTGCGCCGGCAGGGGTTGCCCCAGCCGGGGTCGGCACGAGATCGTCGGTCACGACGCGCCTTTAGCATAGAAACTGGAGCCCGCGCGTTTAGTTGGCTAGCGTTGGTCGTGGCCCGGCTCGCACTCGTCCTCGCAGGGGTTGCCCTCGCGGCCGCGCTGGTGGTCACGCCGGGTCCGTACGTCGCCATGGGCTGCGGGATCGGCGCTGTCGGCCTCGGCCGGGTCGCCTACGCGCGCCGCGCGAACCCGGGGGCGTCGCGCCTCGCGGGCGCGGGGGCGATGACGCTCGGGGCGCTGGGCCTCCTGCTCGGCGCCGCCCGGGTCGCGATCATGCTCGCGGCGCTCGGCCGGCTCGACGCGCTCGTGCGCTGACCTCTCCGAGGCCGAGGCCGCGCCCGCGCCCGGCCGAGCCCGAGCCGCTACCCCAGCGCGACGTACAGCCACCACCCGAACCCCAGGACGGCGGCGATCGTGACCAGGAGCACCGCGACACCGCGCACGAGCTTCCAGCGGTCCAGACTGTCGAGGATCTCCCGGATCTCCATGCTGCGGCGGCCCGCCACGCCGAGCTCGACGTCGATCGCGTCGACGGGCGCGAGCTCGTAGCGCAGGTCATCGGGCCGGTCGACGTAGAGCTGCTCCCCGAGCGCGAGCAGGATCTTGTCGCGCAGCTGCTCGGCATCCACCGCCGCGCGATCGACGACGACGCGCTTCGCGCCGATCGCCGTCAGCAGCTCCTCGGCGCGCTTCTTGTCGCGGGCCTCCGCCTCTTCGAGCTCGGCGCGCTGCAGCTTGGTCTCCGCCCGCCGCGCCTCGAGGGCGGCGATCCGGGGGCTCAGAGTGTCGAGCCGGCTCGCGAGCTCGGGCTCGTCGCGCTTCACGGCGACGAGGTCGGCCTTCATCGTGGCGATGTCGGACTGGACCTCGGCGCGGTCGAGCTTCTGGCCCTTGATCGAGACGAGCGAGGCCTCGGTCTCGACGATCTTGCCCCGCAGTCGGCCGATCGAGTCGCGCAGCTCGCCGGCGCGCTTCGTGGCCACCGCCACCTCCTTCTCGAGCGGCTCGAGCTTGCGCGTGATCTCGGCGAGCTCGGCATCGAGCGCGGCGCAGGCCCGGACATGGACCGCAGCTGCCTCGTTGCGGTCGGTGCGGACCCGCATCAGCTCGCTGTCTGCGGCCTGCACCTGCGCCGTGTGCTGGCCGCGCTCGTCCTCGATCTCGGACATCTGCTCGCGCGCGCGTGCGAGCGCGGGGTGCTCGAGCGCGTCGGCGGTGACCGCGGCGCGGCCGAGCGTCACGAGGTGGCGCTTGCGCGAGGTCTGCAACGACGCCTGGCGGGTCTCGAGAACCGCCAGCTCCCGGCTCGAGCGGCGCACGCCAAACAGCGCCGTGGCGACGTACCTCACGTCACCGGCGAGGCCGCGCTTGCGCCGGAGGGCGGCCCCCGAGCGCAGGCGAGCCCCGGACGAGTGGCGGTGCGCGCCCCCGGCAGTCGTCGCGTCGGGCCCGAGCGTGGGATCGCCACGCTCGAACGTCACCGTGTCCGGGGCGCCGGTGGCGGGGACGCCGGGGTCGGTCCGGATCCCGCTGATGCTCGCGACCGGCACGCGCACCGCATCGACGCGGGTCGCGAGGTCAGCATCGAACTCGCCGACCGGCACGCCGGGGCGCTGCGGAGCGCTGCGGTCGGCGCGGCCCTGCGGCTCGCGGGTGCCCGACTCGTCGTCCTCCACGAGCTCGCCGGGGAGGGTCTCGAGTCGCGCCACGCTCGGCCGGTGACGGACCTCGGCGACGGTCGCGTCGGGCCGCTCCGCCGGCACCGGCGCGGCGGCGGGCTCCGAGCGCGTGGCGATCGCGATGTGGCTGCGCGCCGCCACATCGGCCTCGGCGGCAGCGGAGGTCCGCGTCGCCATCGAGGTGCTGTACGCCGGGGGCCGCGTGCCTCCGCTCGCCTCGCCACGTGCGCGCGCCGGGACGGCGGTCGGGACGGCGATCGCGGGCGCCGGCATCGCGACAGGCGGCGTCACGTCCGTCGCGTCACTCCGGGGTTCGGTCGTGGGTTCGGTCGTGGGTTCGGTCGTGGCGGAACCGCCGACGCCCGCTCCCATCACCGGCCGCGACTCCACGGCCGGCGTCGAGCCGGGCCAGTCGGCGAACAGGCTCTGCTTCATCGCGTTCGGTCCGCTGCGCTCGGACGGCCCGGCCGCGACCGCGGGTGCGCCCTCGGGAAGCGGGGGACGCGTCGGGCTTCCGGCACGCGGCACGGGCGGTCGCGTGGGTCCCGGTGCGCTGCGCGGCGGCGGCAGGCTGCGGGGCGGCGGGAGGGTCCCGCCACTTCGCTGGAGCGGCACGGCCGCGGGTACGCCCTCTTTCGCGAATGGCGGCGGTTGCGTCGGACCGCTGCGCGAGGGCGCGAGCGCTGTTGGAGTCCCCGAGCTCGGCGCGATCGGCGGCGATCGCGTTGAACCGCTGTGCGGGGGTGCCACCGCGGTTGGCGGTGCCGCGCTTGGCGCCATCGTGGCCGATTGCGTCGAGCCGCTGCGCGCGGCTGCCACCGCCGTTGGCGCCCCTGAGGCAGGGGCGATCGTGTTCGGACCGATGCGGCGAGCGGTCGGCGCGGACGCGGGAAACGCCGCCGGCGGCTGCGG
Organism: Deltaproteobacteria bacterium; assembly: GCA_043716635.1. GTDB lineage: Bacteria > Myxococcota_A > Polyangia > Haliangiales > Haliangiaceae > JABFXX01. The sequence goes on along the minus strand of JAYSYE010000447.1, from coordinate 53,292 downwards.
CGTGGACGTCGCGCCGGATCCTGGTGCCGGCGGTAGCGCGATCGCGGTTCCCGTCTCCGGCCCGATCGTCCCGACCGCGTCGAACGTTCCGGTCTCGGTCGGCCCGCTCTTCATGTTGCCCGAGCGCGACGGCCGCACGGGTGGCGTGCCGATCTGCGGCGGCGCCGGGGGCGCGAGCTGTGGGGGCGCGGGGGGCGCGGGCTGCGGGAACACCGGCGCGGCGGTGACCCGCGCGCGCGCGGGAGGCGGTGCAGACGGCGGCCGGGTCCGCGGGGGCGGCGGCGGCACCGTGGGCGACGCGACGCTCCGGCGGGGCGCCCCGGGTGGCGGCGGCGGGACGGTGCGCGGCTTCGCCCGCGGGGGTGGCGACGGGTCGGGGTCCACCTCGGGCGTCATCGGAGGCGCCGCCGCGGCGCTCCAGCCAGATGACAGGTCGGCGATCCGGGCTTTCGTCTCGTCCCCGAGACGACGACGCGTCCGCTCGTCATCCGACACGCAGCCACATTACCACGACGTGATTTGCCGACGGAATTACGCGGCGCTGCCAATATCGTTGACACACTCAGGCAACTCCGTTGTCATCCCTGCATGGCCGGCGCGGAGGATCTGTCGGCTGCGCTCATCGAAGGGCGCTATCGGCGCATCGCGACGGCCGGCGTCGGCTCGTCGGGTCGCGTGCTCCACGTGATCGACACGGCGTCAGGGGCCGCGCGCGCGCTGAAGATCGTCCCCGTCGGGGTCGGCGAGTCCCTGCTCCTCGCCGAGTTCGCGCAGCTGGCGCGCATCCACCACCGCTCGCTGCCCCGTGTGCTCGACGTCGGTCGGCTGGGCGGGCCCGTCGACGGGATGCCGGCGCGCTCGCCGTACTTCGTCGCCGAGTGGATCGCCGGGCCCACGCTGCTCGACACGCCCGTCCCGCCGACCCCGGCCGCGCTCGCGGCGGCCACGTGGGTGCTCCTCGCCGATCTCGCGAGCGCGCTCGCCGCGCTCCACGGCGCGGGTCTGGTCCACGCCGACGTCGCGCCGCAGAACGTGATCGCGTCGGCGCGGGGCGCGGTGCTCGTCGACCTCGGGCTCGCGGGCGCCGCCGAACCGGCTGGCGTCGCGCGGGGCACGCCCGAATACATGGCGCCGGAGGCGTTCGTCGGATCGATCGACGCGCGCTCGGACCTCTACGGGCTGGGCGCGGTCGTGGTCCGGTTCGCGACCGGCGCCCCACCCTACTCGGCTTCATCGCTGGGCTCGCTCGTGCAGCTCGTGATGGAGGGCAAGCCGCGCGCACCGGCCGGCCTGCCACCTGCGCTCGCCTCGCTGGTGACACGGCTACTGGCCGTCGATCCAGACGCGCGGCCGCGCAGCGCGATCGCCGTGCTCGCGGAGCTCGAGGAGATCCGACCCGCGCTCGGGCTGGGCACCGCCGCCACCTCCGCCACCTCCGCCACGCAGGCTGTGGACGGTCTCGCGGCGCGCGATCGCGGTCCGCCGGAGGTCCCCGCCTCCAGCTGGCCGGGCGCAGAGGCCTGGCTCGCGCGCGTGCAGACCGCGCTCGAGACCCACCCCGTGCTCGCGGTGGTGGGTCCGCCGGAGTGCGGAGGACGACCGCTCGCGGACCTCGCGCTGCGGCGCGCCCAGCTCGGGGCGGTCGCGCGCGGAGGAGCACCCGGTGGCGTTCGCGCGGGCTCGATCAGCTCGCTCGCCGCCGAGCTCTCGGTGCTGCCGGGTGAGGTCGAGGCGCCCGGCCGCGCGTCGGCCCCGTCGTACGCATTCCTCGAGAGGTTCGCGCGCGCCGTGCACGCGCTGGCCGCGCCGGTGCTGATCGACACCGACGGGGACCCGCGCGCACGGGACCTCTTGATCACGCTCGCGCGTCACGCTCACGGTGACGGGGCCGGGCACGGGGACGGGGCCGTTCGCAGCGAAGGCGGGGGACGCGATCGCGACGCGCTTCGCAAGCCGATGGCGAGCGTCCGGGATCCGCGCGCCACGGCCGGCGCGCGCCCGGCGGCCACGGTAGCCGCGGCCGTCAGTGCGAGCGGCCCCGTGCGCGCCCGGGTGGCCGAATCCGACCGCGCGCGCGGGGCCATCGTGGTGCTCGTCAGCGACGCGGCTGCCGCACCCACTTCGGCGGTCCAGGTGCCGGTGCTCCGGCTCGACGCCCGCGGCGCGGTCGAGCTCGCCGCGCGCATCGTCGGGACGTCGCACGCACCCGATGAGGCGTGGGTGCGTGAGTTGGTCACGCGCTCCGGCGGCGCGACGCCGGTCGCGATCGACTGGCTGCGGACCCTCGCTGGCGAGCGCGAGCCGTTCGCGGTGGAGCTCGCGTCGCTCGCATCGCTCGGCTCGACGACCCGGCGCACGCGCGAGCTCGCGGCGCTCACGGCTGCCGCCCGGCGCGTCGCTGCGATCGCGTGTGTGCTCGGTCGGCGCGCTGCGCTCGCGGACCTGCTCGCGGTCCCCGGGCTCACGCTCGCCGCGATCGCCGAGCTCGAGCACGCGGGGCTGGCGACGCGCGACGGCACGACGGTCGCGATCGACCGCGGGGTCGCCGACGCCGTCGAGGCCACCGCCGCCGAGGGCGATCTGACAGGCCTCGCGGACCTGGTGCTCGACGCGCTCGACCCACTCGACGCACTCGACCCACTCGACGCACTCGACGCACTCGGGCCACCCGGCCCACTCCGCGCAACCGTCGCGTTCGATGGGCCCGACGCCCCGGTTCCGCTCACGCGCGCGGCGCCGGGCGACGCCGACCCCGAGCGACTCGTGCCCCTCGACGCCGACCCCGAGCGACTCGCGCCCCTCTACGAGCGCTGCGGCGTCACCGCTGCGCGCGCGCTGCACGCGGGCGCGCTCGCCGAGCAACTGCTGCGGCGCGGACGTCCCGACCGCGCGCTCGCGATCGCGTGCCGCTGGTTACCGGCGACGGGGCTCGTGGCCGCCCGCGCCGCGACCGCCACCGGCGCATACGGTGAGGCGATCGAGCACGCGGCGGCGGCGGGTCGTGCCGGCGCGGACGAGATCGAGGTCGCCCTCGTGTCGGCACGCGCCGCCCAGCGCGCGGGGCAGCTCGCGAGCGCGGAGCAGACGCTCGCCGCACTGCACGCGCGGCATCCCGCGCACGGCGAGGCCGCCGGGGCGTATGCCCGCTTGCTCGTGACCCGGTCTCGGTATGCAGACGCGCGCCGGGTCGCGACGGCGGGCGGGCCGCTGGTCGGCCTGCGCGCGGAGGCCGCCGGCCTCGCGGCGTTCTACCTCGGCGAGCTCGATGCCGCGGATGCGGCATTTGCGGCCCTCGAGAGCGGGGCCACGGCCGCGCTGGACGCCCTCACGATCGGCCGCGCGCTGTCGCTGCGGGGCATGGTCGCGCAGCAGCGCGGACGGCTCGCGCTGGCGAGTGACCGGTATCGCGATGCGGCGGCGCGCTTCACCGAGCTCGGCGAGGTGCACGCGGCGGCGGTCGCAGAGCTGAACCTCGGCACGGTCCTCGCGGAGCGCGGGCGGGCGAGCGAGGCCTTGCCTCGGCTGGTGGCCGCGGGCCGCGTGTTCGCCGAGCTCGGCGCGACCACCGAGGTGATCGCTGCGGACCTCAATCGCGGCAACGCCCTGCTCGCCGTCGGGCAGCCGGAGGCCGCGCTCGTCGCGACGGCGGCTGCGCTCGCGCGGGCCAGCGGAGCGCCGCACCTGCGGGCCTTCGCGCTACTCGTGACGGGCGACGCGCGGCGACGCCTCGGCGACCCGGACGCGGCCGTGCAGGCGTATCGCGACGCGCTCGCGATCGGCATCGAGCGGCGCGATCTTCATGCCCAGGTCAGTGCGTACATCGCGCTCGCCGAGGCGGGCGTGGCACCGCCGCCCGGCATCGACGTCGCGGGCGCCTGTACCAGCGAGGATGACCGCGATCGCTGGACGCTGGCCCGGGCGCGGCTCGCGCTTTCGGGCTCGGGCTCGGGCTCGGCGCCCGGGGGTGTCGCCGACGTGGCCGAGGTGGGCGCCGGCGCCAGCGTCGACTTCGGGGAGCTCGGGCGCGCCTGTGCCGCAGTCGCGGGCCGGGCCCACGAGGCGGATCGCATGGAGCGCGCGATGCGGGCCCACGTGCTCGCGGCGCGGTGCGCGCTGCATGCGGGCGAGCGCGGGGGCGCCGCGAAGGAAGCCGAGCGTGCTCGCTCCGTCCACGCGGCGATCGTGGCCGCGGCCGCGCCGGCGTTTCGCGATGCGGTCGACGCCGATCCCGATCTCGTCGGGTTGCCGGGTCCCCCGAGCCCGAGCCCGAGCCCGAGCTCGAGCTCGAGCCCGAACCCGAACCCGACCCTCGCGGCCGCACGCGCCGACGCCACCGCCCAGGCGCATCTGCGCCGGCTGCTCACGCTCTCGCGGCGCCTCAACAGCGAGACCAGCGTCGAGCGCATCCTCGACGAGGTGATCGAGACGGCGATCGAGCTGACGGCGGCCGAGCGCGGCTTCCTGCTGCTCCGCGGCGCGGGCGGCGAGCTCGAGCCCGTGGTGGCGCGCAACTTCGCGGTCCGGGACCTGGCGGCGGAGGGCGCGCCCGTCGTGAGCCGGTCGATCGCGGAGCGCGCGGCCCAGACGGGCGAGCCCGTGATGACGATCGACGCCGGCGTCGACGAGCGCTTCGGGGCCGCGGCCTCCGTCGCCGCGATGCGGCTGCGGTCGGTGCTCGCGGTGCCGCTGCGTCAGCGTGAGACGGTGATCGGGTGCATCTACGTCGACCACCGGCTGCGCGGCGGCGCGTTCGACGAGGCCGCGGTGAGCCTGCTCGGCGAGCTCGCCGATATCGCGGCGATCGCGATCGAGAATGCGCGCCTCACCGCGCACCTGCGCGCGACCACCGCCCACGTCGACGCGCTCGCCGGCACGCTGGCCGCCGAGCTCGCGGACCGCGACGCCGAGCTCGTGCGCGTGAAGGCGGAGCTGCCGGACCGCGACCGCCTGCGCCACCGCTACGAGGCGATCGTGGGCCGCTCTCCTGCGATGCTCCGGATGCTCGATGTCGTGGATCGCGCGGCCGCGACGGCGCTGCCGGTCGTGATCGTCGGCGAGAGTGGAACGGGCAAGGAGCTCGTCGCGCGCGCCCTGCACGAGACCGGCGCACGGAGCGGGGGCCCGTTCGTGGCGATCAACTGCAGTGCCGTGCCGGAGCAGCTGCTCGAGAGCGAGCTGTTCGGACACGTGCGGGGCTCGTTCACGGGCGCCGAGCGGGACCGCCGCGGCCTGTTCGAGGTCGCGAGCGGAGGTACGCTGTTCCTCGACGAGATCGCGGACACGAGTCCCGCGATGCAGGCCAAGCTCCTCCGCGTCCTGCAGGACGGTCAGGTCCGTCGCGTCGGCGATACCAGGCTCGTGGCCGTCGACGTGCGCGTGATCGCGGCGACGCAGCGCGCGCTGGCCGAGCTCGTGACCGCGGGGCGGTTCCGCGAGGACCTGCGGTTCCGGCTCGAGGTGCTCACGGTGCCGGTGCCACCCCTCCGCGAGCGCGACGGGGACCTGCCGATCCTCGTCGAGGCCGTGCTCGCGCGGGTCGCCGCGGCCGCCGGCGCGAAGCCATCGCGGCTGACGCGGCCGGCGCTGCGCGCGCTGGCGTTGCACCGCTGGCCGGGCAACATCCGCGAGCTGGAGAACGCGCTCGCCCGCGGCGTCGCGATGGGGGGCGAGGTGATCGATCTGGAGGACCTGCCCGAGGCGATCGCCGCAGCCGCCGCGCGACCAGAGCCCACGCGCGCGGTGGCCGCCGAAGATCTCCGGCTGAAGCCTGCGCTCGCCGCGACGGAGCACTCGTACATCGCCGCGGCGATGGACCGCGCCAAGGGTAACCAGACCGTCGCTGCGCGCCTGCTCGGCCTGTCGCGCTTCGGGCTGCAGAAGAAGCTGCGGCGCCTCGCGGGCGACGAGCCGCCGGCCGCCGCCAAAGCCGACTGACGACTGACGACTGCCGACTGCCGGCGAAGGGCCCGGTCGCCGCGCGCTACGTGCCGACCTTGCGGGTCTGGATACGCGACCACGCGAGGCGCGTGAGCAGGTCGACGAGCTGCGGATACGAATACCCGGCCGCGGCCGCCGAGCGTGCGACGCCCGCATCGGGCGAGATATCGCAGTTGGGGTTCACGTCGATGACCCACGGCACGCCAGCGCGATCGATGCGGAGGTCGATGCGACCGTAGTCGCGGAGGCCGAGGGCGTGCCAGGCGCCCCGCGCGACCCGCTCGATCTCGTCGGTGAGCGTGGGGCTCGCGTCGCGCAGCGGGACCGGCTTGGTCCCCGCGTAGTCGACGTGCGACTCCTCCCACTTTCCCGCGTAGCTGACGATGCGCGGGCGCCCGGCCGGCATCCTCGCGAAGTCGATCTCGTGGAGCGGGAGCACGCGCAGCTCGTCGCCGTTCCCCACCAGCGTCACGTTCACCTCGCGCCCGTCGATGTAGCGCTCGGCGAGCACGGGCTGCTTGAAGTCCTTCATCAAGAACGCCGCGTGGGTGCGCAGCGCCCCGACGGACGTGACCAGGCTCTCCTCGGTGATGCCGACGGAGGCATCCTCGTGGGCGAGCTTCAAGAACCACGGGTAGTCGAGGGCGTCGAGCGTCGGATCGTCGAGCGCGGCCTCCGTCGCGAAGAACCGGTACGGCGGCGTCGGGATCCCGCGGGCCACGAGGATCTCCTTGCAGCGCTGCTTGTGCAGGCACGATGCGAGCGCGAGCAGGTCGGCCCCGGTGTAGGGAATCTCGAACACGTCGAGGAGGCCCGCGAACGTCGGCTCGTTGCGCGGATCGCCCGACATCGACTCGCACAGGTTGAACACGAGGTCAGGCCTGGACTGCTGGAGCCGGACGAGCACCTCGAACACGTCCGTGCCTTGGATGCCGACGAGCTCCGTCGTGTAGCCGACGTCGCGCAGCGCGGTCGTGAGCGCGCGCGCAGAGATCTCCACGGCGCTGACATCGATGCCGGGCCCCGTCAGCTCCGCGTCGTAGTCGGTGTTGTACAGCACCGCGATTCGCTGGGGACGTTCCATCGGGACCGTCTTAACCCACCCTGCCGACGGATCCGAGCGCCAACGACACGCGGAGCCGACGGCCTATCCCGCGAGCAGCTCGTCGAGCAGCGCATCGTCGACGTAGTGCATCGGCGCCGCCGCGCTGACCACGCCCACGCCCGCCGCGATGAGCGACGCGACGAGATGATCGCCGCACATCACGGCGACCGAGCGCCCGGGCCGTTCGAGCTCGCGCTCGGCCTCCTCGGAGAGCTCGCGCGCCGAGAACAGGACGCCCGCGACGAGGTTCTTCGCCTCGACGCCGACGCGCAGCTCGCCGATGCCGCGCCGATCGATCACCTCGTCGCCGGAGCGCGCGCTGATCAGCACGGGCCGGTCGATGCCGGGCGCCGTGGCCTGCGCGTACGCGATGCCGCCGGTGCGCTTGACCCACTCGATCTCGCGATAGCCGGCCGCAACGAGGTACGCGTGCACGAGCCGCTCGAACCCGGCAGGCGTCGCCTTGGCGATCCGCGCCGCCAGCGCGCGATGTGTGGCGCCCGCGAGCCGCGACAGCGACGCCGCGAGCTCCGCTTCGGCCTCCGCCGTCACGCTCATCGACACCGGACCGGGGGCGAACAGATCGCGGCCGCGATAGACGATGCGGGGGCGCAGCCCGAGCGCGCGGTAGCTGCGCTCGTCGCCGAGGAGCTCGGCCTTGAGCTGCGGCGCGAGCTGATCGGGCTCGTGCTCGACCAGGTTGCGCTTGCGCATCATCTGCGCGAGCTGGCGGAGGGGGAGCGGCTGGCCGTTGCGGAGCTGGGCGAACACCGTCGCCGCCGCATCGCCGAGCGGCGTTCCGACGCGGGCGAGCGCGTCGTGCTCGTGACCGGTCATCGCGACCGGAGGCTGGAGCGAGCGCACGGGCTGCCCGCCGGGGAGTCCGCGGTTCGCATCGATGCGTCCCTGGTCACCCTGAGGACGGTCGCCACGATCGCCGCGGGGCTCGTTGCGGTCGAAGCGCTGGCCGTTCCCGCCGCCGCCGGACTGCTGGCCGCCGGGCTGCTGGCCGCCGGAGCGCCCGCCGCCACCACCACCGCCACCACCCTGGTGCGACGGACCGCTCGAACCGGAGCCGGCCGTGCCGCCGCCCTGCGCGACCTGAGCACCACCGGCGCCCGTGCCCGTGCCCGTGCCCGTGCGATGATCGCGGCGTTGATCGCGCTCGTCGCGCCGCCGCCGGCGCTGGTCGCGGCGGTCATCCCAGCGCTTGTTGCGCTCGTCCCGGGCCGTGATCTCGGGAAGCATCGGCCGATCCTCGTCGCTCGTCTGGCGATCGCGGTACTCGGCGTGCGCCGTGGCGGGCGCAGCGATCTCCTCGCCGTAGACGCTCTGCAGCTCCTTCTCCTCGTCGGTCAGCTCGACCGCGGGCTGGGCCAGGGCACCCGCGGCGCCCTCCCCGCCCGCGCTGTTCGCGCGCGGGTCACCCTCGGGAGCACTCTCGAGCGATGCGCGCCCGTGCTCGGGCAAGGCGGCGGCCTGCTCCGCGGCCGTGCCCTCGAGATCGAGCTGCGCGCTCTCGGTCTTGCGCTTGCTGCGACCCGCCGCCGGCGCGGCGGACGCGGCCGACCCGGGCTTCTTCGCCGGCGCCGCCTTCTTCGCGGCAGGCTTCTTCGCAGCCGCTGCGGCCGGCGCGGCCTTCTTCGCCGGCGCCTTCGCCGCCGCGGGGGCCTTCTTCTTCTTCGCGGCCGCGGCGTCGTCGGCTGCCTTCTTGCTCATGGGCGCCGTCCTACCACATCCGGGTGAAAAGTTGTCCCGGGCCCGAGGCTGCCCGTACGGTCAAGCGATGCAGTCTCGTCCGGCGTCCAGCGCGTCCACCTCGTCGAGCCCACGCCGCATCGGCATCCTGCTCGGCGGCCTCTCCAGCGAGCGCGAGGTCTCGTTGCGCACGGGCGAGGCAGTGCTCGCGGCGCTCCTCGAGCGCGGCCACGATGCGGTGCCCATCTACGTCGACCAGGACGTCGACATCGCGCTGCGCCAGGAGCAGATCGACGTCGCGTTCATCGCGTTGCACGGCCGGCTCGGCGAGGACGGGTGCATCCAGGGGCTGCTGGAGACCATGGGCATTCCGTACACCGGCTCCGATGTCCTCGCGTCCGCGCTCGCGATGCACAAGGGCCGCGCGAAGGAGCTGTTCCGGCTGAACAACCTCCCCACGCCGGCGTACTACTCGCTGACGGCTGCGGATGCCGACGACCTCGCGGGCGCGCATGGCGACTTCGGATTCCCGTGCGTCGTGAAGCCGGTGCGCGAGGGCAGCTCCGTCGGCGTCGCGATGTGCGCGTCGATGACGGAGCTCGCGGCCGGCGTCGAGGCCGCGCTGCGCTTCGACGACGAGGTGCTCGTCGAGCGGTTCATCCAAGGCCGCGAGGTCTCCGTGGCCATCGTCGACGGGCGCGCGCTCGGCGCGGTGGAGATCGCGCCGCGGGCGGGCTTCTATGACTACGCGAACAAGTACACGCAGGGCGCGACCGACTACTTCGTGCCGCCGCGCCTCTCGCCGGAGCGCTACCGGGGCGTGCTCGCGCAGGCCACGCGCGCGCATCTCGCACTCGGCTGCCGCGGCGCGACCCGGGTCGACATGATCGTGAGCGATGCGGGCAACGAGTTCATCCTCGAGGTGAACACAGTGCCGGGGCTCACCCCGACGAGCCTCCTGCCGAAGATCGCGGCCGCGGCGGGCATGTCGTTCGGCGAGGTGTGCGAGGCGATGCTCGCGGGCGCCACCCTCGCCAGCCGGCGCGGGTCGGGCGAGCGGCGGGTCGTGCAGCGCACCTACGTCGGTGACAATCGCCGCGACGCGATGGCCGAGCACCACTGATGGCCTCGGCGCCGGAGCGCTGGGTCCTCGGCGCCACGATCGTCCTCGCGAGTGGGCTCCCGCTCGGCGCCCACGCCCTCGTGGAGGCCCGGACGCAGGGCGTCGCCGACCGCCTCACCGTCGCCGGTGGCGTGCCCGCCCACATCGGGACGATCGACGCCGACCTGACCGGCGCCATCAGGCTCACGGACGTGACGATCGGTGACCTGGTCGCGATCGACGCGGTCGAGGCCGCGGTCGCGATGGGATCGCTCGTCGATGGCGAGCTGCGCGCCGACGAGATCCGCGTCACGGCGCCGCGGATCGCGCTTGCCGTCGATCGCGATGGAGACTCGCCACTCGCGCGGCTCGCGCGCCGGCTCGCGCACCACGGCGCCCCGGGTGCACGCGGCCCCTCGCGGCTGCGGCGCATCGTGGTCGCGTCCGGATCACTCACCGTCCGCGTGACGGGTGTCGGCGATCTCACCGCCGACGATCTGGAGCTCGTCCCCGACGAAGGCGGCGTGCGCATCGTCGCGGGCGGCGTGCGGCTCCACGCGGCGCTCCGGCGCGCGGCGGTCGACGTCGCGTTTCCGCGCGGCGCGGCGGACCTCATCCTGCCGGCGATGACGCTCGGTCGTGCGATCGCCGTGGGGGGCACGGGCACCGTCACGCTGGCGGGCGTGGTGGCCACGCTACGCGACGTCGGCGCCGGGCGCCTCGCACCCGCAGGCCCGCTCGAGATCCGCGGGGCGATCGACGATGACGGCGTGCCCCGCGCGCTCTCCGCCGTGATCGACGACGCCGGAGGCTGGGGCATCGTGCTCGCGGGCGATCGCGTCCCTCTCGAGATCGCCGCCGGGCTCGCCCCGCGTGGCGTCGACCTCGCGCACGCCCACGCGACGGGGACGCTCGCCCTGCGTCAGTCCGGCGCCACGCTCGCCGTCTCGGCGCGCGGCTCCGTGCTCGGGCTCGTGATCGATCACCCGAGCGTCGCGCCTGCCCCCGTCCTCGTCGACACGGACCTCCAGCTCGAGGCCCGCATCGCCGCAGACTCGATCGTGCTCGAGTCCGCGACGGCGTCCCTCGCGGCCGCGCAGATCTCCGCGAGCGGCTGGCTCCACCGCGGCCCGACGCTCGCGGCCCAGCTCGACGTGATGCTCGCGCCGGCGGCCTGCGAGACGCTGTTCAGCGCCATCCCCGCGACGATCCGCGGCCCGCTCGACGGGCTCGGCCTCGCCGGCATCGCGGGCGGGCACGCGAGGCTCGCGATCGACCTCGCCGCACCCGATGGCGAGGGGACGACCCTGACCGGCGCATTCGACGGCGGGTGCAGCGTCACGACCGAGCCGCCCGGCGCAGACGTCACGGTGCTCGCCCACCCTGGCGATCAGCAGCTCGCCGATGGCACGCATCGGCGCATGGATCCGGCCGACGCATCCTACAGCTCGCTCGCCCACCTCCCCGCGACCGTGGTCGGCGCGTTCGTGTCGGCCGAGGACGGCCGCTACTGGGAGCATCACGGGTTCGACCTCGACCAGATCGCGCGCAGCCTCGAGATCGATCTGCGCGAGCATCGCCTCGCCCGCGGCGGCTCGACGATCAGCCAGCAGCTCGTGAAGAACACGTTCCTGTCGCGGCGACGCACGCTCGACCGCAAGCTGCAGGAGGCCGTGCTGACGTGGCGCCTCGAGGCGCGGCTCGGCAAGCGCCAGATCCTCGAGCGCTACCTGAACATGCTCGAGCTCGGGCCCCATGTCTTCGGCGTGCACGATGCGGCGCGCTACTGGTTCGAGCGCTCACCCGGCGAGCTGGGCATCCGGCAGGCCGCGTTCCTGGCCGCGCTGACCTCGCAGCCCGCGTCGATGAGCCGCCGCGTCCGCCATGCTGGGGGCGTGGATCCGGACACCGCCGATCGCATCGCGGCCGTGCTGCGAGCGATGAAGCGTGACCACGTGATCACGAAGGACGCGTACGACGCCGCGAAGGACGTCTCGCTCGACTTCGCGGCGTCTGCGCTCGCGGACTAGCCCGACGGGTGTCTCGGCGCCGTCGCTCAGACGCCGAGGAACAGGCGATTACCGAAGTTCCGCTCGAGCTCGGCCGCGAAGATTTTTTGCGCCGCGCTGTCGATGTCGTAGGCGACGCGCTTGAACTCGAACGAGCGCTCTACGGTGTCGTAGATCGTGTAGCTCGCGCGGTTATCGTAGTCGCGCGGCTGGCCGACGCTGCCGACCGAGATGATGTAGCGGTGCTCGGGGCGGATGACGAACTTCGTCGCCACGACCTCGAACACCTCCTCGCGCGTGAGCGCGAAGGACTTGCAGAGGTGCGAATGGCCGATGAACGTCACCGCGCCGAGGTCGTCCCAGATGTCGAGACAGCGCTGCGCCTGCTCGACGGAGAAGATGTACTCGAACTCCTCGAGGTTGATCGGTGAGCCGTGGCAGAACGTGACATCGCCACCGCCGCCGGCCGGCTCGCCCTCGGGGCGATCGAGCCTGACCTCGTACGGCAGGCCCTTCAGCCACTGCATGTTCTCGGGCGTGAGCTGCCGCGAGTGCAGGTCGAGCGCCTGGCGCGCCGCATCGTAATAGTACGAGTAGTCCATCCGGCCCGCGACCGCGGCGTCGTGGTTGCCGAGGATGGTGTGTGCCGTGAGCGTGCGGACGATGTTGCAGCACTCGTTCGGCGACGCGCCGTAGCCGACGACGTCGCCGATGCAGACATACATGTCGATGCGCTCGCTCTTGAACGCCTCGACCACCGCGGTCATCGCTTCGATGTTCGCGTGGACGTCCGAGAAGATTCCGATACGCATGCAGGAGCCGCGAACATATTAGCGTATTCGCTAGCGCGAGATGAGATTCGCTTCGTCGATCTCGTCGTCGAGGTCGTCGATCACCTCAGAACCGTCTGCAAGCACCTCGGAACCGTCTCCAAAGGCCTCCTCCGCGTCCTCGTCGTCGTCGATGAGGTCCGATTCATCGAGCAGCTCCATGGGGCTGGAGGCGTCAAGGGCCTCCAGCGCCGCCGCGCCGGTCTCCGGGAGCCCCTCCTCGAGGGCCTCGAAGAACTTGCGAGAGAACGCCCGATTGACGGTCATGTCTCGCCCTGCGGCGCTTGCTTCGTGCCCCGGTCGCACCCGGACGTGGTCGTTCGCGGCCGACGCGTGGAGCTCGAGCGCGTGCTTCGCCACGGGGGCCACGACGCTGTGGCCGCCTGCCATCGTCTCGATCGCAGCCCGGCCGCCTCGCACGGCGACGTGCGCCATGGCCCACGCGACGCGCTCGGCCAGGGCCGGGGTTGCCTTGTCGCCGAGGCGACCGTAGGTGCTGGCGAGCGTCAGCAGCGCCGTCGGCCCGACTTGCCCGATTGCGCGGGCCACCTCGCGCCAGATCTCGGTCGGCTCCGTGAGCAGCAGGTCGATCACCGCCTGCGTGCCGTCCTCCGTGCGCAGCAGGCCGAGCGCGAGCGCGGAGCCGTGGCGCAGGAACGCCTTGCTGCTCTTCAGCCCCTCGAGGAGCGGCCCCTTCGCCGCATCGCCGAACTTCACGGCCATCCCGAGGACCTTCACGGCCTCGGCGCGCGACAGCTTGCCCACCGTCGCCACGACCGGCCCCGCCGCGCGCGCATCGCCGCGTTCGCACAGCTCGACGGCCGCCGCGACGCGCTGATCGCGATCCTCGAGGAGCGCGAGGAGCTGATCGACGGTGTGCTTCCGCAGCGCCGGCGGCGCCGCCATGGCCGGGCGCGCCGGCAGCGGCTTCACCGTGGGCATCCCGGTGGCGGGCGTCCCGCCGATCGAGCCCGAGACCTGAGCGCCATCCTCGCTCGTCGTGGCGCCCGAGGGTCCTGCCCCGCCGGGCGGGCTCGGGACCCGCAGCTCGCTCTGGCCGGTCGCGCCGGTCGCGCCGTTCGTGCCGGTCGCGCCCGCCTTCAGCTCGACGCCGAGCGCCTTCGCCTCCTCGGCGAGGGCCGTCGCGTTGTCATTCGTCGCGTCGTCGTCGACGTCGTTCGCGTCCCGGTTGCGACGCAACGCCTCCGTGCCGCGGTCGAGCTTCACGACGAGGTCGCGGCGCGAGCGCGCGAGCCCCTCGCTCACGGCGACCTGCGCGAGCTCCGGCCCCATCCACAGGCCCCACGCCACGGCCGTCTCCAGCACGTGCCGCCGCAGCTCGCGCCAGCGCGTGAGCGGGAACCCGCGCGTGCACACGAGGTAGTCCTCGCGCGACGGGCGCGCGAACCGGCGGGCCATCGCGATCGCGCGGCGGGCCTGCTGCGCCGTGGCGAGCTGCGCGAGCTTGTCGTCGCGGAACTCGACCGCCTCGAGATGATTCGTGCCCAGCAGGTCGAAGCCGGCGCTCGTCACGAGCTCGCGCGCGCGCGCGAGCGAGGGCTCGCCCTCCACGGCCACGCCGCGCAGGTGATCCTCCGCGGCACGCAGGATGTACCCGACGTTCTCCGCGAGCGGCGCGAGCAGGCGCACGCGCCGGACGCGCCGCGCGCCCACGATCACGTCCACCACGAGCTCGAAGCGCCGCCCGAGGGCCGCCAGCACCGCGCGGTCGCGATCGTTGCCGATATCCAGACTCAGCACCGCGAGCTGAGCGGGCGTGGGGATGCGAAACGCCGCGGGCGGACCGAGCACGAGCATGATCACGGGGTAGCGGGCCGTCCGGTGCATCAGCACCCGCACGTCGAGATGACCCTGCAGCCCTCGCGCGAGCGCCTCGTCCGCGACGAGCGCGAGCCGGGGCGTCCCGCCCTCGACGGTGAACGCCGAGGTCTGCGCCGCGATCTGCTTGTCGAGCCACGCGTCGGCAGCCCCGGCGTCGGCCGGCTCGACCGTCTCGGTGGTGAGCGGATCGGCACCCTGCGGGATCGATGCCCCGGTCGTCTCGTCCTCGGTCCAGTCCGAAGCGGCCGCGCGCGGCGTCGGCGCGACCACGGTCGAATCGGCCGGGCGCGGGTCGGGACCACCCACCTCGGTCGTCGCGGCCTCGGGCGCCATCAGCGCAGCGTCGAGGTCGAGCGAGGGGATGACCCCGGTGTCGATGATGTCGATGAGATCGACCTCCGCCTCGCGGGCGCTGGGAGACTCCGCCGGCTCGCCCATCGAAATGTGCCCGGTCGCCGGGCCTCGCGTCGCCTGCTGGGACCCGGTGATCACGTCATCGGTGTCCCGCCGGACCGCGGACCTCGCGGGCAGCGCGAGGATCACGGGCTCGGCCCCGGGGATCGTAGCCCCCGCCGTCCCGAACTCGCCAAACATCTCGCCGAACGACTCGGCGCGGTCGGCCACCGGTCCGAGGTCACGGGTGGGCTCGACGCGCTCGAAGGTCTCGCTATCGCCATCGACCTCCGGCAGCACGGACCGGCGCGACTCGCTGCGGGCCCGATCGAGCTCGGCCCGCTCGCGCGCCAGCTCCGCTCGCTCGCGCGCCAGCTCCGCCCGCTCGCGCGCCAGCTCGGCCGTGCGCCCCGCGAGGTCGGCCTTCAGGTTATCGAGCTCGCGCCGCGTGGTCTCCAGCTCGTGCGCGTGCAGATCGAGCTCGGCGCGGCTCGCATCGAGGTCCTTGGCGCGTCGCGCCTGCTCGTCGCGCCGGCGCTGGTCCTCGCGCGTGGCATCGCGCGTGGCATCCTGGGCGCGGGCGGCGTGGAGCGCGTCCTGCGCCCGCTGCTCGAGCAGCGCGCGGAGCCCGGCCGCACCGTAGGCGACGGTCAGCTCCTTGGCGTAGACGGGCACCGGAGCGTCGCTGGCCCGGAGTGCCTCGAGCACGCGGATCCGCTCGTCGAGCTCGCGGTGCCGGTGCGCGTCACCGAGGACGAGCACCAGCAGCTCGGCCGCCGGGTCGTGATAGAGCACCGGGATCGCGATCCGGACCCACTCGCCACCGTCGAGCTGGACGCTGTTCAGCGCGCGCGCAGGATCGTCGGAGTGCAGCCGCTCGACGAGCTCGGAGTCGGCGACGGCGTCGATGGTCGTGTGGACCTGCGCGGGCACGAGCTCGCCTTGCGATCCCGCGACGTGCACCGTCGTCGTCTGCGTGCGTCCCAGCGCGCCGCGATAAGCGTGTTGCGATGGAGCGCGACCGGTCCCCCGTGCCATCCGCGAGGCATACTCCGGGCGCGACCCGATAGTAAACGCCTCAGTTCAGCGGACCGCTCGGCTCGTCCGATACCGGCACGACGAAGTCGGGGCGTCCGGGCCCCTCGCTGCCATCGTTCAGGTCCAGATCCGGATCCGCGTCAGCCGCGGCCGCGCCTTCGGCGTTCCCCATCAGCTGGGCGGCGACGGCCACCAGGACCTCGTGAACGTGCTCCAGCGTGTCGAGCCGACCGCAGAGCGAGTAGTAGTCCTCGACGGTGAGCTCGCCCATGCGCGCGAGCGCTGACTCGAGGTGCGGCAGGATGCGGGGCGGCGCGGTCATCTCGGTGTCGAGGTCGGCGAGGTCGGCGCGCGCGATCGCGGCGGCCACGAACCCGGTGGGAGAGAAGCTGATGCCCGTCGGGAGGACCATGCGCCAGCCCTCGGCGCCCGTCCGCGCGTGCTTGTCGTCGGTGGCGACGGCCGGGAGCTCCCAGCGGCCACCGAGCGTGAGGCGCACGACCTCGCCGAAGTAGGCTCCCGCCGTCGCGACCACGAGCTGCGTGGCCTCGACCGGCCCGGTGGCGATCTCGGGCGCGCGCAGGTAGTGGTCGAGCAGCGGCAGCGTGTTGCTGTCGTACTCGAGGGCCACCCCGACGGCGCGCTGCACGTACGCCACCGCCTGCTCGGCGTACTCGCGCACCTGCGCTGGCGCTTCACTCATGCGGCCGAGCGTAGCGCAGAACGCGATCGCGGCACCCCTCGCGCGGCAGGTAGTCGGGCGCGGCTGCTCGGGACGACGCGGGGCTGCGCGGGGCTATTCGGGATCGATCAGGTGCAGCTGCACGTTGCCCCGGCGCGATTGCAACTCGACGAACGCAGGCAGCTCCCCGGCGGCCCCCGTGCCCGCGCTCGCCTGGGTCCAGCCATCGGGGGCCGCGTGTGCGGAGGCGCCGATGGAGACCTTCGCGCCGCGGGCGCGGACCACGATGGGACCCGTGCGACGCACGCGAATATCGATGTCGCCGGCGAGCGACGCGACGACGATCCGGCCGTGCAGTCCCGGCTCCGCCTCGAGGGAGATCGCGCCCGCCGTCGTGGTCAGCGTGATCTCGCGAGACCGCACGCGACGGCCGGCGATCGAGCCGTGCGTCGCGGAGGCGACGAGGCGCTGGCCCGAGATGGAGTCGAGCACGAGATCCGACGACAGGGTCTGCGCATCGACGGTGCCGAACACGGACTCGAGTCGGGTGGCGCCCGAGATCGACGACGTGGAAACCTCGCCCGAGACGTTCTTCACCGAGATGCGGCCGGACGACGTATCGAGCGCGCTGCCGGCATCCATGTTCGCGACCTCGAGCGTGCCGGCGCTGGCCGTCGCCTCGACGCGGGCGTCGCGGGGCGCGTGCACCACGAGGTCGATGCGGACCTGGCCGCGTCCGACGGGCGCCAGCTCG
Organism: Deltaproteobacteria bacterium; assembly: GCA_043716635.1. Lineage (GTDB taxonomy): Bacteria > Myxococcota_A > Polyangia > Haliangiales > Haliangiaceae > JABFXX01. The sequence goes on along the minus strand of JAYSYE010000447.1, from coordinate 35,902 downwards.
GGACCGCCGTCGGCGGTCGTGGTGATCCGCACGCTGCCATCGGGGTTCGGGATGAGCGAGATACGGAGGCGATCGATCGCCTCGTCGGTGGGCGCGTGCTTCTCCGTCTCGATCTGCAGCGCCGTGCCGTCGTAGCCTTCGATGCGCACGTTGCCGAGCGGGTTGTCGATCGAGATGGCCGTGATCGGGTGCGCGCCCGGCTTGATCTCGAGGCGCGCGCGCTCCGTGATCGCGGCAGCAGTGTGGGCGACGGTGGGCGGCCGTGGATCCGCAGCGGCACTGGTCACCCCGTGGCCGCACAGCGGGCCGCTCGCGACCACCAGGGCCCCTGCGACCAGCAGCCTGGCAAGCAGCGGGCGTCGGGTCGGGCGCGACCTGCGCATCACGGCGTCCTCCCCGTCGAGGCGAGCGTGATGTCGTCGCGAACGAGTGCGCCCTGGACGAAGCGGATCAGCGCACGGTACGTCCGCTGCCGGTCGCGATCGCTGACCGCGTGCGCGACCTCGGTCCGCAGCGCGCCGAGCTTGTCGTCGTACGCGACGCGCTGCGCGTCCGACCACGTCGCGCGCACCTCGAGCGCGAGCTCGACCAGCTCGTCGGCGGTGGCGGCGTAGGTGGCGGTGACGTGCGCGGGCTCGGCCGCGAGGGCGGCCGTGACATCGCCGTCGGTGCCATCGGTGCCGTCGATGAGTGAAGCGCCGGCACCGGGTGCCTGCGGGCGCTGCGATGCCGACGCGCCCAGCACCGGCGACGGCAGATCGATCGCGTGGGCGAGGATCTGCGCGCCCTCGCCGCCGTCCCGGGTCCCTGCCCCCGGATGCCGGGCGTGCACGACGAGCACGAGCGTTAGCGCGGCCACGACCACGCCACCGGCGAGGTAGCGCGGCGAGAGCCACGCCACGTCGAGCACGCTCGTCCAGCGCGACACCGCGCGCCGCCATCCGGGCCGCTCGGATTCCGCGACCTCCGACGCCGCGAGGCGAGCCTGGACGCCCGCCCACATCGACGCCGGCGGCTCGACGGCCGGCAGCTCGCGGAGGGCATCGCGCAGCGCGGCCTCGCGGGAGGCGAGCGCGCGGCAGCCATCGCACGTGCGCAGGTGGCCGCGCACGGCCGTGCCGCGATCGCCATCGAGCTCGCCGTCGAGATACGCGGTGAGCTGGGGTCCGAGATCAGCGCACTTCATTCGGCGACCGGTCCCGCCGAGGGCGCGAGCGCGGCGCCGAGCAGCTCGCGCATCTTGCCGCGCGCCTTGTGGAGCTGCGACTTGCAGGTGCCGACGCGGCACTCGAGGATCGCCGCGCACTCCTCGTGGGACAGGCCCTCGACGTCGTGGAGCACGAGGATCGCCCGGTAGCCGGCCGGCAGCCTGGCCATCGCTGCCTCGATCCGGGCGGCGAGCGCGGTGTCGCGCTCCGGCGGCGCCGGGGCGGGCAGCTCCGCGAGCGGCTCGTCGCCCACCTCCTGGCGTCGGCCCCGCTTCGCCAGGTACGACAGCGATGCGTTCACCGTCAGCCGGTAGACCCACGTGGACAGGGCCGAGTCGCCCCGAAACTTCGTGAGGCCGCGGAAGATGCGCACGAACGCCTCCTGCGCCACCTCCTCGGCGTCGGACGGGCCGACGATCCGGTGCGCCATGCCGAACACGCGGCGCTTGTACTGGTGATAGAGCATCTCCATCGCGCGCGCCTCGCCGCGCCGGCACGCGGCGACGAGCTGCTCGTCATCGCCGAGCGCGGCAACCATGCGAGGACGAGGAGCGGCCAACGGTGGGGCGGAGGCGGCGTGGGCTGCGGCGATCGGATCCAGGTGGGCGAGCTCGGTCACGGGTTCTCCCCGCGGGGCGCCCGCGGTCGGGGCACCAGGCGGCTGCTCCGTGTGACCGGCGTGGAGGTCCAGCCGTTGCCCCGATCCTCGCGTCACGTGTGGAAACTATCAGACGGTGCCCGGACTTACAGTGCTTTCCTGTAGTTGCCGGTGCGTGCCGGAGTGGTTCGCGAGTATGGTGGCGGGGTGCATCCGCCACTGGTGGTCGGCCTCGGGCGGATCGGCGTGACGGTCGGCGGGCTGGGACCGAACCTGCCGGGGATCGGGCTACCGGCGGCCGAGCTCGCGGCGATCGCCTGCAGCCCTGGCGCGGGGGTCGCCGTCGCGCTCCGGACCGCCCAGCGGCTCGGCTGCCGCGCGCGGGCCGCGGGGACGGTCGGCGCGGATCTCCTCGGTCAGCTCGCGCGGTCGGCGCTGCGCGAGTCGGGGATCGAGGTGGAGCTGCTGCGCGCGGCCGGCACGTCCGCGTGCGATCTCGCGACCGTCGCCGGGGACGGTACGCTGCGCACGCGCTACGGGGGTGATCGTGGCGAGCCCACCCCGCTCGATGCGGGCGCGCTGCTGGCTTCCGCCTCCGCGCTGCTGGTCGATGGCACCGACCCGTCTGCCCAGCTGCAGGCCGCCCGGGCCGCGCGCGCCGCGAAGTTGCCCGTGATCTTCGACGTCGCGGAGCTGCGCGACGGGGCCGACCAGCTGATCGCCGCCTCCGACATCCTGCTCGCCTCCGAGCGCGAGGTCTCCGAGCTGGCGCCGCGCGGCGAGCTCGGAGATGCGCTGGACCAGCTGACCGCGCTCGGCCCCCGCGCGGTCGTGATCACCCTCGGTGCCGAGGGAGCGATCGGTCGTCACGGCGGTCACACGGTCCGCTGCGCCGCGTTCCCGACCGACGTGCTCGACGCGTACGGCGCGGGCTCCGTCTATCACGGCGCGTTCGCGGCCGCGCTGCTCTCCGAGCTCGCCTTTGCCCGCTGCATGGAGGTCGCGGCTGCCGCCGCCGCCCTCGCGATCCGGGAGCTGGGCCCGTGGTCGGGGAGCCCGTCGCGCGACGAGGTGCTCGCGCTGGCGCGAACGCGTCGGGCGTAGGCCCCGCCGTCGCGCCTGGTCCCTACTTCCGCTTCTTCGTCTTCACGGGGCCACCGAGGTCGCTGCCCTCGAGCTTGAAGTTCGCCTCCGCGGCGGCCATCTGCTCCGCCTCCTTCTTCGACTTGCCGACCGCGCGCGCCCACTCGGTCTCGCCGATCGTCACCGCGACCACGAACCGCTTGTCGTGGTCGGGCCCGAGCTCTTCGATGACCGCGTACGTGGGCGTCGCCTTCAGCCGCGCCTGCGAGGTCTCCTGGAGGCGCGTCTTGAAGTCGTAGAAGTTCTTGATCTCGACCGCGTTGATCCGCGCCGTCAGCAACCGCTCGACGAGTTCCCACGCTGCCGGGAACCCGCCGTCGAGGTAGACCGCGGCCACCATCGCCTCGAAGGCATCGGCGAGGATCTTTGCCTTGGCGCGACCGCCGCTCCGGTCCTCGCCCTTGCCGAGCTGCAGCCAGCGACCGAGGTCGAGCCCCCGTGCGACCTCGGACAGCCCGTCCTCGCTGACCACCTGCGCGCGCGTGACGCTGAGATCGCCCTCGTGGGCCTCGGGGAACCGGGCCATCAGTCGCTGGCTCACCATCAGCGCGAGCACGGCATCGCCGAGGAACTCGAGCCGCTGGTTGTCCGTTACGTCGACATTCACGCTAGGCGCGGCAGGCGCGGCAGGCGCGGCGGGCGCGACGGGCGCGAGCTTCCCGCGCTCGTTGCACCAGCTCGCATGGCGCAGCGCGCGCTCGAGCAGGCCGCGATCGCGAAACGTGTAGCCGAGCACGACCTCGAGCTCGCCGAACGGTGAAGGCTCCGGCACCGCCGCATGATACGGTGTATCGCCGTGGAAACGCTGCGCGAGCGTTTCGGGAAATATCACGTCCTCGACAAGCTCGCGCAGGGCGGCATGGCCGAGGTCTACAAGGTCAAGACCGTCGGGATCGCCGGCTTCGAGAAGCTCCAGGCGCTGAAGCGGATCCTGCCGCACTCGGCGCGCGAGGCGCGGTTCATCCGCAGCTTCATCGACGAGGCGCGCATCGCCGTCGAGCTGACGCACCGGAACATCGTGCAGGTGTTCGACTTCGGCAAGGCCGAGGGCGAGCTGTTCATGGCGATGGAGCTGATCGAGGGGAAGGATCTCCGCACGGCGCTCGCCGAGGGAATCGAGCGCGATCTGCTGCCGTCGGTCGCCGTGAGCGCGTACGTGATCAACGAGGTCGCGCAGGGGCTGGACTACGCACACCGCAAGACGGATGGCTACGGGGGCTCGCTCGGCATCGTGCACTGCGACGTGTCGCCCGCGAACGTGATGCTCGCCGACGAGGGGTACGTGAAGATCCTCGACTTCGGCATCGCGCGCGCGTCGTTCTCGTCCGCGCTCGAGCGGCGGCGCCTCCGTGGCAAGCCGCGCTACATGGCGCCCGAGCAGACGTACGGCGAGGTGCCAACAGCGGCCGCGGACGTGTTCGCGCTCGGCATCATCGCGTGGGAGATGTTCACGGGGCAGCAGCTGTTCCGGGGCAACGACGTGAAGACGATCCTCGACCAGGTGCGGCGCACCCAGCCGCCGCGCATCGACGAGGTGGTTCGCGGCGTGCCTCGCGAGATCGTCGACGGGGTGGCGATGGCACTGCATCGCGAGCCCGCGCAGCGGGGGACCACGGCCGACCTCGCCGCGGCGTGCGCACGCACCGCGCTCGGGGCCGGCTCGCGGGCGGTCGCGGAGTGGCTCGAGGACCTCGCCGCGCGGCCGACGATGCTCGACCTGTCGGCGCACTCCGCCGCTGCGCTCGCGGGCGGCAGCGCCCCACCGCCCGACCACGGCATCCCCTTCGAAGACATGCCGCCCGACCTGCGGCCCTCGATGCTGGCGATGGCGGTCCGGCCGAGCGCGCGCGAGGTCACCGGGTCGATCGCCGACCTGGCAATCCCGGCGTCCGCGCCGACGCCGTGGGGCCAGAGCGAGGACGCGCCCTGGCGCCGAGAGCCCACGGAGGGGCTCGACGAGCGGCCCTCGGCGGTGATCGTCCCGCTGGCGTCGCGCCGCGAGCCAACGCTCGCCCTCGACGAGCGCGAGTCCGCCAACCTCGTCAGCTCGGCCCCGATGGCGGCGCGGAGCTTCGACGAGGAGGCCACCGAGTACGCCCCGCCGGGGCGGCGCCATCGTCACGAGCCGAACCACGACGAGCCCGACGCGTCCGGCCGTGACGTGACCGGCGACCCGATCGACGACCTGATCGCCGAGCTCGCACCCCCGATCGGCGAGCCGACCGGCGAGCCGGCCGACGAACCGATCGACGACGCGCCACCGACCCTCATCAGCCCCGTCGGAGCGCTCGATCGCCGCCGCGCGGTGATCGTGTGCGGGCTCGTGCGGGGCGGCGACGCGGAGGCGCAGCGCGCGACCACGCGTCTCCTCGGCGAGCTCGCGTACCAGCGGGGTGGCGCCGTGATCGCGCTCGACGACGCGGCCCTCGTGATCGCGTTCGGGATCGAGGTCGCCGGCGAGGATGACAGCGCCAGTGCCGTGGGCTGGGCCAGGGACGCGGCCGCGTTCGTCCACGAGGCGCGCGATCGCGGCGCGCGCGGGGCGATCACGCTCCACGTCGGGATGCGCAGCGGCGTCGGGGTCACGACCGGCCGCGACGGAGTCGTCGTCGCGCCCGCCGACCTCGAGCAGGTGCGCACGCTCGCGCGCGAGGCCGCGCCGGGCCAGCCGAACGTCGCAGGTCCCGCCGGTGCGCGCCCTCCCCGCGCCCTCGCGGAGGCGCTCGCGGGCGACGCCATGGGGGACGAGGCGATCACGGCGCTGCCGTCGCAGCCGGGCGCGCTCCCTGCGACCGCGCGCCCGTTCATCGGCCGGTCGCAGCAGCTCACCGGCCTGGAGATGTGGTTCTCGCGCGCGCTCGCTGGCGATCGCCGGCTGGCGGTGCTGGTCACGGGCGGCGCGGGCGTGGGCAAGACGCGGCTCGTGCAGGAGCTCGTCGCCCGGCGGATCGCGACCGGGCGGCCGCTCCGCACGGTGATCGCGGCCGCGAGCCCAGGCAGCCACCTCTCGCCCTTCGCGCTCGTGATCGAGCTCTATCAGGCCGCGCTCGAGCTGCCATCGTCACGCGGCCGAGCGGCGCGCGCCCAGCTCGCGCAGCGGCTCACGCACATGCTGACGAAGGCGGGGGTCGCGGCCGAGCGCGTGCGAGCGGTCGTGACCGATCTGGACCGCGCGATGGAGCTGCGCGATGGCGTCGGCATCGGCGCGGCAGAGGCCGCTGACCTGCGCCCGCGGATCTCGGCGGGCTTCGCGCTCGTGCGCATCGCGATGGGCGACCGTACGCGGCCCCAGCTCACGATCGTCGAGGACATCCACCATGCGGACAGCGCCAGCCTCGAGGTGCTCCGCCACGTGCTCACGCTGCCCGCGACCGGGCCCGAGTTGCTCGTGCTGACCACGAGCGACGATGCCGCGCCGGGCGCCTGGAGACCTGCCACCGACGCCGTGATCGCGGTCGGAGACCTCGTGGGAGGCGAGCTGCGCGCCTTCGTGGCAGACCGGCTCGGCCCCGCGGCGACCCCGATGAACATCGCGGCGGTGCTCGCGCGCGGAGGCGGGAACCCGGTCGAGATCGAGGAGCTCGCGCGCGCCGTGCGGGAGGGCTCGACCGCGGCCGTCATGCCCGCGTCCGCCGCAGAGGTCGTGGCGGCCCGGCTCGTGCGCGTGTCGCCCGGGGCGGCGATGCTCGTGAAGGCGGCGGCGGTTCTCGGGGACCAGGTGCGGCTCCCGCTCCTCGTCGAGGTGATGGAGCGTGGCGACGAGCTCGACGCGGAGCTCGACGAGCTGGTCGAGGGCAACTTCCTCGTGCGCACCGAGCGCGATGCCACCTCCGGCGAGCACGTCGTGACCTTCACGCACGATCTCGTGCGCGACGTCGTGTACGCGTCGATTCCCGATCGGGCGCTGGCCGAGAGCCACGCCAAGATCGGGCGCCTGCTCGCGTCGCGCTTCTTCGCCGGTCGCGAGGAGCCGCCTGCCGAGATCGCCGAGCACCTCGAGCGGGGTGGCGAGCTCCCGGGGGCGGCCGCGTTCTGGTTGCGCGCCGGTCGGCTGGCGTACGCCGCGTCCGATGCTCCCGGTGCGGTCGTCTGCTTCACCCGGACCCTGGCGCTCGAGGCGCGGCTCGGTGGCGGGGCGCCCTCGCCCACGTCGCGGGCCCGACGGCGCGAGGCGATCGCGGGACGCGAGGAGGCCCATCGCCTGCTCGGCGATCTCGCAACGAACGCGGACGACATCGACGAGCTCCAGCGGCTCTGCCTCGGCGAGCCCGCCCGCCTCGCGGACGTCGCGATCCGTCGCGCGCAGCGGCTCCTGCGGCTCGGCGACTGCGCGGGCGCGAGCGCCGCGACGACGGTCGCGGAAGGCCACGCGGTGGCGGCCGGGGACGAGCGGTTGCAAGGCGAGGCGCTGCGCGTCCGCGGTGAGGTGTTCGAGCGGCTGGGCCGCTTCGACGACGCGCTCGCCGTGGTGGCCGTCGCTCGCGAGCTGTTCCACCGCCAGCACTCGCTGGCCGACGAGATGGCGGCGATGGTGGGCCGCGGCCGCATCCACTTGCTCCGCGCGCACTACGTGGCCGCGCGGGACGCCTACCGGCCCGTGCTGGCGCTCATCGAGACGACGGGCGACCCGTGGCTCGAGCGGATCGTCACCAATCACGTGGCCGTGATCGAGATGTGCCTCGGCAACTTCGAGCGCGCGATGGCTCTCGCGCAGCGCTCGCTCGAGCTGTGTCGGCGCTACGGCGATCGCACGCGCGAAGGCGATGGGTTGTCGGTGGCGGGCATCGTGCTGCTCGAGGTGGGCCAGCTCGACGCGGCCGCCGCGATGTTCGGCGACGCGCTCGCCGTGCTGGGCGCGACGACCTCGCGCTGGAGCCGCACGGATTGCCTGATCTACGCGGGCGTGTGCGAGCTGCGGCGACGCACGGGTCGTGCGATCACGCTGCTCGACGAGGCCGTGGCCGAGGCGCGCTCGCTGGGCGCGCGCTACCTCGAGGCGAACGCGCTCATCGCGCGCTCCGAGGTGCACCTGACGCGGGGCGCGCTCGCGGATGCGCTCGCGGATGCGGCGGCCGGGACCGCGGCGGCGCAGGACGCGACGCTACTCGGCTACGAGATCCAGGGGCTCGCGCGGCAGGCGCTGATCACGTCGCGGCTCGGCGGGCGCGGTGAGGAGGCGGCGGCGCTGGTCACGCGCGCGATGGAGCTGCTCGAGGAGCAGGTCACGCTCGAGGGCTCCGAGGAGGTCGTGTTCGCCGCGTGCGTGGAGACGCTGCGCGCCGCGGGCCATGCCGACCGCGCCCAGTTCGTGGCGCAGCGTGGCCGCGCGTCCGCCCAGCGCAAGCTCGATGCGATGCGCGATCCGGCGTGGCGCCTCTCCTACGCCGCGCTACCCGAGATCCGGTTCCTGCTCGGCACGTGACTCGCCGCGCGGGTGCCTGCGCAGGCGCACCACGGTCTCGATCTGCGCGGTCCCCGGCATGAGATCGAACGGCTCGATCGCGTCGGGGACATAGCCCGCGGCGCCGAGCGCGATCAGGTCGCGGCCGAGCGCCTCGGGGCCGCAGCTCACGTAGACGACGATCGGCGCACCCAGCGCCGTGACGAGCTCTCGCGCGCCGGCGGCGAGCCCCTTGCGCGGCGGGTTCACGACCACCACGTCGGGGGCCCCTCCGAGCGCGGCCCGCGGCTCGCTCGCCAGCGCGCCCGCATCCCCGACGAGCGCGGTCAGGGGCAGCCCCGCGAGCTCGGCGGCGGCGCGCAGGCGCGTGACCGCGTCGCGATCGATCTCGACCGCGACCACGCTCGCGCCGGCCCGGGCGAGCGTGAGGCCGATGCCGCCGAGGCCCGCGAACAGATCGATCGCCCGGAGGCCCGGGCGCGCGTCGACGAGCTCCGCGATGCGCGCATACATCGCGCGCGACTGGGCGCGGTTGACCTGCACGAACTCGCCGGCGCCTACCGCGACCGGCACCCCGCCGAAGTCCTCCACGAGCGTCGGCGAGCCTACCAGCACCTCGATGCGCGACGCGGCGGGCAAGATCGCGCCGTCGCGACGATCGTTCTCGACCGCGACCACGCCGTGCACGGCGGGATGCTTCGCGAGCGCGGCCGCGACCAGCGCGAGCTTGGCGTGCGGGGTCCGGGGCGCGACGACCAGCGCGACGAGCACATCGCCGGCGGACTCGCGCACGATCACGTAGCGCAGGTCGCCCTGGCGCGCGACCTCGTCGTACGCGACCAGTCCCGCGCCCTCGGCCGCGCCGCGCGCCCACGTCGCCACCTCGTCGATGATCGGCGCCACGACCTGACAGCCGAGCGTATCGATCACCCGGTGCGTGCGCGGCGCGTAGGCCCCGAGCACGAGGTGATCGCCCAGCCGCCCCGCCACGTACTTGCCCTTGTTGCGGTAGCCGAGCTCGGCCGGGGCGGGGCGCGGCGCGGTGACCACGACGGCGCCCGACGCGACAGCGGGCACCGCGGCGAGCGCGGTCACGATCACGTCTCGCTTCGCGGCGAGCTGCGCGCCGTAGGCGAGGTGCTGCCACACGCACCCGCCACACGCGCCGAACGCGGGACAGGCCGCGGCTCTGCGGTCCGGGCTCGCCGGCCCGAGCCGCCGGGTCACGTGGCCCCAGGCCTCCTGCTTGTGCGGGCTCCCGTGGTCGATCACGGCCTCCGCACGCTCGCCCGGGAGCAGATCCGCGACGTGCACCAGGAGGCCGTCGACGAGGCCGACGCCGGCGCCGGCCTCGTCGAGTCGGGTCGCCTCGATCTCGCAGCGGTTGCTCTTCATCGCGCTCCAGGGCATTACCATGCGATGCCGACCGCTGCCCCGCTCGTCGTCGCCGCCTTGTCGGGTGGCGTCGATAGCGCGGTGGCGGCGGCGCTGCTCGTCGAGAAGGGCCAGCGGGTCGTCGGGATGACGATGCGACTCTACGACGCCCGCGGCACCGCCGCCTCCTCGGGCGGACGCTGCTGCGGTCCCCGCGACGTCGAGGACGCCCGAGCCGTGTGCGCTCATCTCGGCATCCCGTTCTACGTGGTCGATCTCGCCGCGGAGTTCGCCGCCGCCGTGGTGGACGACTTCGTCGACACGTACCTCGCGGGGGAAACCCCGAACCCGTGCGTGAAGTGCAACCAGCACATCAAGTTCAGTCCGCTGCTCGAGCGCGCGCGCGCGATCGGCGCCGACGTGCTCGTCACCGGTCACTACGCGCAGATCGCCGGGGGCGAGCTGCGCCGCGGGCGGGATCCCGGCAAGGACCAGTCGTACTTCCTGTTCTCGATGCCGCCGGCGGCGCTGCGGGCCGTGCAGTTTCCGCTCGGCGGGCTCACGAAGGACGAGGTGCGAACCCACGCGGAGCGCCTCGGCTTACCGAACGCGCGCAAGGCGGAGTCGCAGGAGATCTGCTTCGTCCCCGACGGCGATCACGCGGGCTTCGTAGCGGCGCAGGCGAAGCGGCGCGGTCGCTCGCTGCCCATGGCAGGCGCGATCGTCGACGGCAGCGGCGCCGTGCTCGGCCAGCACGAGGGGGCGCACCAGTTCACGATCGGGCAGCACCGCGGCCTCGGCAATCTCGCGACGAAGGCGAAGCTGTTCGTCACGGCGATCGATCCGGCGCGCGGCGAGGTGACGGTCGGGCCTCGCGCGGCGGCGGAGCGCACCGAGCTCGCGATCCGCGACCTGCGCTGGCTCGCGGACCCGCGCGCCGAGCTCACCGCGTCGATCCAGGTGCGCCATCGAGGCCAGCCGATCGCGGCGCGGGTGGTCACGGCCGGCGACCGAGCGACGGCCTGGCTGGCGGCGCCCACTGTCGCCGCGGCGGGCCAGGCCGCGGTGCTGTACGACGGCGACCGCGTCCTCGCCGGCGGCTGGCTCGCGTAGGTCGGCGGCGTGGCGGCCTGGTGGCGTGGCGGCGTGGCGGCCTGGCCGGCCTGGCCCTAGTGCGGCGGCGGGCGCTGGGCGCGAGGCGGTTACTGCAAGACCGCAGCGAGGGGCACGGTGACGGTCGCGCCCTCGTCGGCGTGCACGGCGCGATCGAACTCGCGGACCTCGCCGCCGACCAGCTCGATCTGGCCCCGGATGCGGCCGTCGGCGGCGGGCATCGCGGCCGGGAACCGACAGACGCCGATGCGCGGCCCCACGGCCGTGCGATGAAACGTGCCGACCACCTCGTCGCCGACGAGCAGCTCCGCGTCGATCGCGTGAACCCGCGCGCCCTGCCCGCCGACGTCGAGCTCGATCGTGGCGTGGGTCCGCTCGGCCTTGTGGCACGTGCTGTTCGCGATCAGCGCGATCGCGGTGAGGAATGCAATCGGGACGAGGCGCGTCCTGGCGAGCTTCGCGAGCTCGGAGCGGGTCACGCACGTGGTCTACCACCCTCCGCAGGCCCGGACGGCAAATTTGTGGCGACCACCACGGCGAGCTGTCTACCTTCGAGGCATGCGCGTCCGTCGTCCGGCCCTGGCTCGCGATCTCGCACTCGCGCTGAGTGTCGCGAGCGCAGCGCTGACGAGCGCATGCGCGGCGCGTCCGACCCCGTATCGCTTCGCGTCACCGCTACTCGGCAGCGCCGATATCCCGCCGCCGATCCTGCGCGATCGCGATCCATCGCCCCGCGAGCGCGGCCCCGCGGCCGCACAGGCCGTGATCGCGCGCGGAGGTCGTCAGGCCTCGCCCCCCGGGCCGATCCGCACGGCCACGGCGCCGACGATCAACCTGGCGTCCGCTGCGACGCCCGCCTCGGCCGCAGCCGCTGACGAGGTCATCGCGTCCGCGCAGGCCTCGGAGGAGCACCTGGTCACCCTGCCCGCGCCTCACCTGATGCCCGCCGATGCCCCGCGGCCGGCGCCCCGCTCACCGCTGGAGCTGCGCGTGCTCGTCGGTTACCGCGATGCACGCGGGCCCGTCGCCGCGACGCTCTCCATCGCGCGCGAGCTCCGCCCGCTCGACGGCTCCGGCATCACCACGCTCACCGCGATGTCCGGGGCGGAGCTGGTGAACTGGGCGGCGGATCACGACCGGCTGCGGACCCCCGATACACTGCCGATGCCAGGCGACCTGCTCGTGTTCGACTACACCGACGGCCCCGACGCCGCGGACCGCATCGCGCTCGTGATCGCGCACGACGACGCGCGCGACGTGACCGAGTACCTCTTCCTCGGGGGCGGCGTGTGGCGTCGGGCCTTTCTCTCGCTCTCGCACCCGCACCAGCGCCGCGACGCCTCGGGCGCGATCCTGAACTCGTTCCTCCGCACGGGCTCGCGGTTCCCCCCGAAGGGCACCCACTACCTCGCCGGCGAGCTGCTCTCGCACGTCATCGCCGTCCGCTGACCGGACACGCGGGGGTGCGTGGAGCGGGACTCGAACCCGCACGCCTTGCGGCAGGGGATTTTAAGTCCCCGGCGTCTACCGATTTCGCCATCCACGCGACGACGAATCAGGGTGTAGCACGAGCCTCGGCGGCACCGGCGTGACGCCGGATCGCCGCGACGAGGACTGGCCACAGTGGCTGCGGGAGATCGTGGCCCATGCCCGCCATCGGCAGCCAGGTGCCGTGCCTCACGAGCCCCGCGAGCGTGCGCCCGGCCGACAGCGGGAACATCGGATCGCGGGTGCCGTGAATCACGAGCGTCGGCGCGGTGACCGTGCCGAGCTTCGATGCGCGATTACCGGAGGCGAGCACGGCTGCGAAGTGGCGAAGGAAGCCCTTCGGGGACATGCCGCGCGTGTGCGCGAGCGCCCCTGCCGCCCGCAGCCGGGCGCCGTCGACCGGCCACGCCTGGCTGCCGATCGTCGTGAACAGCGCCTCGGCATGGCGGCCCGCCTCCTCCGGGGTGGTTGGCGCGGGCATGAACAGCGCGCGCAGCGCGCGCGGCTCCGGCAGGAACCGACGCGATCCCGGCGTCGTCATGATCGTCGTCAACGAGCGCACGACCTCGGGGTGCTCGATCCCGAGGTGCTGCGCGACCATGCCGCCGAGCGACACCCCGACCACGTGGGCCGAGCCCCAGCCGAGCGCGCGAATGAGGCCCGCCGTATCGGTGGCCATGTCGCTCAGCGTGTACGGCGCAGCGATGGTCGCTCCGAGCAGGCGCTTCGCGAGGAGCGCGCGCGGGTCGGGGACGCCGGCGTCGTCGAGCCGCGATGACTCGCCGATGTCGCGATGATCGTAGCGCACGACCTGGAAGCCCGCGTCGACGAGGCGCTCGCACCAAGCGTCCTCCCAGAAGATCCGCTGCGCGCCGATGCCCATGATCAGCACCAGCGGAATCCCGCTCGTGCCGAACACGTCGTACGCCAGCTCGATCGCGCCCCCCGCCGACGCCACGGTGGCGCGCGCGGACTGGAACTTCACCTGCGGAGCCACCGTCGCCATGTCCCGTTGCTTAGCCCGGGGGCGCGCCGCTGCCGAGCTTCTTCAGCTCGTCGGGCCTCTTCAGACACGGCACGTCGCAGTCGTCATCGGGAGGCGGCTTCACGTCGGCCGGCTTCGCGACGGCCGGCTTCACGTCGGGTCGCTTGACGTCGGGGGGCACGTCCGGCGGCTTGACCACGGGGTCCGGTCCCGTGGGCACGGCCGGCCCCGCCGCGCCCGATCGCTTCACGATCGGCGCTCGCCCGACCCCGCGCACCAGCGTCTCGGTATCCTCGACGGTGAGGCGGTTCGGGGCGAGGTCCACGAGCACCTCGGTGTAGCCCGGCAGCGCGAACCGGTACGAGCGGGCGTCGTTGGAGCCCGGGAGCTTGCGCGTGTACGGCGTCTTGCCGAGCTTCGTCGCACCCTCGTAGACCGTGGCGCCCCGCGGCACGGAGTCGAGCACGATCGTCGACTGGACCGGCAGCGCGACCGGAGCGACCGCGGCGACCGCCGCATCCGCCGCGACCGCCGCATCCGGGGACGTGCTCGCGACGGTCACCGCTGCGGCGTCGGGCGCTCCGGCGGCCAGCACCGCATCCGGGGTCACGGCAGCGAGCGGCGCGGGCGCGGCCGGCGCGTGCTTCGACATCACCATCGCCGCGGCCGCGATGCCCCCGCCCACGACGAGGAGGCCGACGAGGATCCACGGCAGCTTCGAGCGATTCGCGTGCGCGGGCTCGTCGGCCGCCGGGACGCTGAGCGAGCCCGTCCACTGCGTCCGCTGCCGCGCACCCGCGGCGGCACCCGGCGGCGGCGTGCCGAGCGGTGGCGCTCCCGTCGGCGTGACGGCCCGGCTCGTGGTCGTCGCAGCGGGCGCCTGCACACGCTGCGCTTGCATCCCCGCCGTCGCGGCCGCCGACAGCGGATCGCCGCACACGATGCGCACCGCGTTCGCGAGTTCCTCGATCGTGCCGAAGCGCTGGTTGCGATCCTTCAGGAGCGCGCGATCGATCACCGCGGCGAGCTGGCGCGGGGCGCCGATCCGGTCGAACACCGCGTCGGGGATCGACGGCGGCAGCTCCATCAGGTGCAGGCTCAGCACCCCCATGAAGTTCTCGGCCTCGAACGGCACGCGCCCCGTGACGAGCTGGAACAGGATGCAGCCCATCGCGTAGACATCGACGCGGTGATCGACGGTCTCGCCGCGCGCTTGCTCGGGCGACATGTACTCCGGCGTCCCGAACAGCATGCCGGTCTTCGTGAGCTTGCGGCCGGGCTGGCCGCCCTCCTCGACGACCTCGGTCAGCTTCGCGATCCCGAAATCGAGCAGCTTCACGAAGTCGGGCTCGCCGAGGAACTCCACGAGGTAGATGTTCTCGGGCTTGAGATCGCGGTGCACGATCCCGAGCGCGTGGGCGGCATGCAGCGCCGCGCAGATCTGGAGGAAGATGTGCTTGCTCCGGCTCCACGGCAGCAGCTCGCCCGCGAAGCGCGCCCGCGCGATCTCCTCGTGGAGATCGTGCCCCTTCAGGTGCTCCATCGCGAAGAACACCATGCCGTCCGGCGTGCTGCCGAAGTCGCTGATGTCGATCACGTTCTCGTGCCGGATGCGCGACGCCGCCTTCGCCTCCTGCATGAACCGCTCGACGAGGTCGGGCTTGCGCGCGAATTCGCCGTGCAGGACCTTGAGCGCGACCTGCTTCTCGAGCAGCTGGTGCGTCGCGAGGTAGACCGCGCCCATCCCGCCCTCGCCGAGCTTTTTGGAGATCAGGTAACGGCCTGCAAGCACCTGCCCCAGCATCGGATCGATCTGCGGCGGCAGGTACGAGGTCTGGCTCACCTGCGGCGCGGGCGCGGGCGCGGGCGCAGCCATGGGCGGGTTCATCGTGCCGAGCTTCGTGCGCTTACCGTCGTCCACCGAGGCCCCCGGGCGCGATCATAGCGCGTCGATCCACTCGGACGCACGGATCATCGCCGAGCAGACGTGCTGGACATAGTCGATGCGGACGCTCCGATCGATCGGCGTTCCTGGCATCCCGCCGAGTCCGGGGCCGACCACGGCGAAGTCGCTCTCCGGGCGCACCTGCTGCCCGAGCGCGTACTGGAGCGCGGCCCGGATCTGCGCGCGGATCGCGAGATCGGGCGTGCCGTGATCCCGCGTCAGCAGGTACGTCGAGATCATCGCCTCCGTGCGCGACCCCGCGGGCGTGTTGCTCGGCGCGATGAACGGCGTGAACACGTAGGCACCCGCGAAGTCGGCCTGGTCGGCCTGGTCGGAGATGCCATCGGCGGCGGGAGCTTGCTGCCCCCTGAGAAACGTCGCGTAGTCGGCGCAGAAGTCGACGTACTTCTGGGTCTTCACCGCGGGCCACAGCGCCTCCGCCGCGATGCAGGTCCAGTGCTCCTCGCCGAAGAAGAATCCGCCCATGAAGAAGTCGTACTGGGCGACCACCCAGTCGAGGCCACGCTCCGCGGCACGCGCGTACCTCGGATCGTGCGTGACCAGGTACATGCGGGCGAGTGCCAGCGCGGCCTCGCCCGAGTAGTAGAGCTGCATCTCGGACTCGCTGGCGAGCTTCGTCGCGGGGACGTACGTGTGTCGGAACGAGCCATCGGGCCGCTGCATCCACAGCAGGAACGTCGCGAGCCTGGTCGCCACCGGCAGGTAGCGCGTGTCGGCCGTGGCGCGCTGATACTCGGCGAGCGCCACCACGGCCAGTGCCGTCGCTCCGAGCTGCGCCTTGGTCTCCTGGCGATCCATCACGCAGTCGATCTGCGTGCCGTCCGCCAGCGTGGTGGCGCAGCCCCCGTTCGCCATCAGCTCGGCGAGGTGTGCGAATGCGCGCTCGATCGGCTCGCGCAGCCACGGCTCGCCGGTGATGCGGTAGAGCTCCGCGAGAAAGTACGTGGTGCCCGCGTGGCGCGGCATGCTGTACGACGCGCTCGCCGGATCGGTCTGCCCACCCGACGAGAGGTCGTGCTCGTAGATGTAGCGACCGTTCGGAGCCATGTGCGCGACGAGGAAGTGGCCGCCGGCGAGCGCCGCCTCGCGCAGCGCAGCCGCCGTCAGTGGCGGCGCCGCGGGGATGCCGCGCTCGAGCGCGATCGGCGCGGCCGCCGGATCCGGCGCGACCGGCCGCGGCGCCTCGACGAACGTGTCGGTGCGAAAGCGATACAGCCTCGCGCGATCGACGGCTCCCACCAAGTTCGCGCGAGTCGCGAGCAGCCGCGTGATGCGCTCGAGATCCAGCCCGACGGCGAGGTCCTGCACCGTGGCGCTCGGGCGCCGGGCCGCGAGCACACGCGCCGAGACGAGCTCGTGGGGCAGCAGCCAGGCCGGCTTTCCACCGGGGCCTCCGCCGCGCAGGCCGATGCCCTCGATGCCCGGGTTCACGGCGAGCAGGTCGGGGAGGCCCGGCAGCGCGAGCGCGTCGAACAGCCGGGCGCCGCCACCGAGCGGTGCCGTCCCGGTGATCACGTCCACCTGGATCCGCGCCGTCGACCGGTCCTCGACCGACATCGCGGCCACGCCGGGAGCGACGCGGAGCTGCGCGGCCGCCTCGTCGATCGCGCGAGGCAGATCCGCGGCGACGGCATCGATCCGCAGTCGGGCGCGGCCGTGGGACCACACCGTGATGCCCACCGTGCCGGGACCACCGGGTCGCAGCGCGCACGACGCGAGCGATCGCCCGTCCACCGCGGCGCGCAGGGGCGCGACCGCTGCGGCGCGCCCCGCGGCATCGAGGCGGGCCGGCCGCGGGATCCGGAAGGCCCCGTACACGATGGCGGTCGCGACGAGGAACGCGAGGCTCGGCAGCGTCCACACGAGGAGCAGCAGGAGGCGCCGACGCCGGGTCATACGCCGTACGCACGCCGGCCGGCGCG
Source organism: Deltaproteobacteria bacterium (assembly GCA_043716635.1). Lineage (GTDB taxonomy): Bacteria > Myxococcota_A > Polyangia > Haliangiales > Haliangiaceae > JABFXX01. The sequence continues at coordinate 18,704 of JAYSYE010000447.1, read as the reverse complement.
CGACATCAGCCACTTCACCTGCACGAGCGGCAATAGCCCGACGAGCTCGACGAGGAGCGCGACCGCGACCAGCGTGAGGCTCGAGGCGGCCTTGCCATACGCGCCATACACGCCGGCGAGGAACGCGGCGCTGACCACCAGGCGGAGGATCATCAGCACGACCGCGGCGATGAGCGCGGCCCCCCCGGCGAGCGCGATGCGGCGGCCCGTGGGAGTGCCCATCAGGGTGCCCACGGCCATCACGGCCGTCGCGACCGGCAGCACCCACAGGTGCAGCATCCCGGACGGCAGCCGGTTCGGGATCACGACCGCGACGCAGAGCGCATACGTGATCGCGAACACCACGTCGAGGCCGCCGTAGATCCACCGCCTGACATCGCGGGGTGGCGTCGGCGCGGCGGTGCCCATCGTCGTGGCGCGCAGCCTACCTCGGGTTGCCCCCGGCCCAGAAGGGGCGCAGCGGGGGGGGGCCAGCAGGCGCCCCATCAGGCGTTCAGAAACAGGTCGGTCGATCGACGGCGGGCGGTGGCGCGGCCACGGGCAGGATCATCCGCAGGTACGAATACTCGTCATCGCAGAACACGCCCGGTCCCTGCCCTTGCAGCTCGGCGCGCTCGACGAACGGGCGATCGCCGCCGTTGTCCATCAGGCGGTTCGGGGCATCGCCCGCGTCGTGGAAGCCGTCGGCGTAGGGATTCGCGAGTCCGAGCGAGTGCCCGATCTCGTGGGACAGCGTCCCGCCGATGAGGTTACCCATCACGAACACGGCGCACTGGATCTGGCTCGCCCGGTCGCTCGCGGGGCACGCGCTGCCATCGGTGATCGGCGACGCGCTCGCCGAGAGATCGGCCGACCGCACCGGCTCGTGCCCGAGGTCGGGACGGAACGGATCGAACATCTGGTCGAACAGCTTGTCGGCGCCGGGAACGGACGTCGCGAACTTGCCGGGGTGCTTCGAGAACCCCATGAGGGACGCGACGAACACGCCGCCGTAGCCCGAGTACCCGTCGGCCTGCGTCAGCGCGTTGACGCCGCCGAGGCGGTCGTAGAGCCGGAGGTTGCCGTTGTCCTTGCCGGGCGAGTTGTCGTAGCCGAACAGGCCCTGCCCGTTGGGATCGACCCCGACGAGCTCGACGTGCTCGTACAGCTCGAAGTCGGCCGGCGGCTCCGTGCGCACCTCGACGTTCACGCCCGCGTACGCGCGATCGACCACGGCCTTGATGCGGTCGCGGATCCGGTTGTCCACCGCGCGGAGCCCGAAGTCCCGAAGCTCCTCGACATACGATGGCCGGTAGTCGAGGAACAGGATCTGCTTCACCGGCGCGATCGAGAACGTCACGGTCTTCGCCACCCCCCGGACGCGCTCGCTGCCGAAGCTGACGATCGGGGTCGCGGTGCCGGTGAACGTCCCCGTCGCGACGCGCAGGTCGATCGTGTGACCCAGCTCGTCATCCGTGTTCACGACGTAGCGGACGGTCTTGCCATCCACGAACTGCGGGATCAGCGTCAGCGCCGCGGGCGCCGCGCCGCCGCCGGCCGCGGTGAACGAACCCGACAGCTCGACCTCCGTGCTGCCGCTCGGCTCGCCTCCGACGAAGCCGCCGCCGCGGACGAACACGTACTGCCCGAGGCTCGCCGCTGGCGGATCGATGCTGAAGATCTGCGACGTCACGAGGTCGTAGCTCGCGGGGAGCGGCGCCGCGGCCTGCGGCGAGCGTGCGGTCTGCTGGTTCTCGATCGTGATGTGGCCCGTGAAGGTGCCCGGCTTGATGCCTGCGACGCCGGGCCTGAACGGAAACCGCGCCGCCGTCCGCAGCAGCGGATCCACGGGCGTCATCGGGATCTCCTGCAGTGCGATCGGCCTGCACGCGCCGCCGGCGTCCGGCGTGAAGCAGCCGTCGAGCTGCGCCACGGTGACGCCCTCGTCGCCACCGAGCAGGAAGCCGTCGCCCATCACCACGATGTCGTCGTTCACGAAGATGACGCCCTGCCCCAGGAACGACGTCGGTGCGGGCTGCAGCTGCTCGCGCAGCTTCAGATCGACGAGCAGATCGCCGCTCGAGTAGGTCTGATCATCACTCGTCGCGACCACGTCCACCGTCGCGACACCGTGAAAGTCCTCGTTCGTTCCGAGCTCGCCGAGCATGGCCGCGGTGACCGGCACGCTCAGCGTGTTGAAGTCGACGAACATGGCCGGCCAGTGCACGTTCACGGCGTGGCTGCCCGCGTTGCCGACGAGGTGCAGGGACGCCGAACCGTACTTGAGGGTGACGAACGACTCGCCCTTCACCTCGAGCTTCGAGCCCGGGATGATCGTGATCGGCGCGACCTTGACGAGCGCGAGCCCTTCGAGGCCCACGTCGGGGCCCGACGAGGTCGCGCACCCCGACGTCATGCCGGCCACCGCGACGGCGGCCGCGACGATCGGGAGCCGCCACCTCGGTGCGGTCATCACTGCACCGTGAGCTTGAGGCCGTAGGTGTTGGTGGAGCCGTTGTAGCCGCGCACGACGACGTCGTAGTCGCAGCCGCTCGTGCAGCTCGCCGGCGCTGTGAACGTCGCGTGCTCGTTCGAGACCGCGCCCTGGCCGTGGGCGGCGGTGCACTGGGCCGGGTTGGCGGCGCTGCAGGGCCACAGGTCCGTGAAGCCTTCGAAGAGATGCAGGTCGAGGTCGCCGGTCGAGCTGCTCTGCGCGAACGTCAGGTCCATCGTCAGCGTCTTGCCGGCGAACAGCGTGATCTGGAAGTAGTCGTCGTCGTTCGGACAGCTCACGTTCCCGGTCGACAGGTAGCCGCTGAATGCGGAGCGAGCCGTGCTGTACGTGTCGTCGTCCTCGTACGAATCGTCGACGCACGTGGTCGTGCAGCTCTGCGGGGTCGCCGTGTAGTCGAGCAGGTACTCGCTGCGGATGCGGTCCCAGCCGTTGACCTTCACGTAGTACGTCCCGACCGGCAGGCACTTCACGACCTCCTCGTCCGCGCGCAGGCTGGTCGACTGCGTGAACAGCGTGCCGTCCGACTTGTAGACGTGGAGGTCGAGGTCACTCTCGCCGTTGCCGACCAGCGAGATGTCGGCGCGCGTGTCCGCCGTCGCCTTGATCTGGAACCAGTCGTCATCGGACGCCGACACCGAGGTCGCCGACGCGTTCGGACACATCACGAAGTCGTGCGTGGTCGCGGTGAGCGGGCCTCGTGCAGTCGCGTTCGCCATGGCCTTCGTCCGCGAGTCGTCCTCCTCGTTCGCATCGTCGACGCACATGGCAGTCGGCGCGACGCACGAACCGCTGGAGGGAACGCACTGGCGTGCGAGCCCGCCGTCCACGGAGTACAGCTCCTGCGAGGAGCACCCGTAGCCGGTGGGGCAGCCTGCGCCGCAATCCTGCAGGCAGTAGCTCGAGCCCATCGAGCCGATGTAGACGCAGAGGTCACCGGTGCCGCACTGCGAATCCGACGAGCACGTCGTGCAGATGCCTTGATCCGCGACGCCACTCGACGTGATCGTCGCGCGATAGACCGGCGACACCGTCGTGTGATCGCACGAGCCCGTCGTGTCGTCATCGTCGTCGGCGACGAACACGTAGTAGAGCGTCTTCGCGGTCCCGGCCGGCAGGCCCGCGACCGGGTTTGGCACATCCGCCGCGTACTGCCCGTTCGTGCTCGACCCGGTGATCTGCAGCGTCGACAGCTGGGTCATCGCAGCAAGCACGGGCGGGTTGGCGGGCGCCGTGAGCGAGTAATAGAACAGCGGGCTATCCTTGAGCCCCAGGTCGTCGGTGACCGTGGCGTCGATCGTGAGATCGCTGACGGTGGTCTCGTTCTGCGGGGTGTGGCTGATCACGGGCGCGGTCCCCGGACAGGTCGATCCGTTCGAGCCGCCGCGCAGGACCACGAGGTACGTCTTGAGCGTCATCGGGTTGTCGCCATCGTCGGCGCCGAGCGTCAGCGTGTAGCGGCTCTCGGCCTCCTGATCGTGCGTGGGGCACCAGTGCCACGTCGCCGTCTGGCCGTCGGTCTGCGTCAGCAGCGCGCCGGCGATGACCGGCTCCACCTGCGAGAGCGTGACCTGCGTGGTGTCCTGGTCCTCGATCACGATGCTGAGGTCGACGCACGTGCTCTGGGTCAGGTCGACCGTGGTGCCGGTGCCGAGCGGCTGGCGGAACACCGGCGCCGTCGCCGATCCGATCGCCGAGCGCACGTCGATGGAGATGGTCGTGGTGGTCGTGTTCGAGCCATCGGTGACCGTGAAGTCGAACGAGTGCTGGCCGACGTCCGACGCGACCGGCGTCCACCGGAACACCCCCGAGCCGCTCGGCGAGACCGACACCGAGGTCCGGTTGCCGAGGTCCATCAGGTCGGCCGCCTTGAACCCGTAGCTCAGCTTGTCGCCGTCGGGATCGGTGCCGTTCAGGTCGAGCTTCAGCTCGGTCCCGACCTGCGCCACCTGGTCGGCCAGACCTTCGAGCTCGGGTGCAGCCCCGCCGCCGCAGGCTACCGCGGTAGCCAGGTACGTCAGGGCTGTCAGGGTTGTCAGGGTCTTCAGACCGCGGGTGGCGGCGCGTGCTTGTAAGCTCATGACTCTCCTGCGAGCGAAGTCCGATGGCGGTCGGATGAGTGCCTGTTCAGCAAGGACCGGGCCGTCGGCGACGCCTGCAGCGTAGACCAGTTAGCGCGCGACCGCAGCGTGATCTTCGCCGAGTGCAAACGTCACGAGACCCTGGACGACCGGATCCGCGAGAAACCCCGGGAGCGCTGATTCGGCCTGACCGGCGAGGATCGAGATCCCCGCGAGGACCGAGCCCGAGGCGACCAGCCCTGCGCGGAGCGCGCCGATCCGGAGGTCGCGGGCGAGCTCGCGATGGCTGAACCGCGCGGCGTCGACCGCGAGGGCGTAGGGGCGCAGCTCCGTCAGGAGATTGGACGGAATCAGGCGCCGCAGCTTCTGCGACTGCGTGGCGACGGCATCCGGATCGACCGCGAGCATCGGGAACTCGGGCTGGAAGAGCCGCAGCAGCGCGATCACGAGCACGCCCAGCTCGTCCTCGGAGAGCCGGGCCGGGACCGCGAGCGACGCGTGGCTCAGCTTGAGCGCGGCGCCGGTCGCGAACCGGATCGCGTCGCCACCGGCAGATGCGATCGCCGATCCGAGGATCAGCGACACGGGGCTCGTGGGCTCCGCGACCATCGCCCATGGCAGCTTGGAGGACACGTAGACATCGATCTCGCCGAGCCCGAACTGTGTCGCGACGGACTGCGCGACGGTCGCGGCCGGGTTCTCCTTCGCGCGCAGCCGGTCGCCACGCGTGACCCCGTACGGCCGCAGGTCCACGCCGACGTGCTTCGCGATGCGGTCCCCCAGGAGGTGGAACACGTGGCGCAGCTCCTGCTGCGCGCCGCGCGGGAACAGGAGCTCGTCGGCCTCGGGCCGCAGGACGAGGGAGATGTCGGGCGGCGATGGCGTCTGCAGCAGCTTCAGCTCGGCCTCGCTGGCCGCGCCCAGGAGGCGAGCGAGCTCGGCTGCGGCGCGCGCGATCGGCATCGACCCAGGCAGCGCCGTGGCCGCACGGGCACTCATCGCGCGCGAGAGCACGCGATAGGCGTCACCGTCGCGCGGGTCCTTGGCGACGCGCGTCCGCATGGTGCCGGCCACGCGGTTCAGGTGCACCCGCACCGACTGCACGTCGCGCGTCTCCTTGTAGAACTGCACGACGTGCTGCAGGGCGTCGCTGTTCGTCGGCGCGCCGTCGAGCGCGAGGATGAGCGCCCGCTCGGCGCGCTTCAGATCGTTGAAGCCCTCCTTGAAGATCTTCGCGACGCGGTGGAGGTGCGCGGCCCGGCGATCCGGATCGGTCTCGTTCTTCACCAGCCGCTCGCACGCGGCGAGCGCGAGCTTCCACTCGCCGACCTGCACCGCGAGATCCGCGAGCCGGACGAGCGTGTTCTCGTCATCGGGCTCGTACGTCAGCGCGCGCTGGAATGCCTTCAGGGCCATCGGGACGTCGACGAGCCGGTCCGCGTAGATGAGGCCGAGCCGGAAGCACAGCGTCCGCAGCACATCGGGCTGACGCTCGAGCCGCGCCCGTGCCGTGAGCTCCTCGGCCGCCTCCTGCCAGTTGCCCTGCTCCCAGGCGATATCCGCGAGCGCCGCGTGCGAACGCAGATCGCTCGCGTCCGCCTCGAGGATCGCGCGGTAGTGCTCCTTGGCGGTGTCGCGGTCGGAGAGGAAGTTGCGGTGCAGCTCGGCGAGCGCACGGTGCAGCTCCATCTGCGCGGTGGGGTCTTCCTCGACCGAGAGTCGCTGCGCCAGCAGGGTGGCGAGGTCGTCGTGATCCGCGTCCTCCTCGAGGAGGATGCGCATGCGCAGGAACGAGTCGCGGTGCCCCGGCATGGCATCGAGCGCGCGCCGGAACGACTGCCGGGCTTGCTCGCCTTCGAGCGCCTTGTCCATCAGCGCGACGCCCGCGAAGTGATGGAGCGCGGCACGCTGCGCGGCGTCGGGTGCGTGGATCGCGTGGCGGGACGCTGCCTCCGCGACATCGATCCAGAGCTGCCCCTTGAGCGCGGCGTGGCGCCAGCCTTCGAGCGCGGGGACGTGGCCCGGCAGCGCGGCCTCCGCCTTGCCGAAGCGCTGCACGGCCTCGTCGATCTGGTTCAGCTCGGCGAGGGTGCCGCCGGCACGCGTCCAGAACGCGGCCTGCGTCTTCGGATCGCCCTCGAAGTACATGGCGATCTGCTCCTCGAGCGCGGCGAGCTCGGGCGTGACCCCGGCACGTCGCACGATGGACTCGAGGTGCAGGAGCGCGAGGCGCGTCCGCGGCTCGGTCGCGAGGGTCGCGCGGTACAGCGCCGCGAGCTCGTCCTCCACGCGGCCGTCGCGGGTCGCGAGCCCGGCGAGATCGAGCTGCAGCGCGGCGCGGTCGACGACATGCACCTCGGGGATCGCGGCCAGCTCGGCAGCGCGCAACCGGATGAGGTCCGCGATCTGATCCACGACGGCGTAGTGCCGCTCGATCCGGTGGCGCAGGTCGCCGCGGGTCGGGTCCGTTGCGACGGCGCTCTCGAGCGAGCCCTGGGCGATCGCGGGCTGTCCGCGCAGCTCGCCATCGACATGCGCGAGCAGCTCGTAGGCCGCGCCTCGGGCGAGCGCATCGTTCGCGTCCTCGGCGACGCGCAGCTGCGCGAGCGCGAGTGCGGTGACCGGATCGGGATCGTCGAGGCGCGACGCGACGCGGATCATCGGCACCGTCGCGAGCGGATCGCCCGGCCGGAGCTCGAGCGCCTGCTGGTAGAGCGCGACCGCGGCCGCGCCCTCGCCGTGGTGCGACGCGAGATCGGCGTCGCGGACGAGGCGCGCGAAGGCGTCAGCGGACGACGCCCCGGGCGCGACCTCGACTCGTCGCGTGGGCGCGACCGGACGATCGCCGGCCCGGCGCCGCGCCGCCGCGAGCAGATCGGGGACCACGCCCAGCGTGGGCAGCGCCCGCTCGACCTGCTCCAGCAGACGCGTCGCGCGCGGCGCATCACCGTCGTCGAGGGCCAGCTGCGCCGCGCGCAGCCGCAGCGCGGCAACCTCGGGGACCGCACCGCGCGACTCGAGCTGGCTCGCCCGCTCCTCGAGCGCACCCGCGGCCTCCCCGACATCGGGGCCGGCGGCGCGGCGAGCGGCGGCGAGGACGAGCGACACCGTGCGGCGCGGGTCGTCCGCCGCGGGGGTACCGACCGTCTGGTCTCGCAGCTCGCGGAGGATCGAGATCGCGAGTGCCGGATCGTGAGCGGCCGCGTGGCGCGCGCGCCGGAGCCCGAGGCTCGCCGCGGCCCACGGAGCGCGCTCGGCCGCCTGCGTGCGGGCAAACACGTCGTCGATCACGCCGACGTCGCCGAGGCGCTGCGCGAGCACCATCGTCGCGGCGTGAGCCATGGGTGACATGCCCGGGCCGCTGCTCGCCACCGCCCCCGGCGGCTCGCCGGACGCGCCGCCGGGTCGCGCACCGCCGTGCTGGATCACGCGCTCCCACGCGGCGAGCGCCGCCTTCAGCGCTCGCTCGAGCGCGGTCGCGGCTGCCGCGGCCACCTCGGGGTCGGTCGCTTCCTCCTGGGCCTCCGCTGCCGCGCCGACCGCCTCCTCCCAGGCCAGCGCGCTGCGCAGACCCGCCACGCCTCGGTCCAGCTGCTCGCCCGGGTCGTCGGCCAGCTGGGCAAACAGCTCCGCCCGCTGCGTCCACTGCCCGGCGCCTGCGAGGGCCTCACCGAGCGCCTCCGCGAGTGCGAGCGCCGCCGGGCGAGCCTCACGCCCCGAGGAGAGCACGAGGATCGCCTCGGTCGTCGAGCCCTGCGCGATCAGCCCGTAGGCAGCGCGCAGCCGGGCCCGATCGCGCTCGGGATCGGCGGCCACGGCAAGATCGACTTCGATCGCGGCCTGCGTCGCGTCGGCCTCGACGTGGGCGGTCCGCAGCTGGGCAGCCGCGTAGTCATCGCCCGGATCGCTGGCGAGCGCAGCCCCCCATAGCTCGATGCCCCGCGCCGGATCGAGCTCCGCTGCGCGCGCGGCCGCGTAAGCGCGCTCGCTCGGCACGGTCGCGAGCTGCGACCACGTCGCATAGGCGGCGGCGCCGAGCGCTGGATCACCGGCGTCGGTCGCGGCCTCGGCGGCGATGCGCGCGGCGAGCGGATCGCTGCTGGCGCTCGCGCCCACGAGTGCCAGCGCGGCGGCGCCGAGCGGCGTGGTGGAGCCCGTCGTCCAGTGCAGGGCGCGGATGCCGGCGGCGGCCGCGGTGGTCGGATCCGTCGACTCCACCTGACGCGCGAGCTCCAGCAGTGCGGTCGCCGTGGCAGGCCCGTCGCCCTGCGCCGCGGCGTGGCGGATGGCGCCGAGGCGCGCTGCGAGGGCCGCGGGATCGGACTCGGCAGCCGCATGGAACCACCCGATCGCACCGTTCGCATCGTTGCGGTGGGCGGCGAGCACGCCGCGCGCGGTTTGCACGGCGGCGCGCAGGTTCGCGTCGGTCATGGCCCGCGCGAGGGCCTCGAGCCCGGCCCCGAGCTCGTCGGTCCGACCGTCGAGGAACGCCAGCTCGAGGTGCGCGAGCAGGGCTCGCACGTCCGACGGCGCGCTGTCGAGGATCTCGCCCACGGCGACGCGCGCCATGTCCTGCTCTCCACCCGCCATCAGCAGGTCGACGCGGTAGTGACCGAGCGGACGGCGCTCGAGAGCGCCGGCCACCGCGATCTCGGCGTCGATTTGGCGCGTCGCCTCGACGAGATCACCGCTCGCGCGCGCGATCCGGCGCAACCCGCGAAGCGCGGGCGTTGCACGCGGATCGGCGAACAACGCTGCATCGTAATGCGCGCGCGCCCGGTCGGAGTGCAGCAGCCGCTCGCAGAGCCTCCCCGCCTCGATGCGAAGCGCGGCCGATGCGGCGTTGTCATCGAGCGTGGCGAGCTCGCGCTCGAACACGACCAGGATCTGGGCAGCGGCCTCGTCGAGCATCGCCGTCGGCAGGGGCGCCGCCTGCTCGGGCCAGGTCCGCGCGGCGGCCTCGAGATCGAGGTGGGGCTCGGGCTCGCTGTCCGCGAGGTGGACCTCGGCCGCATCGCCGCCCGGGGGCGAGACGTCGACCTCGATCGTGATTCCGACCGACTCGGCGCGCGCGGGGCGCTCCGTCGCCGTGTGCGCGGCCAGGTCCGCTTCGTCCCGCGCGATCGCGGACGGCGAGTCCGCCATCGTCGACAGCTCCTCGCGTGCCGGCCAAGCTTCGGGCTCGGGCCGACCTTCGGGCTCGGGCGCCGGCGCGGGCGCGGGCTCCGGGGCGGCGTCCTCCGCGAAGTCATCCTCGGCGCCGACGCCAGCGGCCGGCCGCTCGTCGACGACTTCGAAGTCGGAGAACGCGGCATCGAGCGCCGCGAACGGGTCCTGCGGAGGTTCCTTCGGTGCGGGCGTGACCACCTCGCCGCCGACCGCGGCCGCGACGTCGGAGAAGTCATCCTCGCCACCGCTCGTCGAGACCCGCGGCACCGCCGGCGCGGTCGGAATCTCCACGGCGAGTGCCGTGGGTGTGAGCGGCACCGTGGGCGGCGGCCGCGTGGCAGCGTCGCCCCGGCGCAGCGTGTGGGCGGTTCGTCGCGCGGGCAGACCCGGATCCACGAACGCGCCCGACGCATCGGCGGGCCACGCCACGGGCACCGGGCTCGCGGCCGCCATCCCGCCGCTCGATGACTCGGCACGCGGCGCGACCGGCTGCTCGCCGTCGATCTCGATGTCGGCGTAATCGTCGTCGTCGGCGACCGCGATCGGGGGCGGCAGCGTGATCTTGTCCGACCGTCCCGCCTCGCGCGCGAAGTCGCGGGAATCCATCACGCGCGTGGCGTCTGCATCCAGCGACGTCGTGGTCGGCATCCGCACCGCGGCGCTGGAGGCGGCCGCCCCCCGGCGCACGATCGCGGGCGTGCGTCGCACCTCGGCGGGCGTGGGCGGAGGCGCGATCGGATCGACATCGAACGTGTCCTCGAACGAGGACAGCGCCGGTCGCGACGCGGAGGTGAACACCTCGTCGTCGTCGTCGACCCCATCGCCAGCGTCCCCGCCGTCGTAGTCGGTGAGCTCGATCGACGCAGGCCGCAGCGTCGGGGCATGGCGGCTACCGATCACACCGGGCTCGCGGATGCGCGTCTCCGGTTCGTCGAAGTCATCGCCATCGTCGCCACCGGCCGGGGCTGGAGCTCCGGGTCGGCCGAGCAGCTGCCCGAGCGCCGCCGGAGGACTCGCCGCCCCGACATCGGAGAAGTCCGTCTCGAGAGGATCCACGAGCGCGGGAGCGGGAGCGGGCACTCGCACCGCGGTGCGCTCGACTCGCAGCTCGCCATCGAGCGTCAGCTCCTCTGCCAGGTCGCTCGCGAAGTCGCCCTGGACCATCGTGCGCCCGGGATCGACGAGGTCCGTGCGGTCGCCCACGTCGTCGCTCGCGGCGGCCACGGGCCACTCCATCACCGGCTCGGTACCGGTGCCCGCCTCGGGCCCACCGTGCAGCGCGTCGAACGTGGCATCCCACTCGTCGAGCTCGATCCCGTTCGTCTCGCCCAGGAAGCCCTTGGGGCGCTTCGGATCGCTCATCGAGTACCTCTCAGGCTCACGCCGGCCTGCTCGCGCAGCGACGCATGCGCCTCGGATACCGACCATGCGGCGAGCTCGAGGGCGCCTTCCGTGAGCGCCTTGCCACCCTTGCCGACGTCGAGCTGCGCGAACGCGACGGCGAGATCGCCGCACCACAGGAGGCCCGCGCGGTGGCCCGTGGCGAGCACCGCCGCGCGCAGCTGTCCGACGTTGCCGAGCTCGGAGCCCTTCTGCTGCACGAGCTGCTGCACCGTCTGCTTCTGCTTGCGGCCGAGCTTGCCCTTGATGATCTTCGCGCGGTCCGCGATGCCGGCCTCCTCGCCCGCGACCTCGTCGGCGAGCGCGGGAGGCACCGTCGCTTCGGCGGCGCGCAGCGCGGCGGCGAGGGTCCAACCCAGCTCGCCATCGCGGAGGTCCGGGAGCGCCCCGAGGCCCTCGGCGAGCGTCGCCACCGAGCGCCCGAGCGCCCAGCGATGCTGCGGCGTCGTGGCGGCTGCGATGTCCGCACCGAGGCACAGGATCGGCGTCTCGGCGGCGAGGGCGCGCGCGAACCCGTTGCGCTCCCCCGAGATGTAGATCTCGAGATCGACGACGCCGAACCCGACCAGCGCGGTCGCGAGTGGCTCGTAGCGATCGCCGAGCTTCTTCAGCGCGATGCGATCGCCCCTCGTGAATCCGAGCTTGCTCGCGTCGACGCCGGTCGCGATCTGGACTGCCGGCGCGATCGCGCGCCAGATCTCCACGAGCGGCCCGGTCGCGCGCCCCCGGAGCTCGGCCCGCGCCGCCTCCGACAGCGCGGCGCGCACGGGTGCCGCGAGCTTCATCCGCCCCTGGTCGAGCACCTGGCGCTGGTCCGCAGATGGGGTGCCCATCGCCTCGACCCCGACGAGCGCCAGCCACCGCGCATCGACGTCGCGCTGCCAGCCGGTGACCTGGGCGAGGCGGTCGTAGAGCGCGGCGCTCTGCGGGGAGTGCTCGATCGACTGCCGGAACGTCCGGGCTGCCGCCGCGAGCACGGACACCCGGGTGGTGGAGTCGACGATCTCGGACAGCTCTCGAACCACGTCGAGGTTCAGCGAATCGAGACCCCGCGCGCGATCGAGCGCGGCGCGTGCACCCGCGCGATCGCTGGCCTTGTCACGCAGCAGCAGCGCGAGCTTGAGCTCCTCGCGCGCCTTCTCGGGAGCCGTGCTGCGCAGGCGGACGAGGGCGGTGTACTCGCGTGCGGCCCGGTCCCAGTCGCCGGCGCGAAGACAGAGCGCGACCAGCTTCTCGTGCAGCGAGACATCGTCGGGGGCCCCGTCGACCACGTGCTCGAGGTTCTCGATCGCGCCCGCGAGATCGTTCACGTTCTCTGCGAGGACCTGCGAGAGCCGGAGCTCGATCTCGGCGCGCTGCGGGCCGCGCGTCTCGACGGCAAGGAAGCGCCGCCACAGCGCGACTGCCTGCTCGACATGGCCGGCCTCGAACGCGAGGTCGGCACGAAACCGCAGCGCCTCGGCATGGCTCGCCGCACGCTCGAGGAGCGCATCCAGATCGACGATCGCAGACGCCGGATCGCCCTGCCCGTGCAGCACGGTCGCGCGCTCGAACAGCAGCGGCACCATCTGCTGATCGCGCGTCGCGCCCTGCACCTCCGACTCGAGCCAGGCGAGGCGCTGGCTCAGCGCCACGACGAGGCCGGCGACGTTGCCGCGCTCGCGATGCAGCTCGAGCACGCGAGTCAGCTCGGGTGCGCCGGGGTCGACGTCGAGGATGCGCTGGTACAGCGCGAGGAGGCCCGTGCGCGGGGTGCCGTCGGGCGCGGGCCGGTCGAGGACGCTCGCGGCATCGCGCAGGAGCTCGAGCTTCGTGGTCCGGTCGCCGAGCCCCCGCGCGAGGTCGTAGCTCGCGTGCCCCCACGCGACGTCATCGCCCGCACGCCTGGCGAGGCGGCGCATCGCGGTCAGCGCGCGCAGATCGGACGGGGTCTCGCCCAGCACCGCCGCGACGACCTTGCCCGCCTCTCGTAGCCGGCCCGCCAGCTCGAGCGCCTCGGCCCGATCCAGCTCCCACGAGGCGCGGGCGGCCGGATCGTCCGCGAGCGTGCTGCGCATCTCGAGGACCTCGGCGCGCGCGAGCAGAGGATCGATCGCGGCCTCGTTGGCGACATCGCCGTCGGGGCCCGCATCGACGACCGCGACGGGCACGGTCTCCGCGACGACGAGCAGCGCGTTGGTGTCGTCGGGCGCCGCCGCGCGCGCCGCCATCGCGCGGGTGTTGGCCAGCTCGGGCTCGCCCGCCGCCGCCGCCATCGCCGCCGCACGCAGGTGGAGCGCCGCCGACGCCTCCGGCATCGTGACGGCGGCCGCGAGCGCGTCGTAGGAGGCCGCGAGGGCGCTGGCATCCGTGCGGCGCGCCGCGACGAGCGCCGCGCCGAGGAGCGCGCCGGTGCGCCCGGGCTCGAGCCCGATCGCGGCCGCGAACGACTGCGCCGCGCGATCGAAGTCCTCGAGCACGAGCGCGTACATCCAGCCGCTGTCTTCCGCGAGGGCCGCTCCGAGCCGCGGCTCGGTGGTCCGCCCGGCGAGCATGGCCGTCGCCTCGACTCTCATCACCGTGTCGCCGCGCGACGCCGCCAGATCGGCGAGCGCGAACGCGGCCGCCGTCGCCGCCACCGAAGCCTCCTCGCGCACGGCAAGCCCGCGATACACATCCGCGGCCTCGTCGAGCTGCCCCGCGCGCTCGAGCGCGCGGCCCAGCAGCGACTGGGCCTCCGGCGCGGAGTCGGCATCCGCGATCGCGCGCCGTGCTGCGACCTCACCGATGCGGTCGCCGAACTGCGATCGGCACCGCGCTGCGCCCTCGAGCGCCGCGCGATCGTCGGGGATGCGCTGCAGCCAGTCGTCGTACACGCTGGCCGCGGACGCCGTGTCGCCGAGCCGCATCTCGAGGACCCACGCCGCCTCGCGCAGCGCGCGTCGCACCGCCGGCCCGTCACCCAGCGCGCGGGCCTCGCTGCGACGCTCCGCGACGAGCTCGGTCCACCGCTCCTGGGCGCGCAGCAGATCGATCAACGACTCGCGGGCGAACGTATCGGCCGGCCACAGCAGCAACACCTGGCGATACAGGTCGGTCGCCACCTCGACGTTGCCCGCCCGCTCGCGGAGCCGTGCCGCCGCCAGCAGCGCGGTCCCTCGGCGGGTGGGATCCGGATCGGCTCCGGCGAGCTCGGTCAACAGCTGCGCGCGCTCGTCGTCGCGACCGAGCTGCGCGAGCGTGACCTCGAGACGCCAGCGCTGCGCGAGATCGTCCGGCGCGAGCTCGGCGATCGTGCGCTCGAGATCGAGCACCGCGTCGAGATCGCCGTGCGAGCGCGCGAACCGGATCGCCCGCTCGTGGTGCGCGCGCCTCGCGTCCCCGGTCGCGGCGGCGGCCAGCGCGCGGAGCCGCGCCAGGCCCTCCGTGACGTTGCCCGTGGCGTCGTCGAGCTCGGTGAGTGCTTCGAGTGCCGGCGCGTAGTCCGGTGCGGCCTCCAGGGCCTTGCCGAGTGCATCGCGGGCCGCGCCGAGGCTCGCGGACCGCTCGCCGTCGCCCGGCGCGACCTCGTACGCGAGCAGCTCCGCGGCCTGGACGTAGAGCGCGGCGGCGGCGCCGGGGTCCGGTACGGGCGTCTGCCCCGGGCCGAGCCAGCTGCCGAGCAGCGCGGCGTGCGCGGCCGCGAGATACGTGTGCGCGAGCGCGCCGGCATCGGCGCGGCCGAAGGCATCGCGCTCGCCGGCCGACGTGAGCACGATGAAGCCCGGCGCGCTCGCCTCCAGCGATGCGAGCAGCGCGTGCGCCTGCTCGCGCTGACCGCCCCGGATCAGCGCATCGGCGCGCCGGATCGACAGCACCATCGCGCGCGCCGGATCGCCCTCGACCGCCTGCCAGCTGTGGACGAGCTCCGCGAGATCGTCGAAGCGCCCGAGCTCCTCCGCGAGCTCCGCGAGATCCGCGAGCACGAGGGGCTCGCCCGGTGCCAGCGCCACGGCCTGCTGCAGGACATCCCACGCGCGCGCGTTCGACTCGGGCGTGGCGGTCTCGCGCGCGAGCTGAGCCTGCCGTCGGCGCAGCGCGACGAGCTCGCGGCGCAGGTGAGCCGCGCGCGTGGCCTCGCCTTCGCCCTCTCCCGCCGGCCCCGCGGGCCCGAACGACGCGAGCAGGATCGCGGCGAGGCCCTCGATGGCATCGGCGGCCTCCGCGGTGGATCCGATCGCCTCGGCCACGCGCAGGCGCTCGCGCGCCACGCGCTCCGCGAGCGGGCTGCCCTCGGCGGTGGTCGCGACGAGCGCGGCATGCTCGAACGCGGCGCTCGAGCGCGCCGTATCGTGGCGCCCAGCGGCGGTCCCCGCGATCCGACCGACCTCGAGCCAGTAGCCGATCTTCCGAGGCGCGTGCTCGCTCGTCTCCGCGAGCCGCTCCCACACATCGAGCAAGGCCGTGGTGTCGCCGCTCCTGGCTACCACTCGCTCGAGCTCCAGGAGCGCCGCCTGGTGCGACGGCGCGATCGCCATCGCCTCGTCGAGTGCGGCGCGGGCCTCATCGTGATCGCCGGTGCGGCTCGCGAGGCGCGCCTTTTCGAGGAGTAGATCGGCCCGCTCGTAGTCGTCACGCGCGTACGCGACCTCGGCGCCGATCAGCTTGACCAGGTTCGGCCACAGGGCACGCCGATAGAAGATGCGGCGGATCGCCCACAGGTTCGGGCGTAGCGACGGATCGAGCTGGAGCGCGCGACCGTACGATTTCACCGCGCGGGCCTCGTCCGCGAGCCGGCGCTCGTACAGCTCGCCGAGCTCGTAGGCGAGGACCGCGCCGGCCGCCGGATCCGTCGTGGCATCGAGCTCGCGCACCATGGCCGCCGCGCGCTTCTCACCGCCCATGTCGCCCAGATCCGCGAGCGCGCGATCGACCACGGTCGGCGCGTCGAGCTGCATCTCGAGCGGCTGATCGACGTGGATGGTGGCGAGGATCGTCCCGACGTCGACGCCGCCGACACCGAGTGTGGAGCCGGCGCCCGCGCCCTGCCCGAGATCGAGCCCTTCGCCGAGCGCGTCCAGCGGCTGGTAGGTCGCGCGACGCATTCGCGCGCTCTCGCCCGGGCCGGCCGGTGTCGCGCTCGGTGTCGCGCTCGGTGTCACGCCCGGTGATTCAGTCGGCGCGAGCGGCTCCGAGGGGACGCGTGGCCAAGGCTCCACGGGCACCGGCGGCGGGACGTGAGCCATGCGCGGGCGCGCCGCCTCGCCCGGCGTCGGCGTCGGCGGCGGTGCCGACGAGGAGCGGGCACGGGGTCCGGTGTCATCGGCGCGTGGCGTCGACACCGCGGGCGGCGGCGGTGGCACGACAGCGGGCGGCGCCGCGGCGGACGGCGGGACGGCGATCGAGGGTCGCGGAATCGTGACGGGCGGCACCGGGATCGCCGCCGGGATGCCGGGGATGTGAGCGGTCGTGCGCGGGAGCGCTGGCATCCCACCCGTGGTCTTGGGACCCGCGAGCCCCGGCATGCGTGGCGGGGCCGGCGGTCCGGGCGGACGCGGCGGCACCACCACGACGGGACGCGAGGCTCCTCCTGACGCCATCGTCGACCCCGCCGCGCCCACGATGGGAACGCCATGCGGACTGCTCGACGGTCGCGGTGGCGGACCCCTCGGCGGCGGCGGAGAGGGGCGCTCCGGTGCGGCCTCGGACACGGCCTCGTCCGGCGTGAGCTCGATGTCGTCGGAAGTGATCGGCATCGACGTGATCGGACGCGCGCGGGGCGTGGCGGGCGGGTCGCCCGCTGCCGCTTCGTGAGCCCGCTCCGGAGCTGACTCGTGCGCTCCCGATGTCGGGTCTTCCGGTGACGAACCCAAGCCGCCTGAAGGTCGCGTGAACTCTGCGATGTGTCAACGGAACCGCGGTGTTAGATCGGCCGTGCGGCCTTGGGGCGTCGACGCTCCCTGTGGCATACCGCCCTCCGTGGACATGACAGCGCGGCCGTTCCTGCTCGGCGAGGATCCATTGACCCTGGAGGCGCTCGCCGAGGTCGCGCGGGGCGGTCGACGGGTCGAGATCGCTGCCTCGGCCCGGACCGCGATGGACCGCGCGCGGGCGGTCGTCGATGCGGTGGTGGTGGGCGGCGACCTTGCGCCCGCGGTGTACGGTGTGAACACCGGTTTCGGCGCGCTGGCCGAGGTCCGGATCTCGGCGAGCCAGGTCGCCCAGCTCCAGAAGAACCTCGTCCGCTCGCACTCTGCCGGCGTCGGGACCCCGCTCCCGCGGGAGGCGGTTCGCGCGATGATGCTGCTCCGCGCTGCCGTGCTCGCGACCGGCCGCAGCGGCGCGCGAACGCTGTGCTGTGAGCGGCTGTGCGAGCTCCTGGCGGCCGGAGTCCACCCGGTCATCCCGGCGCGCGGATCCGTCGGCGCGTCCGGCGATCTCGCGCCCCTCGCGCACCTCGCGCTCGGCATGATCGGAGAGGGTGACTGCGAGCTCGGCGGCGTCATCATGCCCGCCGCGCAGGCCCTCGAGCAGGCAGGGATCCCGCGGCTCGTCCTCGAGGCCAAGGAGGGCCTGACCCTCCTGAACGGAACGCAGCACATGACCGCCGTGGGTGGCCTCGCCGTGTTCGATGCGGAGGCGACGTGCCGGATCGCCGACCTCGCCGGTGCGCTGTCCCTCGAGGCGCTGAAGGGCACCGTGCGCGCGTTCGACGCGCGCGTGCTCGCGGCGCGGCTGCATCCCGGACAGCAGGCCGTCGGCGCGGTGCTGCGCGTCCTGCTCGACGGCTCCCCCCTCGCTGCCTCGCACCACGATTGCGGGAAGGTGCAGGACCCCTACTCGCTCCGCTGCATGCCGCAGGTCCACGGCGCGACGCGCGATCTTCTCGCGTACACGCGCACGGTGCTCGAGCGCGAGGCGGCCAGCTCGACCGACAATCCGCTCGTGTTCGTCGACGGCGCGGACGGCGCGGACGGCGAGATGATCTCGGGCGGGAATTTTCACGGCCAGCCGGTGGCGATGGCGCTCGACGCGGCGGCGATCGCGATCGCAGCGCTCGCGAACATCAGCGAGCGACGCGTCGAGCAGCTCGTGAACCCGCAGCTCTCGAGCGGCTTGCCTCCGTTCCTCGCGCCCGACAGCGGGCTCAACTCCGGCTTCATGATCGCGCAGGTGACAGCGGCGGCGCTGGTGGTCGAGAGCCGCATCCTCTGCCACCCCGCGTGCGTGGACTCCATCCCCTCTTCGGCCGGCCGCGAGGACCACGTGTCCATGGGCATGACGGCGGCGCTCAAGTGCAAGCAGGTGGTCGACCACGTCTCCACGGTGCTGGCCATCGAGGTGCTGGTCGCCTGCCAGGCGCTCGACCAGCGCAAGCCCCTGCAGGCCGGGCGCGGCGTGCAGAAGGCCTACGAGCTGGTGCGCAGCCGCGTGCCGTCGATGCTCGAGGACCGCGAGCTCCACAAGGACATCAAGACCGTGTGCGGCCTGCTCGACTCGGGCGAGCTGCTGGCGGCCTCGGGCGCGTGAGCCTCACCCCTTTGATTCCCCTCTCCCAGCCCTGCACTCGTCCCTCGCTCCGGGCTGAGAGAGGGGTGCTCGCT
>JAYSYE010000446.1:0-3994 GCA_043716635.1 Deltaproteobacteria bacterium | reverse complement strand
TCCCCGTCGGGGTCGCCACGGCCCCGCAGCGCACCGAGGAGTCGGTCCCCCTCGTCCATCTCGGCGAGCTCGCGGATCGAGACCGCGACGACGACGACGACCGCGCCGCAGCGACACCCCGGAGGCCCGTACACGTCAGCGATGCGAAACCGGCGTTCGCGGTCACTCAACCGCGGGCCACATCGACGGGCACCCGGCCTCATGCCGAAGAGCGCGACATCGCGACGGATACGAGCCAGCCGCTGCCGCACGAAGACGGCCTGGTCGCCCCGCCCCGTCGTCGTGGCCTCGCGCTCGCGATCGGCGCCGGGGTGCTCGGCGCGGTGATCGCGGTCGTCGTCGCCGCGACCCGGCACGGTGGCGAGCGCGTGCCGCCGCCGGCAACGGTCGCCGTCGGACCGCGAGCCACGCCACCCCCGGCCCAGCCCTCGGTCGTCGCGGCCCAGCCGCCGTCCATCGTCGACGAGACCCCGACGCCGGTCGAGACGGCCGGGAGCTCGGATCTGGCCACGGCCGCCGAACCGGTCGCGGCGACCCGGCCCATCAAGCGCCCGATCACCACCGCGAAGCCCGACACCAGCGCCACGGCGGTCACGCTCCCCCACGCGAAACCCGCGGCGAAGCCCGAGCCCCTACCCGTGCCTGCGCCCGACATCACGCGCGCGGTCGCGGCTCACCCGACACCCGCTGCCACGCCGCTCACGGCGAGGTCGATCAACGACCGATATCGCACGATCGGTCAGGCCATCGCGAAGCTGAAGACGACCGATCCGGACGCGGCTGCCGGCCTGTTCCAGCGCTACCGCCTGATCCAGATCCAGGGCGCGACCAGCTCGCCGGAGGCGATGGTCACGGCAGACCACGATCTCGCCCGGCTCGAGTCGTCGCTCTCGAAGTCGAAGTAACGCGACGCCTTCGGACGACCGATCAGAAGATCGGAATGTTCACGACCTGGATGCAGTCCTGCATCTCGAACGAGACGCCGAGGGTCCCCGATTCGTTCGTCACGCAGATCTCGTTCAGGCCGATCTTCAACATCACCGGGAACGCGACGCTGATGTTGTCGGAGTTGATCGTGCCGCCGGCGTCGGGTGCCCCTTCCACGCCGAGCTTGCGGACGTAGTAGCGGAACTTGTCGCCGTTGCGACCGCGGACCTGGATGTCGATATGGGGCAGGTTGCCGGCCGTCATGTCAGGCCGCACGATCGTGAGGCCGTGACGGTCCGCCCCGGACGGGGCCTGACTATCGACACGGATGCGCCCGGGCGAGCCGGCACCTGCCGTCGCGTCACCCGCCGCGCCCCCGGCCACGGACCGCGTCGGCACGTTCAACAGTCCGCCCGCGCGCAGCAGGATGGTGCCGCCCGAACCGCCGCCGCCGCCCTGGCCGGTGCTGTTCGCGGCCGCCATGCCATTCGCGCCCTTCGCGAGCACGGCCCCACCTACCGTCAGGTCGCCACCGGCCGCGAGCACGAGGGTGCCACCCCCACCACCGCCCGCCCCACCGCTGGCGGTGCTCACGATGGTCGTACCGCCGCCGCCGCCGCCAGCGCCGTGGTTCGCATCGAGGGCCGACAACAGCAGCCCGGTGGCATCGCCGGTCGCCTCGCCACCCACGGCAGCAGGCGTACCGCCGGACCCGAGCCCGCCCCGCATCGCGTACCCACCGCCGCCACCACCGCCACCGGTCGCACCGCCGCCGCCGCCGCCCATCGCAGGTGAGCCGGCGGCCGCCAACCCCGCCCCGCCCGCGCCATTCGGCCCGCCCGCGCCACCGGCGGTGCCTCCAGGACCCGGCACGGTGGCCGCGGTCGTCGACGCGGCGACCGTGCGCGGCGCGCTGACGTCGAAGTTACCGACGACGCGGATGTCCGCGATGGCTCGCAGCACGACCTGCTGCGTGCCCTCGTACCGCGTCGCTGCGGGAATCTTGATCTGGGAGTACAGCGTGACCGTCGGAGCCACGGTCTGGATCCCCGCGACCGCGAACTCGGGGAGGGTGTGCAGCGTGATGTACTGTCCCTCGTCGAACTTCTCGTTGCCGGGCTGCTCGACCCTGACCTTCAAGGACACGTTCGTGTCCGCCAGGGTGGGCATCACGTGGACGGTGAGAGGAACCGCGATCGAGTGATGGTCGCTCGCGTAGAGCGGGGTACCGACCGTGATGTCGACCCCGGTGTTCCCGGGATCCGGGGACAGGGTGACGGTCGCGCCATCGACGATGTCCGTGCCTTCGATGAACAGGTACTGGGGCTGGCTGCCGCCATCACCCTGACCCTCGAGGATCTTCGCGGGCTGCACGGACGTGATCCTCAGCGCCGTGGGATCCGCGGCGACCGGGGGCGCATCGGGCTCCGCGTCGGGCGCGGCGTCGATCGGGATGCGCGCATCGATCGGCACGCCGGGCAGGTCGCTGGGGTTGTAGATCAAGGAGCACCCGCCGAGCGTCGACGTCGCGAGGAGGGTGGCGAGGAACTGCCGCATCCGTCCATTATAGGCAGCACGGGCAGGCCCCGGCGAACGGCTGGGGCAATCAGCGCTCGCACCATGAATCGGCAGCAAAGGTCAACTGGGTTTGATGGCGGGCGGCACCTGGTAGCCCCGGGCGCTTGCTAGAACTTCCTAACCGGGCGAACCTATGGGTGCAATGGTCTCCTGCTTGCTCTGCTCGTCGCCTCGATCCATCGGAGTCCTGTGTACGTCTCACGGTGTCGCGATCGCGGCGCCGGGCATCACGAGCGAGCAGATCTTCTCGCGCGTGCAGGGCCCGGTGGCAGCGATCGTCGATGCGTGGGGAGTCGCCCATGCCATCGCCGATGGCACGAAGCTCGGCCGTGATCCTCGCGTCGATGTCGCCGTGTTGCACGCGTCGGTGTCGAGCGAGCACGCCTCGCTCAAGCTCGACGAGAAGGGCCGCTGGCACATCATCGACAACTCGAGCCGCAACGGCACCGAGGTCGAGGGCACGCGCGTCACCGATCAGGAGCTGGCGAACGGCCAGACGCTCCGCCTCGGCGATGTGAAGTTCTACTTCTGGCCCGAGCCGCTGCCGCGCAACGAGCCACCGCGCGGTTCGGGTCGCACGGCTCCCACGCGTCGCGACGAGCTGGTGTTCAGCGCGAAGGTCACGACGCCCCGCGGCCATCTGCTCGACCTGCGCCAGCGCGTCGATGGCGGCGTGCTGCGCATCGCGGATGCGTCGATCGAGCTCGCGGCCATGGAGTTCGGGCTGCTGCAGCTGCTCGTCGAGCGCCGCCGCAGCGTGACGGACGCCGAGCTGGCGTACGTCGCGTGGCACGAGATCGCGGACGCGCTGTCGTTTCGCTCCGTGCAGGCGGATAGCGAGAACGTTCGCGAGCTCGTGCACCGCGTCCGGCGCAAGCTCTCCAGCGTGCAGGCCGACGATCTGATCGAGAGCAAGCGCGGCGTCGGCTATCGCCTCGCTGGCGAACCCGGCTAGGGTCGCTGACGTGGCGACCACGGGTGCGGCGACCGTCCGGCGCAAGCGCCAGGTGCGGTGGGCCAAGCGCCTTCGCCGCCTGGGCAGCGCGTGGGAGAACGCGCTCGAGATCGCGCGCGCCGGTCGGCTGACCGCGCCGTACGGCGCGCCATTCGAGGTGGTGCACGAGGAGTCGGTGTACCGGCTCCGGCGCTACACGCGCGAGGTGGACGGTGCGGTCGTGACCGCAGCGATCCGGGCGCCGCTGCTGCTGGTGCCTCCCCTGATGGTCGCGTCGGAGGTCTACGACATCTCGCCGGAGGTCTCGGCCGTCGCGGCGCTGGGGCGCGCCGGCGCCGATGTGTGGCTCGTCGACTTCGGGGCCCCGGAGCGCGAGGCGGGAGGGATGGACCGCACGCTCGACGATCACGTGCGCGCGGTCTCCGAAGCGATCGATCGCGTGCGCGCGGCGACGGGACACGACGTCCACCTCGCCGGCTACTCCCAGGGCGGGATGTTCTGCTACCAGGCGGCGGCGTTCCGGCGCAGCGCGGG
>JAYSYE010000445.1:0-12011 GCA_043716635.1 Deltaproteobacteria bacterium | reverse complement strand
CGACAACGCCGGGCCGGGCCGCGACGCCGCGTCTACGCTTCGCCTAACGCTCCGGCGCGGACGAGCTCGACTGCGTCAGCGTGTCAGTGCCGGATCAGCGACCGACGACCTGGATGGTCTTGACGAGCGAGGGCTCGGTCGCGCAGCGCAACATGAACGCGGCGACGTCTGCATGTGGGAGGGACTTCATCGCGTTGATCGCGATGTCGACGCCGTGCTTGTACGCGCCGGTCGCCGGGTCATTCGACAGGACCGGTGCGCGGACGATGACCCAGTCGAGCGCGCTCGCCTGGATGGTCCGCTCGGCGAGCCGCTTGTCGTCGCGCATCTTGTGATAATAGGCGCCCATGAGCCGCAGGCCGGCGCGCGCGACCGGACCCAAGCCGGTGCCGTCGCTGCACATGAGGCCGCTCTCGAACACGAACCGCTTCACGCCGTGCTTCGTGCACCCCGCGACGAGGTTCGCCACGCCCACGGACATCAGCGTCCCCGGGTTGCGATTGTCAGCGGGGCCAAACGCCGAGAGCACTGCGTCGCAGCCCTGCACCGCCGAGGCCACGTCGTCGGCGTCGAGCACGTCGCCCTTCTGCACCGACAGATGATCGACGAGCCGGATCGACTCCGGCTTGCGCGCGAGCGCGAGCACGTCGTGGTTGGCGGCGATCGCCTGCGCGACGAGGTGTTTGCCGGTGTCGCCCGTGGCGCCGAGGACGAGCAGTTTCATGCGCGCACGCTATCACCTGCCGCCGGCGGGTTTGCGCGGCGGGGTGCTAGCGTACGCGCATGGCAGCACCCACGTTTCGTGACTTCGCCGGCGCCGTGATGAGTGGCGATGCGACCGCAGCCGCGACCGTGCTCGAGTCGCTGCTCGGACTTCCGGCTCCCGCCGCGGCGGCAGCGACCGCGCACTTCCGGGCCGCGATGGCCACGGGAGGGCCCGAGTTCATGGGCAAGGCGATGGGCCTGCGCACCGCGGTCGCGAGCGGCACCGACGACGACATCGCGCAGCTCCTCGGCGACTGCTTCGGCCTCGACGCCGTGCATCGCGCCAGCGGGGCCGCAGCACTGCGGCGCTCGTAACTCGCGCGCGGATCGCGCTCGCGACGGGTGCGATGCGCAATGCGCGGCGCCGCGAGTGGCACGCGCCGGGCGGTTCGTGAGCACCATCCGGCATGATCGTGCCGTCGGCTATCGCGTCGCTCCCGCTGTGGCTTCGTGACGTGGGCCCGTGGAACCTCGCGTGGTGGCAGTGGATCGCGCTCGTGATCCTCGTGCTCGCGGCGCCGCTGTTCGGCCGACTCGGCGCGGCGATCGTGCTGCGCGTGCTCCGCCGGGTGACGGCGCAGACGCGCAGCGACCTCGACGATGCCGTGCTCTCGCGCGCGCGCGGGCCACTGCGCCTGGCGGCGGCCATGACGATCGTGCGGGCGGCGATGCCGGCGCTCGCGCTCCCCGGCGAGGGAGCGATCGTGATGCGCACGGGGCTGCTCGCGGGCTTCGCGGCTGCGGTGACCTGGATGTTGCTGCGGCTCGTGGACCTGTTCGTGGCGCGGGCATCGACCGCGGCGTGGGCGGAGCGGCGCCCGGGGTCGCGCGCGCTGCTCGTGCTGGTCGCGCGGATCGGCAAGGTGATCGTCATCGTGATCACGGCCATCGCGGTGCTCGGCAGCCTGGGGATTCCCGTGGCGAGCTTGCTGGCGGGGCTCGGGATCGGCGGCATCGCGCTCGCGTTCGGCGCGCAGAAGACCGTCGAGAACCTGTTCGGCGCACTCGCGCTCGGCGTCGATCAACCGCTGCGCGAGGGTGACTACGTGAAGGTCGAGGCCGACGTGACGGGCACCGTCGAGTCCGTGGGCCTGCGCTCCACGCGCATCCGGACGGCGGACCGCACGATCGTCACGCTACCGAACGGCCGCCTCGCCGACATGCGCATCGAGACGTTCGCGCCGCGCGATCGCTGCCGGTTCACGACGACGCTCGGGCTCGTGTACAGCACGTCGGCCGCGCAGCTCCGGGCGGTACGGGATGGCGTGGAGCGCGTGCTCGCCGCGCACCCGCAGATCAGCCCCGAGGGCCTCGAGGTCCGCCTCGCCGGGCTGGGGGCGTCCTCGCTCGATCTCGAGGTGAGCGCGTGGTTCCAGACCACCGACTACACCGCGTTCAAGCGCTATCGCGAGGACGTCCTGCTCGCGTTCCTCGACGTGATCGAGCGGGCCGGCTCCGCACTCGCGTACCCGACGCGCACGGTGCAAGTGGTGCAAGCGATCCCGGCTATGCAGGCACTGTCGGCGGCCTCCGCGGCGCCCGCGACCCCGGCGCCGTAGCGCGCCAGCACGCTGCGACCGGTTGCGCGAATTCCTCATGTGCCGCCGGCGCTCGCCAGGAATGCGCGATGCGATGGGCGCCCCATGGGCCGACGGCTGCCTGCGCAGGGCACCTCGCTCCCCGGCGCGATCGGCATACACTCCCTCCAGGCCCTCATGACATCCCTACTCGATCAGCTGACCACGATGACGGTCGCCGTCTGCGACACCGGCGATCTCAACTCGATCACGAAGTTCAAGCCGCGTGACGCGACCACGAACCCGTCGTTGCTCACGGCAGCGGCGCAGATGCCCGAGTACAGCGAGGTCGTCGACGAGGCGCTCCGCTGGGCGGCCGCGGCCCCGGGAGGAACCGACGAGAAGACGATCCTCGGGCGCGCGCTCGATCGGCTCGCCGTCGAGTTCGGGCTGCGCATCTTGAAGATCGTGCCCGGACGCGTCTCGACCGAGGTCGATGCCCGGCTCTCGTACGACACGGCAAAGACGATCGAGAAGGGCCGCGCGCTGATCGCCCAGTACGAGGCGGCCGGCACCACCCGCGACCGCGTGCTCATCAAGATCGCCTCGACGTGGGAGGGCATCTGCGCCGCCCGGCAGCTCGAGCAGGAGGGTATCCACTGCAACCTCACCCTGCTGTTCGGCATGCACCAGGCCATCGCCTGTGCCGAGGCGGGCGCGCGGCTGATCAGCCCGTTCGTCGGCCGCATCCTCGACTGGCACAAGAAGGCGGAGGGCCGCGACAGCTATCCAGCGGCCGAGGATCCGGGCGTCGTGTCGGTGACGAAGATCTACAACTACTACAAGCGTCACGGCTACAAGACCGAGGTGATGGGCGCGAGCTTCCGCAACCTCGGCGAGATCACCGAGCTCGCCGGCTGCGACCTGCTCACCATTGCGCCGAACTTGCTCGCGGAGCTGCAGCAGCAGTCGGGGACGCTCGTCCGCAAGCTCGACCCGGCAAAGGCCGCCACGATGGACATCCCGAAGCTCGCGATGGACGAGACCGCGTTCCGCGCCGCCCACGCCGCCGACCAGATGGCGACCGACAAGCTCGCCGAGGGGATCGAGGGCTTCTCGAAGGCGGTCGTCGCGCTCGAGAAGCTACTCGCCGACCGCCACCGCGCGCTCGGCTCGAAGGCGCGCACGGGCCGCGCCACGCAGGAGTTCTTCAAGCTGTTCGATCTGGACGGTGACGGTGCGATCACGCGCGAGGAGTGGGGCGGCACGGACCTCGTGTTCGCGGCGCTCGACCGCGACGGGGACGGCAGGGTCACGCCCGAGGACCTCGCCGCGGGTCTCGGTGGTGCGGTCGTGCAGGCACCGGCGCCCACTGCCTGAGAGCCAGACCCTCTGAACGCGGGACCGCGCTCGCGACCGCTCGCTCAGAGTGCGGTCCGCGCGAGCGTGGCCGGTGCGTGAGCGCGCGTATCACGGAGCGGCGCATCGCCGAACATCCGCGCATACTCGCGGCTGAACTGCGACGCACTCGCGTAGCCGACGCGCCTCGACGCGCCACCGGCACCCTCGCCCTCCTCCTGCATCAGCCGGCGCGCCTCGAGCAGCCGGAGGCGCTTCTGGTACTGAAGCGGCCCCATCCCCGTGGCCGCCTTGAAGTGCTTGAAGAACGTCGCGCGGCTCATCCCCGCGCCCTTCGCGAGCTGCGCGATGTCGAGCTCGTGCTCGAGCGCCGCCTGCAGCTGACCGACGGCCGCCGCGACGCGGTGACCCGGGCTCCCGGCGCGCACGAGCTGACGGATCGCGGGTCCATCGGGACCAGTCAGCAGGTGAAACAGCAACTCGCGCATCACGAGGGGCGCGAGCACCGCGGCCTCGGCCGGTCGCGCGAAGAGCTGCCCCAGGCGCGCCGCCACCTCGAGCATGCGCTCGCTCGCCGGACGCATGTAGATCGCCCGCACGGGCCGCTCGCTCGGTTCCGTGTGAAGGCGGTCGAGCTGGACGGCCACCTCGCGCACCGCGGCACTGTCGAAGTCGAGCTTCAGCGCGAGCAGCGGGCGCGCGGGCGACACGCCGGTGACCCGGCTCGTGAGCGGGATATCGAGTGGGCTCACGATGTAGTGCGGCCGGCGCTCGCGGTACAGGCGCCCTTCGAGCGTGAACTCCTTCGTGCCCTGCACGACCACGCAGAAGCACGCGCGCCAGTGCCGCTTCTCGCGCGGGTACGGGTGCGAGACGCGGATGCACGCGACGCCCGCGACCGGCGTCGCGTGCACGCCGTCGCGCGGACACCGCTCCGCGATCAGCGCTGCGAGCTTTGCCGTCACCCGCTGCTACCGTAGCAGACGATCGGGCATTCGCGCGGTAGAGCCAGTTCTCCACCCCATACGATGTCACGCATCGACACGACCTCCCACCACCTACGGCTGGACGTTCAGGCAAGAACCGCAGACGGCCGGGCAGCACTCACTCCACCACGCGGTGCCACGATGTGACAGGAGGCTTCCCATGCGTGTCTTTCTCACCGGTGGATCTGGATTCGTCGGCTCTGCCGTCATTCGCGAGCTCGTCGCCGCGGGCCATCACGTCACCGGCCTGGCCCGATCCGACGAGGCCGCTCGCAAGCTCGAGGCGGCCGGCGTCGGCGTCCATCGCGGCGAGCTCACCGATCCGGCGAGCCTGCATGCCGGCGCCGCGGCCAGCGACGGCGTGATCCACTGCGCGTTCTCGCACGACGACTCCGCGGACCGCGCCGGCAACTGTCTCAAGGATCGCACCGCGATCGAGGCGATCGGCACCGCGCTCGCGGGCTCGGATCGTCCCTTCGTGTTGACCTCCGGCACCGGTCGCTTGCCGTCGGGCGCACCGATCACGGAGCTCGACCTGCCGCCGCTCGACGGGGACGAGCGCGGCCGCTCCGAGCACCTCGCGCTCGCGTTCGCGGAGCGTGGCGTCCGCGTCTCGTGCGTGCGGCTACCGCCGTCCGTCCACGGCGAGGGCGATCACGGCTTCGTGCCGATGTTGATCGACCTCGCGCGCAAGACCGGGCGCTCCGGCTACATCGGCGACGGCTCGAATCGCTGGCCCGCGGTCCATCGCCTCGACGCCGCGCTCGCGTTCCGGCTCGCGCTCGAGCAGGCGCCCGTCCGCACCGTGCTCAACGCCGTGGGCGAGGAGGGCATCCCCACGCGCGCGATCGCGGAGGCGATCGGAGCCCGGCTCGGCCTGCCGGTCGAGTCGGTCGCGGCGGACCACTTCTCGTGGCTCGGCCGGTTCTTCGCGCTCGACCTGCCGGTCTCGAGCCAGCGGACCCGCGAGCGCTTCGCGTGGACGCCCACCGGCGTCGGCCTGCTCGCGGACCTCGAGAACGGAACCTACTTCCGATAGGTCCGCGCCCGCAGCAGCGACGCGCTCACCCGAAAGACCGCAGGCAGCCACCCGCAGCTCGCCGCTGGCCCTCGCTATCCGCGGGTCAGCGCCGGCTACGCCTTTTCGGCGGGCGCGGGCGTCGCCGACTTCGACTGGAGCTCGGTGACGAGCGCCTTGCGCGTCTGCGCCCCGACGACCCCGTCGATGTCGATCAGCGCATGCGCCTGGAATGCGCGCACGGCCTTCTGCGTGGTCGGGCCATCCTTGCCGTCCGCCTTGCCCGCGTCGAAGCCGAGCTTCGACAGTGCCTTCTGGACGCCCTCGAGGCCGTCGAGATCGAGGTACCCGAACTTGGAAGAGTTGTGCTCGTACGTCGCCATGGTGGTCTCCTGGTACCCGCGGTTAGTTGAGGGTCTTGTCGAAGTTGTCGACGGCCGCGCTGTACGCGGCGAGGTCGGCGTCTGCCTGCGTCTTGATCGCGGTCATGTCCGCGGCCGCAGCGCCCGTGTACCTGCCGACGCTGGCCTTGGCGGCTGCGGCGCGCGTCTCGACCTCGGCCATCGCGGCCTCGGCGTTCTTCTTCTTCGCGCCGGTGGCCTTCGCCGCCTTCTCGCGCAGCGCCGCCGCCTTGCGCTCGACCTCGTCCCACTTCGACTGTGCCACGGTCTGCGCGTCCGCCATGACCTTGGTCGCATCGGCCGCCGCCGCCGCCGTGGCCGCCACCGCCTTGTCGGCCGCTTCCTGCGTCGCCTTCGCGGCTTCGGCTGCCTTGTCGGTGGCCTCCTTCTGCAGCTCGACCGCCTTCTCGCTGGCCTTCTGGGCCTCCTTGGCCGCCTCTTCCTTCTTGTTGCCGCAACCGGTGGCGAGCATGACTGCCGCTGCAAAGATGATCGTGCGCATGAGTCCCCTTGAGTGGTGCGTGCGGCCCGAGACGGACCGTACTGTTGGAGGGGAGAGTAGAGCCGTCCGCGGGAGTGTCCAGCGGGATGGGAGGTGCGTTCGGAGTCCTCACGGTGGCCTCCGACCGCCCCCGACGGCCGCCGGCGCGTTGTCGTCAACTGTCGTCAACTGTCGTCGCTCGTCGTCGCTCGTCGTCGCTCGCGAGCGGTGACGAACACGTGGTTCAGCCAGCTCGTGGGCGCGACCCCGCCGGCCGGGTAATCGCGGGGTGTGAAACAAAGATCGCGCGAGCACGCAACCGGCGCCAGGCGCGGCCGAAGCCCTGCGCACGATGCCTCTCCGAACCCTCGCCAGCTCCTCCCCCTGCCCTGCTCACGCCAGAACCCCGGTCGTGCGGCGCAACCTGCGCCGCCCGGTGCCGCTGCTCGCACTCGGCATCGCGCTCACCGCCATGCTCGCCGCCGCGTGCGGCGCGGGTGTCCACTCGGACGCCGCCAGCGATGGCAGCGATGGCGGCGACGTCAGCGACCGCCCCGACGCCCCCACTGGCCTGCCAGGCGACGGCGGCGACAGCGGCGATGCCGCCCCGATGCTCGACGCCGCGACGCCCGATGCCGAGCCCGTGCGTTCCACCGTGTACGCGGTCGCGGGCAGTCCCGGCGGGCCCGCAGAGAGCTTGAACGGGGCGAATGCAGCCCTCGACCTGCGGACCCTGACGGTGACGCCCGGCATGGACGCGACCGCGGCTCGCTACGACCCGGTGATGCGTCGCATCGGCGACAAGTTCTACATCCTCAATCGCGGCGCCAGTCCTCACATCTCCGTCGTGAATTCCACCCTGTTCAAGATCGGGCTCGTCAGCGACCCGCTCGCCGCGAGTCCGCAGGACATCGCGATCGTGGGCACGAAGATGTTCGTTCCGTCGCTCGGCGGCGTCGGCGTGGCGGTCCTCGCGCCTGGCGCGCTCGGCCGTGCGATCGATCTGTCCGACCTCGACGTCGATGGGCACCCCGACTGCATGTCGATCTACAAGGTCGACACCCGGCTCTACGTCGCCTGCGCCGTGCTCGACCAGAACGGGACGCCCCGGGGTCCGGGCAAGGTCGTGGTGCTCGATGCCGCCACCGAGGAGCGCGTCGCCACGCTCACGCTCTCGACGGCGCGCCCGTACTCGCTGTTCGAGCAGCTCCCGAATGGAGATCTGGTGATCTCGACGGTGCCCAACCTCGTGGGCTCGGGGTCCGGTTGCGTCGAGCGCGTGATCACCTCGGCCCTCCCGTCCGCCTCGGGCTGCATGATCTCGAATGCCTCGCTCGGCGGTGGCTACGCGAGCACGCTCGCCGTGCAGGCTTCGCCGCCGATGCTCTACCTGGCCGTGAGCTTCTTCCCCGCGTCGACGTTGCGCGCGTACGACCTCGCCACGGGCCAGCTCCGCGCGGCTCCGGTGACGCCGGCGTCGCAGCGGGTGGCCGATGTCGTCGCGTGCCCCGACGGCGAGGTGGTGATCGCCGACACGGCGACCGCTGCGAGCGGCCTGCGCGTCTACGGCAGCGACGGGATTGAGCGGACGACCGAGTCGCTCTCGATCGGCCGAACGCCGACGTCGCGGCACGGGCTCGCCTGTTACTAGATGCCCTGCCGACCGCTCCGCAGGCTGGTGCGGTCCGGACTCATAGTGTCTCCATGACACCGAGATTACCGTTCCTGGAGATGGTCCCCGCGGCCGTGCTCGCCTCCGCGGAGGGCCAGCAGGTCGTCGAGATGGGCATGGGGGCCGGCCCGGGATGCATCGCGCAGCGGACTGTCAAGTTCGACCCGACGCTGTCGATCCCGGAGGCCCTCCACCGGCTCGAGGAGCTCCGCTCCGTGATGAAGAAGGGGCGGATCCTCCTCGACGACGGCCGCACCTGGTTTTTCGTCGACTACGAGTTCCGGGGCGAGCGCCAGCCCGGGTGGCGGGCAGGAGAGTGATGATGGTCATTCCCATGCGCACCTCGGCGAGTGACCCCATCCGCGTCGATTTCCTCGCCGCCGCGCACCTCGGTGATGCGGCAGCGGGACGCATCGGCCTGACGATCGCGCCCGGCAAGCGGGACCGCGCGCGCCACTGGGATCGCGACCTGACGGCCGACCTCGCTCGCCTGCGCACGGACCACGGCGCCCACGTGCTCGTCTCGCTGATGGAGGATCACGAGTACGCGATGCTGCAGATTCCCGAGCTCCAGGCCCGCGCCGAGGCCGCGGGGCTCGACGTCCGGCGCTTCCCGATCCGCGATGTCGATGCGCCAAAGGCGGCGCAGATGGCCGAGTTCGCGACGCTCGTCGACAACATCGTCGAGGCCGCCCGCGCCGGCCAGCACGTCATCATCCACTGCCGCGGTGGGCTCGGGCGCAGCGGGCTCGTCGCCGCCTGCTGCCTCGTGAACCTCGGCATGACCCCGGTGGCGGCGATCGCAGCCACCCGCGCGGCGCGACCCGGGGCCGTCGAGGTCGAGCCCCAGGAGGCGTGGGTGGCGACGTACGCGAAGCACCATGCGGCTGCACCGAGGTCGCGGCGAGCGCGGCAACCGCCGCCGACCGGTCGGCTGATCAAGACGGAGGTGAACCTCGACGAGCGCACGCGCGCACGCCCGGTCGGAGGTCCGCACTCCAGCACGGTCCGCGGCTGCCTCCTCGGCGGCGCGCTGGGCGATGCGCTCGGCTATCCGATCGAATTCATCACGGCCGCGGAGATCGAGCACCGGTACGGCGTCGACGCGCCGGGCCGCCTCAACTTCGATGGCGCCGCGCTCGGACGCATCTCCGACGACACGCAGATGACACTGTTCACCGCCGAGGGGCTCGTCCGGGCGTGGCAACGCTTCCGGCGCCGCGGCATCTGCCACGCGCCGACGGTGGTCGGCTTCGCGCTGCTGCGCTGGTACGAGACGCAGGGCGGCCCGCAGATGCTCGATCCCGAGCGTCGCGGCTGGCTCGTCGACGACCGGCGACTCCACGCGAAGCGGGCGCCCGGCAACACGTGCATGTCCGCGCTGGGGGCGCTCGCGAAGGGCGCCGAGGGCGCGGCGCCGCCGACCGTCGAGACGCCGCCGAACCAGAGCAAGGGCTGTGGGGCGGTCATGCGCGCGGCCCCGTGTGGCCTCGCGGCGAGGACTCCCGAGGACGCCTTCGAGCTCGCGCGCGATACCGGCGTGATCACGCACGGTCACCCGAGTGGCTATCTCTCCGGTGCGTACTTCGCCGCCGTGATCTGGCACGTCGCGCGGGGCGCCACGCTCGCGGCCGCGATGATCTCCGCCGACGTGCTGCTGGCCCCCGAGCTCGGGGCGGCCGAGCTCCAGGCCATCCTCGTGCGGACGCGCGCGCTCGCCGCCGCCGGCGTGCCCGACGTCGCCGCGATCGAATCCCTCGGCGGGGGCTGGACGGGCGAGGAGGCGCTGGCGATCGCCCTGCTCTGCGCCCTCACGTTCGACGAGGGTTCGGACGTCCGCGCCGTCCTCTGGCGGGCCGCCGCCCACTCGGGCGACAGCGACAGCACCGCCGCGATCACCGGCAACCTCATCGGTGCGATGTACGGCCTCGGCATCCTGCCCCCGAGCTGGCTCGCGGTGCTCGAGCTCCGCGACGTCACCGAGCGGATCGCGATGGACCTGTTCGCCGCGTGCATCGAGGGCGAAGATCTCGCGGAGTATCCGGGGATATGAACTGCATCGAGATGGCCAGCAACGGTTTCGGCGTCAGCCGGTCTGAAGCACTGGCGTCGCTCAGACGGTCCTCGTACGAGCGGCAAGTGTGTCCATCTCGCGTCCGCGTCCACGATGACGGAACTACCAGTTGCAGTCGCATCACTCTGCCCAGTGCGAGAGCGCTTCGCCGTTCATGGTGGCCCGGTCGACCCTGCCCGTACCCGGCGCTGGCAGGGTCGTCACCGTGCGCAGCGCGTCCAGGAAGATCGCATGATGCTCGAACCCGCGAGTGGGCACGAGCGATTCCATATTCATGACATACACATACGGCGGCACCGCATACGCACCGATCTCGATGCGGGTCCGTTCGCCACGCGCGGTCGACTTCGTCGCGAGCGCGCAGCGGTCATGGCCCAAACCGCGACGCCGCCGTGGCAGGATGCGGCGATGGGGCCGGAGCAACTGTGGAAGGGAGTCACTGCATGGTTCTCCGATCCTCCGGAGGGAACGCCCGGCGTGAATGCGCCCGTCGAACGACCTCCGACCGCGCGCGACCTCCCCACGCTTCCTACCGGACAGCGGCTCGGGGACGAGCTCACAGCGATGACGTCGCATCCGGGCGAGACGATTGCAGATGCCCGTTCGGCGCGCGATCGTGCGGCTGCGGCGTCAGAGCTGGAGAGTCGCTTCGAGGTCGTGCCCGAGGACTTCGCCGGACTGCGCCTGCCGAACCAGGTCACCCAGGCCGAGCTCGAACAGGTCGCGCACACCTACAGCGACATCCGGTCGGGCCGCGGCGATCTGACGCTCGATCCGACAAACTCGGTCAAACCCGAGAACACCCCGCACCCCGACCAGTTTCGCGCGGACATGATGGATGACGTCGCCGACCTGATGGAGACGAAGTCGGGTCGCGCTCTCGTGATGTCTCTATCGAACAACACCCACGGCGTGGATGCGGACGGCAAGCCCGTGCACCACGCGACCAAGTTGATGCCGCAGCTGTTTGCCGATGGCACGCCAGAGCAGAATCAGGCGATTACGGTCCCGTCCGAACCCGGGAATGAATTGTTGCGCAGCGATGGAACGGCCAGCCCCGGCAGTGGCTCGCGCGTTCACGTGAATCCTAACCGCGACTTACGCGATGACGACGGGATGGAGGCGCGAAGCGATGTCGCCCTGTATCACGAGCTGGTTCACGCTTACGATATCTCTAGAGGCACGCGTGACACGCGGACGGTGGACCCGGACGCTGCAGCTCATCAGGAGCGGGAGCTCTTGACCTCAGGCTTCCATGTTGGCGGGTTCATCGACGCCGCCACCGGCACCCATCGGGACGAGTACCGCGCGGTCGGATTAGGACCGTACGCGCATGAACCACTCACGGAGAATGCGTACCGCGCGGAGCGTCAGGAGCTGGGATTTGGGGCGCGCGGTATCGTCGGCGACACCCGCATGGGTCCGCGTGAGGACTACACGTCGCCGATTACGTACCACCGGAAATGACGAGCACGCAGAAGGTCTTGCTGGCGGGCGCCGTCGTGGCGGCGTGCGCTTGTCGGAGCGCGAACGTGCCGATGGAGATGATCGACTGGCCGTCACCGGTGGCGGACGCCGGGGTGGGCAGTCACGGCTCGGTCGAGGTGGATGCGGCGCCGGTATTCGATTCGCCCGTCGAGCTCGCCGCGCCCGAACCAGGCTCCGGCGTGGCGCTCCGCTGGAGCATGAGTGTCAGCGGACCCTTGATGATCATCGACTACACCGTGTTCAACGAGAC
>JAYSYE010000444.1:0-12025 GCA_043716635.1 Deltaproteobacteria bacterium | reverse complement strand
GTTCGACTAGCGCGCGCGGGTCTGCTGGTCGACCGCGGCGCGGATGAAGCGCGAGAACAGCGGGTGCGGGGCCGAGGGGCGCGACTTGAACTCGGGGTGGAACTGGCAGGCCACGAAGTACGGGTGTTGCGGGAGCTCGACCATCTCGACGAGCCGGCCGTCGGGCGACAGGCCGGAGATGACCATCCCGTGGCGCTCGAGCGTGTCGCGATAGTTGTTGTTGATCTCCCAGCGGTGCCGGTGCCGCTCGGTGATCTCCGTGGTCGCATACGCATCGGCGGCGCGCGTGCCGGCCTTGAGCACGCACGGGTACGAGCCGAGGCGCATCGTGGCGCCCTTGTCCGTGACGCCGCGCTGGTCGGGCATCAGGTCCACGACCGGGTGCGGTGTGGCTGGATCGATCTCCGTCGAGCTCGCACCGGCGAGACCACAGATGTTGCGCGCGAACTCGATGCACGCGAGCTGCATCCCGAAGCAGATGCCGAAGAACGGGACCTTGTGCTCGCGGGCGTGCCGAACCGCGGCGATCTTGCCCTCGGTTCCGCGCGCCCCGAAGCCGGGCGCCACGAGGATGCCGTCGTACGGCGCGAGCAACCCCGCGATGGAGATGCCGGGCTTCTCGAGGTCCTCGCTGTCGATGTGCCGGATCTCGACCCGCGAGTCGTTCGCGATCCCGCCGTGCAGCAGCGCCTCGTTGAGGCTCTTGTACGCCTCCACGAGCTGGACGTACTTGCCGACGAAGCCGACCGTCACCTTGCGCTTCGGCTGCGTCACCCGCGCGACGACCTCCTCCCACGCCGACAGCTGCGACGCGCGCGACCAGATGTTCAGGAACGTCGCGAGCTTCGCGTCGAGCCCCTGCTCCGACAGCGTGAGGGGCAAGCGGTACACGGTGTCGACATCGACCGACTGGAACACCGCGTCCGTCGCGACGCTGCAGAACATCGCCATCTTCTTGATCACGTCCGCGCCGAGGAGCTGCTCGCAGCGCACCACGAGCACGTCGCACTGGATGCCGATCTCGCGCAGCTTCTGCACCGAGTGCTGCGTCGGCTTCGTCTTGAACTCGCCCGCCGCGCGGATGTGCGGCACGAGCGTCAGGTGCACGCTCACCGAGTTCTGCGAGCCGAGCTCGATGCGCAGCTGCCGCACCGCCTCGAGGAACGGCAGCGACTCGATGTCGCCCACCGTGCCGCCGACCTCGACCACGAGCACGTCGTGACCCTCGGCGCAGCTGAGGATGCGCGTCTTGATCTCGTCGGTGATGTGCGGGATCACCTGCACCGTGGACCCGAGGTACTCGCCGCGGCGCTCCTTGCCGATCACCGACGAGTAGATCTGCCCCGTCGTGATGTTGTTCAGCCGCGACATCTTGGTCGACACGAAGCGCTCGTAGTGGCCGAGGTCGAGATCCGTCTCCGCGCCGTCATCGGTGACGAACACCTCGCCGTGCTGCGTCGGGTTCATCGTGCCCGGATCCACGTTGATGTACGGATCGAGCTTCATGTTCGCGACCCGCAGCCCGCGGTTCTCCATGAGCGCGCCGATCGACGCGGACACCATCCCCTTGCCGAGCGACGACACGACGCCACCCGTCACGAACACGAACTTGGTCTGCTGCGGGGGGGCCATGCGTGAGGCGTTCTACTCACGGAAGCCGCATCACGCAACGACCGATCCGATGCATCTCCGACGGAGACGCCGACCCCGATCACCTCGTCGTTTGTCGTCGATTCCGTCGACGAAACCGCGCTATGCTCCCGGATCCCAGCGCAGGCAACCCGACGCGGTTCGCCCGAACTTCACCGGGGTTGCCGTCGGGGCAGGGGCAGGTCGGGGGCGCCGTCGGGTCAGGGGCTAGCCATCACGCACGCGAGGTACTGCCCGAGCTTCTCGCGCTCGGCCTGCGTCGGCCTGGAGTGCACGGGACCGCTCAGATCCGGCATCGCCGCGTTGGTGGCGCTCGGCCCGGCGGCTGCGTTCGTATCGATCTTGTCGGCGTGGTCCATGATGTCCGCCTCGGTGTCGTAGTTCTGATCGCCAGGCGCGCCGTGACGGCTGGCAGCCGTGCGCGAGTGGCAGCCGATGCAGTACTCCGCGATGAACGCCTTGCCGAAGTTGTCATAGGTCGGCGCGTCCGCCGTGGGGCACACGGCGCCCGACGGAGAGCCACCGCAACCGAGCATCACTCCGAACAGCAGGACTGCTAGCTTCGCCATGGGCGAACCCTAGCGCAGCGCGCGCCGCCAGCCCGAGTGCTCGACGGTAACAGTCGGAAACGAAGGTGCGGCGCCGACCTCGCTATGACTCGCGTTCGCCTTCGTGCCGGGCCCTGCCCCACTCTGCAGCGCCGCCGCGATGATCGCCGCGACCAGCTCGTCGCCCTCGGCGCGCGGCGTGAGGTCGGCGGCGTTGCGCGCGATGAATCCCGTATCGTACTCGCCCGCCACGAACGCCGCGTTGCGGAAGCAGCGCCGGTGGAACGCGAGGTTGGTCTCGATGCCGCGCACCTGATACTCGTCGAGGGCGCGCCGCATGCGGGCCACGGCCGTCGCGCGGTCCTCGCCCCAGACCACGAGCTTCGAGATCATCGGATCGTAGTGCACGGGGATCTCGGCGCCCTCGTAACAGCCGCTATCGTTGCGCACGTACGGACCGTCGGGCACCCGCAGGTGCGTGATGCGCCCGGGCGACGGCAGGAACTTCACCGGGTCCTCCGCGTACACGCGGCACTCGACCGCATGGCCGCGTCGGCGCGCATCGAGCTCGGCCTGCGTGAGTGGCAGCGGCTTGCCCTCCGCGACCACGAGCTGCCACGCGACGAGATCGAGCCCGTAGATCATCTCCGTGACCGGGTGCTCGACCTGGAGCCGCGTGTTCATCTCGAGAAAGTAGAAGCCACCGTCCGCGCCGAGCAGGAACTCGCACGTGCCCGCGCCGACGTAGCTCACCGCGCGGGCCGCCGCGACCGCCGCCGCCCCCATCTTCGCGCGCAGCTCCGGGCTCACCACCGGCGAGGGCGCCTCCTCGATGACCTTCTGATGGCGGCGCTGCACCGAGCAGTCGCGCTCGCCGAGGTGCACGATCGTGCCGTGGTGGTCGCCGAATACCTGGATCTCGATGTGCCGCGGCCGCTGGATCGCCTTCTCGAGGTACACGGTGCCGTCGCCGAACGCGGCCGTCGCCTCGCGACGCGCACCGTCGAACGCGGCGGGGAGCTCGGCCTCGGTCGTGACCATCCGCATGCCCTTGCCACCGCCGCCCGCGGCTGCCTTGAGCAGCACCGGAAACCCGATCGCCTTGGCCGACGCCAGCGCCTCTTCGGCCGTGGGGAACCCGTCGCCTGCCGGACCGTTGTCGCCGGGGACCACCGGCGTGCCGGCGGCGCTGACCGTCTTGCGCGCGGAGGTCTTGCTGCCCATCTTCCGCATCGCCTCGGCCGACGGCCCGATGAACGTGATGCCAGCGGCCGCACAGGCGTCCGCGAAGTCCTCGTTCTCCGAGAGAAACCCGTACCCGGGGTGCACGGCGTCAGCGCCCGTCGCGCGGCACGCGGCCAGGATCTTCTCGATCACGAGGTAGCTCTCCGCGGACGGGGCCGGGCCGATGGCCACCGCGGCGGTCGCCATCTGCACGTGCGGGGCGAGGCGATCGGCGTCGCTGTAGACGGCCACCGTCTCGATGCCGCGCTCGTGACAGGTGCGCATCACGCGGACGGCGATCTCGCCGCGATTGGCCACGAGCACGCGTCGGATGGACTTCTGCGGCGGCGACGACATCGCGCGTGAACATAGCGGCAAGCTGCGTTGCGTTGGAGTCCCGCGAGCCCTAGAATCGAGGCAATTCGGAACCTTGCGCGATGGGGCGCAGCCCGAACCCGCTGGAGATTTGCCGTGGCCGATCCAAATACGCGACAGGGTAAACGTGCGCCGGTCACGCTCAAGATCAAGTTCAAGAGCGAGACCCTGGAACAGTTCATCGAGCGCTATGCGGTCGACGTCAGCCAGGGCGGCATCTTCATCCGGACCAAAGATCCGCTCGCGGTCGGGACGCAGATGCGGTTCGAATTCCAGCTCCGTGACGCGTCACCGCTGATCGGTGGCGAGGGTACGGTCGTCTGGACGCGCGAGAACGATCCGACCCGGCCCGCGATCGCGCCCGGCATGGGAGTCCGCTTCGACAAGCTCGCCGACGGCAGCCAGAGCGTGCTCGAGCGCATCCTGGCCGAGAAGGCGAAGCAGCAGCCGGCCCGCCAGGTCGAGACCAGCCGGCCGCCGGCCTTCATCGACGAGCCGACGCGCGTCGCGCCGCTGCCGATCCAGGAGGCGTTGCTCGAGGACAAGCACCGCTTCGACAACCAGCAGACGCCGCTGCCGAAGCCGATGCCGTTCCACTCGGATGCGGACGAGTTCCCCGAGGAGGCGTTCGAGGAGGCCACGAAGGTCCGCTCGCTCGACGAGCTGATCGCGCAGACCGCGGACGGTGCCACCGCGAACACCGCCGCGAAGCCGCCCGCGCCCGTCGCGTCGGCGCGTGAGTCGGCCCCCGTGCTGCCCAGCCCGCCCGCACGAAACTTGGCCAACGCCGCGAGCGAGAGCGCCGCGTCGCTGCCTGCGGTCCCCACCGTCGAGGTCCAGCCGGAGGAATCGTTCGCCGAGCCGACCGTCGCGGCCGCGGTGGCGGCGGCCAAGCGCGTCGACACCGCGCTCGCCGCCGACAACGCTCAGCTCGCCAAGACGCGCCTCGGCGTCGAGCCGGCCCGGGCCCTCCGCCCGTCCGCGCAGCACTCGTCCGTCGGCACCGCCACGGCGCGCAGCAGCGCTGTCGAGCCGCGCGAGTCACTGCCGCCGGCGCCTCGCGCGAAGAGCAGCATCCCGACGATCGTCCTCGCGCTGCTCGTGCTCGCCGTCAGCGGCGCGCTCGTGTGGTTCTTCGTGATCCGACCGAAGTCGCCGCCGACCGAGGTGGCCACCACGGGAACAGGCTCGCAACTCGCCGTGAGCGCCGATGCGCCTGCCGTGGTTCCCGCGCTGGATCTGGATGCGAGTGGCAGCGCCGCGATGGCGATGGTTGCCGACGCGGCGACCGGCAGCGGCTCGGCGATGGTCAACACGCCGCCCGGCGTGACGCTCGTCGACACCGTGGTCGCGGCGAGCGCCGCCGACGCGACGGTTGCGATCGAAGGCACCTCGATGTCGGGCGCCGCGCCGTACACGGCCAAGCTCGAGAAGGACAAGGCGTACCAGGCACGGGTCACCGCGAAGGGCTTCGTGCCGCTGCTGGTCGACGTGAAGGGCGGCGCCAGCAAGGTCGTAGCGAAGCTGCAGCCGAAGCCGTACGTCGTCAGCGTGACGAGCGATCCGCCGGGCGGGCTCATCTACATCGACGGCGGCCCTGTCGGGCACACCACGCCCTACGACGTGAAGCTGTCCGCAGCGCAGGGCGCGAAGAGGTCGGTTCGCATCAGCGTCCGCAAGAGTGGTTATCGCGGCAACGACCAGGTGCTGGCGCAGTCGGCGTACAGCGAAGGGGCGGACACAATGACGGCCGCCATCAGCGCGACGCTGACGCTCGCGCCGGTCGTGGTGCGGCCGCCGACCGAGCATCCGAGCGGCGCCGGCTCGGGGGCGACCGGGTCGAGTGGATCGAGTGGCTCAGGCACCCCGGCAGGTGCCGGGTCCGGCTCGGTCACGCCGACCAGCGCCGGCTCGGCCGTCACGCCGACCGTCACTCCGACCGTCACCCCGACCGTCACTCCGACCGTCACGCCGACCGTCACGCCCGATAAGCCGAAGGCTCCCCCCGCGACAGGCAGCGGAGCCGCGCCCGCTCCGAAGCCGGCGCCGAGCCCGACCCCCACGCCCACGCCGACGCCCACGCCCACGCCCACGCACTGAGGTCCGGCGTCCGGCGCGCTGGCGGCCCGCATGAGTCGTGACCCTGGTAACGAAGCGTTACGGGCCGGTGCGGTGCAACCTGCAGTCATTGCTGTCGTTAACGCGGCACGTCACGTGCTCTTGAACCCGAGCATGCTCACACTTCTCGTGCTCGTCGCCGCCCACGCGGCGCTCCTGGCGGGTGGCATCGCGGTCGTTCTCGCCGCCAGCCCGCGCGATTCACGTGCAGACCACGACGGGCTGGGCGCCATCGGCTCCGGGCCGTACTCGCACGCCTAGGCGACGCGCGGCACCGTCACGAGACTTTGAGCCACCGCGCGGGCTCGCCCACGCGTGGGCGCTCGCCGCCGCGGACGAGGTACCGAACCGTCTGCGCCATGCCGTCGAGCGTGAGCGGCCACATCGGCAACGCGCTCGCGACCGCCTCGATCGTCGTGCCGGACCAGAACCGCTCGGGTTCGGGGTTGAGCCAGGCCGCGCTGCGGAAGTGAGCGTTGAGCCGCCGGAGCCACTCGATCCCCGACGCGCGCGACTGGGACGACAGGTACATCGAACCGCCGGGGTCGAGGAGCTCTGCGGGGTGCATCAGCGCGTCGCCGACGACCACCAGCTTCTCGTCGCGGTCGCTCGTGGCGAGCAGATCCGCCACGGGCACGGGCCGGCGGAACTCGGCATCCTCGTACACCGCGTTGTAGATGCAGTTATGGAAGTAGTAGCTGCGGAACTTCGCGAACCGGCCCGAGCGCGACGCCGCCGTGAACAGTCGGCCCATGAGCTCGCTGTACGGATCCATCGAGCCGCCGACATCCATCATCAGGATGACCTTCACGCGGTTGCGCCGCGGCGGGCGCATCACGACCTCGATCTCGCCGGCGTTCTTGCACGTCTGATCGATCGTCTCGTCGAGATCGAGCTCGTCGACGGCACCCTCGCGGCCGAGGCGGCGCAGGCCACGGAGCGCGACGTCGATCTGCCGCACGTCGAGCACGACGTCGCGGCGGTACTCCTTGAAGCGGCGCTCGTCGGCGACGGCCATCGCGCTCCGCTGCC
The DNA here is from genome assembly GCA_043716635.1 of Deltaproteobacteria bacterium. Lineage (GTDB taxonomy): Bacteria > Myxococcota_A > Polyangia > Haliangiales > Haliangiaceae > JABFXX01. The sequence continues at coordinate 5,078 of JAYSYE010000444.1, read as the reverse complement.
CGCCCCCGCCGACTCGCATCCCGCTCGGGTGCCTGCCGCCGTTACCGAACGGTGACGTCCCGCCGGTGCCGATCCACTTGTTGCCGCCGTCGTGGCGCTCCTTCTGCTCCTTGAGGCGCTGCTCGAACAGCGCGCGCAGCGCATCGAGGTCCATCGCCTGCATCGCGGCGCGCTGCTCGTCGGTGAGCCCGGCCATCGCGCGCGGATCCGCGAGCCACTCGCGCAGCTGCTCGGTGAGCTTCAGCGCGTCGGTGTGGACGTCCTTGAAGTACGCGAGGAACGCCTCGTCGTATGCGTCGTAGCGCGCGATGTCCTTCACGCAGAGCGTGCGGCACAGGAGATAGAAGCCGTCGAGCGAGCTCTCGTGGAGCCCGAGCGCCATGCCCTCCATGAGCGCCATCCACTCGTGCGTCGAGACGGGAATCTTGCGCGCGCGCAGCTCGAACAGGAAGTCGACGAGCACGCTACGCCTTGGCCCGCTTCCCCATCAGCTCGATATCCTGCTCGGTCTTGAGGAGCGTGCCGAGAAACGGGATGCCGCCGGAGACGCGCGACAGATCGACGTTCGCCTTCTTGAGCGCGCAGATCCAGTCGACGAGCTCGGACGTGGACGGCTTCTTGCGCAGCCGCGGTGTCGCGCGCAGCCCGAAGAACGTCTCGAGCGCGTGGTCGAGCACCTTGTCGGTGATGTCGGGATGATGCACGCGGACGATCTCCGCCATCAGCTCGCGGTTCGGAAACTGGATGTAATGGAACACGCAGCGGCGCAGGAACGCGTCGGGGAGCTCCTTCTCGTTGTTCGACGTGATGATCACGACGGGGCGCTCGATGGCGGCGACCTCGCGGCCGGTCTCGTCGATGCGAAACTTCATCGCGTCGAGCTCGTGGAGCAGATCGTTCGGGAACTCGATGTCGGCCTTGTCGATCTCGTCGATGAGCAGCACGGAGCGCGTCGGCGAATCGAGCGCCTGCCCGAGCGGCCCGAGCTTGATGTACTGCGCGATGTCGCGCACGTCGTGGCCACCGTCCACGCCGCCGAAGCGCGAGTCGTGGAGGCGCGCGACCGTGTCGTACACGTACAGGCCGTCGCGCGCCTTCGTGGTCGACTTCACGTGCCAGCGGATGAGCGGCAGCTTCAGCGACGTCGCGAGGTTCTCGGCGAGCAGCGTCTTGCCCGTGCCCGGCTCGCCGCGCACGAGGAGCGGTCGGCCGAGCGCGACGGCGACGTTGACCGCGTGCTTGAGGTCGTCGGAGGCGATGTACCGGCTCGTGCCCTGGAACTGATCGAAGACGTCGGACATGTGCCGGAGACTCTAGCGCAGAAGGTTTGCGCGTCAGGTCCGGCGGCGGCCGCGCACGAACCCGTCGGCAACGCTGTACAGCCAGGTGGCGGCATACGCGACGCCGGCGACCGAGCCCAGCAGCGGGATCGCACCCAGGAAGCTCGCCCCTGCGACCGTGGCGACGACGAGCACGCCGAGTGCCTTGCCGGGCTCGCCGTTGACGAGCTGCCCGACGCCGGGGACCAGCGCGCTGCACGCGGCGGGGAGGAGGCCGCTACTCGTCGCCGTCATCCCGTTGCAACACGCGGTACGACGGATTCATTTCCTGCGGAGAGTCGATCTGGCCCACCGCGACGAGCCGCTCGCGCTCGATGCCCCGGGCCACCAGCGCGTCCACGATCACGTTCGCGCGATCCGTCGCGAGCCGCCGGCGCTCGTCGCGGTCGGCGACCACGCCGTCGCCGATGTACACCTGCACCTCGACGCGCCGGATGCTCGGACTGCCGAACAGCGAGTGCACGACGGCATCGAGGTGCGGCACGTCCGCGGGCGCGATTGCCGTGGTGTCGGCGATGAAGGCGATGTTCTCGACGATCTCGATCGACGTCTCGGTGATGACGATGTGGCGCGGGCGCGTGGTGTCGGGGTCGGGTGCGGCCGACGGGTTCGTGTCGGTGTCGGCGTCCCCGGGCGCGCCGTCGGCGACGTGATGGTCGGTCTCCGGGTCGGGCGTGCCCGGCCGCGGACCGCGCTGACTCCCGGCGAGCGTGCCTGCGCCGGAGTGGTCGGCAGCGATTGCACGCGGGCCGGCGGCGCACGCGCCGAGTGCGCACGCGACGACCGCTGCCAGGACCCGGGATGTGCGCACTTGCCTACCCCCAGCATACGCCGTCGAGCACGCGCCGCACGTTTTTGTTTCGGTCGCCGACTCAGGTTCCGGGACACCCGCGGGAGTGCCCGGCCGCCGGCTCGATGCCCCGCCCCTACCCCACCTCGCCCTATGTCAGCGTCGTTGCCGCATCGACCCTCACGTGGAGGGCGCGCGCGGGATCCCGATGATGGCGTGATCAGAGCTTGTACACGCGCGGACGGTGCACCGCAGGATCGAGGCCCGTGCACTGGCCCCATCCACTGCTGGGAGACCGGCATCCCGTAAACGACGTCATCGCGCCGGCTACGGGGCGCGGCTAGCATTCAACGGGTGACCACGACCCACGCGTCGAACGAGCTCGAGGCTCCTCCGAACGGGCGGATCATCCGCACGACGGAAGCCCGATGGAGCGGCTGCAGGTCATGCGCGAAGCGCACGGATGGCCGACCCACAGCTCGGCGAGTTGATGCGCCGCCGGTCGTGTGGTGCAACGACGATCACCAGCACGGCGAGATCCGTGTCGTCGCGCCGAGCCAGCGCCACGCTGGTCACCACATCGAGAACTTGGCGCGCCACGACGCCGTTTATCGCGATGCGCGTCTTCCACTTGTGCGGCAAACGTCTCGGAACTTGTTGGAGCTGACCGAGCACTGCGGCCCGTGCTGCCGACGCCTGAAGCACTCCCTCGGTCAGGTCGTCCCGTGAACCTGTACACGAAGCATGATTCAGAATCCGTTCACGGTGACGGGGTCATCTACATCGAGTTCGCGGATGAGGTCCCGACGCGCCAGGCGAGCGTCTTCGGCAACATCTGGGTTCGCGGCGACGCCGAGCATTGGAACAAACTGACTGACCGGTACTACAGTGAGTTCGAGTTCGAGGCATCGGAGCACATCACCTCGGAGAGGTTCGAGCGCATCTGGGCCGAGGCCTTGTCGCGAGAGCAATCATCGCGCGGACCCACCGCCGTCGAAGAACCGTGACCGAGGCACCGCTCACCGCATACAAAACATCGGCTTCCTGCGGCCGCCTCGCAGCAGCCGATGGCTGCGCAATTGGCGAAGCTCGCGCCCCAAGTCATGAGCCCACTGCAGCTATGTGAGGCACAGATTGTCAGACCGCTGATATATGCTCAATCAATGAAGCCAGTCGGTGAGCAGCTTGGACTGGCCCTGCCCGCTCCGCGTCAGCGCGGGGGACGGCGCAAGGGCGCAGGGCGAAAGCGCGCTGCCGGCTCGCGGGATCCGCAGCACCGCGAGCGAGCTCGCATGACCGCGCGCACGCCGGTTCACGCGGTCCTGCGCGTGACTCGCGAGGTGGGGCGACTGCGCAAGAACGAGATCCTGGCGGCCCTGCGCCACGCCCTGGAGGTGGTCGGCGCCCGCCGGGACGTGTTCCGCATCGTGCACTACTCGTTGCAGCACAATCATCTCCACCTGCTCGTGGAAGCCAGCGGCACCGTCGAGCTTGCCCGAGGTATGCAAGCGTTCGCGATCTCCGCCGCGCGCGCGATGAACCGCGCGGTCGGCCGCACCGGCAGGGTGTTCGAGCACCGCTACCACTCGACGATGGTCGGCACCCCGCGCCAGGCGCGCAACGTGCTCGCCTACGTCCTCGGTAACTGGCGGCGCCACAACGAAGACGAGCGCAGTCGCGCCGCGCGATTCGATGCGATCGACCGGTACTCGAGCGCCGCCGTGTTTCCCGGCTGGTTGTCGCCGACGGGCGGACAACCCTCGTCGGGTGGCGAGGAGCATCATCCGCTCCCCGTCTCGCCACCGCGGACGTGGCTACTGAGCACCGGCTGGACGAAGGCTGGCCCTCCGCTGGATCCGTGGGCGACGCCGGGGCCCGTACCTCGCTGAGGCTCCGGGCGCGCGAGGCTTCCCGCACCGCCGGGGAGATCGACCCGCGAGACAGCGCGCGACAGTCCCGAGTGCTGACGCGGGGTCGGCCAAGTTTCCTCGTGACCGCTTGAGAGACTGCATCCGTGGACGGCTCGAGGCCGAGGTTCTTCCGGCAGAGTCGTAACGCAGCATCATTCGAGCCCGATGCAGCGGATGCGGTTCGCAGCCGTAGCGAAGACGTGCCCGGTCAGGGGCCCCGGCGAGATGCTGCGCCGCCGGGGCTTCCATCGCGATGAGCTCGACCGCTGGCGCGCAGTGGATGACAGTGTCGAGCAGCCCGGGACGTCGCAACGGACCGAGCCCGCGTTTTGGGCGCTCGCGCCGAACTTGCGAGCAAGTCGATCGTGGTCACGTCGGAATCGTCGATCCACCGCGTGGTGCAAGCGTAGCCGGCTGGTACAGCGTAGAAGTCGTCGCGGAGCCCGGTTTCAGCAGATCCGGCGCCGGAGTCTATTATTACGAGTTCGTTGACGACGTTCCGACGCGCCAGGTCAGCGTGTGCGGTGAACAGTGGCTCAGCAGCGACCAGGAGCACAGCGAAGGGTTGACCGATCGCTATTACAGCGAACTTTACTTCACAGAAGCGGACCGGATCACCTTGGAAGAGTTCGAGCGCGTCTGGGCCGAAGCCGTGTTGCGACAGCAGTCATCCGTCGTTCCGCGCGTGGTCCGGGGATAGCCCCGAGCTTGCGCGATCGAGCATCGGCCGCGTGAGCGCGTCGGCCGCCGCCGAGTCAAAGCTCGAGCGCGTTCGTCCGGGCGAGGCCGGTGAGCGAGCCCGTGGGAGGGCCTCGGGGTGTCGGCGGACGGTCGCCCTCAGGTCCTCAGTCCGTTGCCGTGGTCGTTGCGCTCGCTCCCGGCGACCTTGACGATCTTGTTGTAGAGGCCGATGAGCAGGAACGTGGGTACCCACTGACCGACGAAGTTTGCGGTGTTGTGCTTGCCCGCCAGCTTCAGCGCGATCGCGCCAGCCATCGAGACGCCGGCGACCGCCATCCAGGTGAAGGACGGAATCGA
>JAYSYE010000443.1:0-34797 GCA_043716635.1 Deltaproteobacteria bacterium | reverse complement strand
CACACGACCGCGCGATCGACACGGCGCCGTCGTACTCCGCCGATGGGCGGACGATCTACTTCGATAGCGATCGCACGGGCATCTCGAACATCTACGCGTACGACGTCGAGTCGCGGCAGACCTGGCAGGTCACGAATGTCGTCGGTGGCGCGTTCCGGGCCCACGCGTCGCCCGATGGCCGGCGGCTCGCGTTCGATGCCGCGGCCGCGAAGGGCGGCTACGACCTGTTCGAGATCCCGCTCGACCGCGCGACCTGGCTGCCGGCCCGCGCCTTCATCGATGCCCGTCCCGAAGCGCGCGTGATCCTCCCGACGGACGCCCCGGTCTCCGCGCCGCGGCCGTACCGCGCGCTCGAGACGCTCGCGCCGCAGACGTGGACGCTCGCGACGCAGCTCACGGCAGACCATCCGTCGCTGACGGTCACCACCGCGGGCAGCGACGCCGTCGGGATCCACTCGTACCAGCTCTCCGTCGGCACGGCCCTCGACAACGGCGACCTGAACATCGGGGGCGCGTACTCGTACAACTTGTTCCGGAACGCGCTGCGCGTGTCCGCCGCCCGGACGATCAGCCAGCGGCTCGGCTATCGCATCGACGGGGTGTCCCAGCCGTATCGCCAGGAGGACTGGAGCGCCACGCTCTCGACGAGCATCCCGTTCGAGTCGCGCCCCGAGTCGAGCTGGAGCCTGTCGTTCGATTACGACCTCGACTGGTTCCGGCTCGTCGAGACCCCCGACGTGACGCCCGACCCGACGATGGGCGTCCCGCTCGCACCCGTCGCGAACTACGTGCAGGCAGGCGTCGCCACGCGGGTCGGCTACTCGAGCGTGCGCGGCGTGTCGTTCGGCCTCGGACCGCAGCGCGGCTTCGATGCGTCGGTGGGCCTGCGCTTCGACCATCCCTACCTCGGGGCCGAGTATCGCAACGTGACGGTGAGCTACGCGGCCTCCACCTACCGGCGGCTCTGGGGGCAGACGCCGGTGCTGTTCGCGCGGATCACCGGAGGCCTGCGTGCGGGCGATCTCGTGCGCTCGGGCTCCTACGGCCTCGGCGGCATCGGTCCGCAGGACGTGGTGCGGTCGATCATCGACAGCACGCGCGCCGGGTCCACCGGCTATCTGCGGGGCTACAAGTCCCGCGCGATCGTGGGCAACCAGTACCACCTGCTGAACCTCGAGTACCGGCAGGAGTTGTGGCGGATCGAGCGCGGCGTGGCGACGCTCCCCGTGTACGTCCGCCGGCTGCACGGGGCGCTGCTCTCGGATACGGGCGCGGCCTGGGATGGCCGGTTCTCGGCGCACGACCATCTGCGCACGTCCGTCGGCGCGGCCCTCCGGCTCGACGCGTACTTCGGCTACTTCGTCGGCGGCACGTTCGAGCTCGGCATCTCGCGCGGCCTCTCCGTCGGTGGGATCACCGAGGCCTGGTTCCTGCTCACGGGCAGCCTGTGAGTGTCGCGCGCGTCCACTCGGGCGCTCACGCGCATGCGCACCGCAGTCAGCGGCCGGCCGTATGCCCGGTCCAGGACTCGTAGTCGGCGATCCGCTTGCTGAGGACCTGCAGGTCCTCTCCCTGCGCCGCGCGCTCCTCCGCCGCGACCACCACGAGCCCCATCGCGGCCTGCAGAAGCCGCCCGCCCGCGAGCGGCAAGTTCGCGCCGCGCAGGGCGTACTCGCGGACCTCGCCGATCTTGAACGTGTCGCTCCCGACCTGCAGGGTGTCGCCCTTCAGGAACACGGTATCCGTGCCCACGAGCAATGCGCGGTCGAGCTCCTTGCGCGCCGACACCTCGCCCTTGCCCTCCGCCTGCGCGCGCATCCGCCGCTTCGCGTCCTCGTAGACCTCCGGGCGCGTGATCGGCGCGTCACGCGTGTACGGGGCGAGCTGCTCCGAGATGTGCTTCGCCGCCTCGGGCCCGTCGGCCACGTGCAGCGCCACCTCCAGGTCACCGAGCGCGAGCAGGAGATCGCGGCTCTTCGTGCGCCGGCGGGCCTCGCTGAACCGCTCGTGCGCGAGGTACACGAGCCCGGCGGCCGCGAGCATCCCGCCCGGCACGAAGTGCAGTCCGGCCGCGGCCACCCCCGCCGTCGCGATTCCCGACCACACGAGCGGCGCCGTCGGCGAGCGCCCGATCAGCTCGACACGATCGAGCAGGCGCGAGTCGAGCTTGATCACCGGATTGCCGGGCGGTGCGATCACGAGCCACGCGCCGTCGACGCCGATCCCGCTGCGTGGGAGCAGTCGCGCTCGGTCGAAGGATGCTGACGCGCCCGCTTCCATGGCTCTGGCTATCCGAGCTCGACGACGCCGACTTCGGCGAGGTGTGCGAACGCGAGCATCGCCTCCGCCTCTCGGACGTTCGCCGATCGCACGAGCGACAGCAGGTCCCAGCGTCCATCGACGCGAGCCGCGAGCTCGACCTCCGTGGCCGTGAGCCCCAGCTCGGCGGCGACGGCGGGGTCGGCCGCGCGCAACAATCGCGGGACGTGATGGCGCGCGAGCAGCTGCTTCGCCACCTCGGCGACGCGCGCCCGCTCGGCAGCGGCGAACGTCTTGCGCACCTCGCCATCGCTCGGGTCCTGGTGGAGCGCCTGCGCCGCCATCGCGAGCGCGCCCGCACGATCGCCCGCACGGAGCCGGCCGCGGGCCCCAGCCGCCAGCTCCACCGCCGAGTTGCTGCGGTCGCGAACGCGGCGGTCGACCACGAGCCGCCCCTCCTCGACGAGCTTCGCGAGGCCATCGTACGCGACGTAGCGTTCGCCGCCGAACGTGGCCGCGATCTCCGCCGCGGTGTGGCGATCGCCAGCGAGCGTCCATAGCCCGGCCGCGCTGATGTCACCCGCGCTCCCCGATGCGGCGGGCGGTTGGGTGGCAGCCGGCGGCACGTAGAACGTCACGTCGTCCGCGCCGAGCACGTTCATGATCTGCGTCATGCGCGCGTTCCGCCGGCGTCCGATCGTGAGGCAGATCTCGACCTGGAGGCTCGCCTGCACACCCGTCTGTCCGGACTGCGGACGCGGCGTGAAGTCGAAGGTGCCCTCCGTCCACGTCACGATATCGGTGACCGTCTCCCGGATCTTCGTCGCGAGGATCTCGATCAGATCGATCTCGGTGATGAGCCCCGACATCAGGAGCACCTTGCCGAGCGGCACGCCCGTCTCCGCGCGGGTCTCGAGCGCGTCGGCCAGGGCGCGCTCGTCGACGTGCCCCGAGCGGACGAGGATCACGCCGAGCTGCTCGTCGCGGCGGTTCGAGCTCGCCCACACGATGACACCGTCCTCGACCACGAGGCTGCGCACCAGCCCGCGGCGCTCGAACGTGAGCGGGCCCGATAGCTTCCGGCGCGCCACCCAGTCGAGCGCGTCGTCGGCGGGCATCGTGCTCAGCGCACCGCGCAACGACACGCCCCCAGCATAGCGCTCTCTCGGGGATTTCCAGCTGCGCCAGATCGGTTATCGTTGAGACCATGGCCGAGACGATCCAGCCGGCGCCACCGGCGTCACCACCGCCACCGGCGACGGCCCTCGACAAGCGTCGCGGCATCGTGCTCGACCCGACGGTGGTCGCGGTGGGCTCGATCGTGGCGCTGCTCGGGGTGGGCCTGGTCACGGCACTGCTGTGGATGGTCCCCAGTGCCGCTGCTCGCGAGCAGTACTCCGCCTGCCGGGGCCTGCGCGGATTCGACGCACCCACGCTGGCGCTGTGCCCGGGCGGCAAGCCCTGCTCACTGCCGCAGCCCGCGCCGGACTTCACGGCGATCGACTACCAGGGCAAGCCCGTCAAGCTCTCCGACTTCCGAGGCAAGGTCGTGCTCGTGAACTTCTGGGCGTCGTGGTGCGGCGTCTGCAAGAGCGAGAAGCCTGCGCTCGCGAGCATGGCCGCGGACCTCCAGAGCGACGATTTCACGGTGATCGCGCTCGCGTCCGATCGGAGCTGGAGCGACGTGCTGCTGGCGTCCGTGGCCGCGCTCAAGCCGTACGCGAAGCTCCCGGGGGCGGAGCGCGGGCAGAGCGTGCCGCTGCCGGCCGCCCTCGAGGCCTACCGTCGCGAGCTGCCGGCCGGAGTGCCGTTCAAGGTCTTCCTCGACCCGCCGGCGGGCGACGACACCATCGGCCAGATCGCGGCGCGGTGGGGCATCACCGCCGTCCCCGAGAGCGCGCTCATCGATCGCAAGGGCAACATCCGCGCGTACTTCGTGAACAAGCGCGACTGGACGTCCCCCGTCGCGCGCACGTGCCTGCGGGCCGTGATCGACGAGTAATGGCGCGCGTCCTCGTGATCGATGACGAGCCGGACGTGGTCCGCTTGATCGTCAAGGTGCTCTCGGGTCGAGGCCACACGGTGCAGGTCGCCCGCGATGGCGCCAAGGCGCTCGAGCGCGTCCGGCACGAGCCGCCCGACGTGGTCTTGCTCGACAGCGATCTGCCGAAGATCACGGGCGCCGAGGTGTGCCGCAAGCTGAAGGCCGATCCGCTCACGGCGGCGCTGCCCATCGTGATGATGACGACCTCGTACATCGACATCGTTGGCTTCGACATCGCCGGCGGTCCCGACGCGTATCTCGTACGCCCCTTCGTGCGCGAGGTGCTGCAGAACGTCGTCGAGCGCGTCATCTTCAAGCGTCCCGACTGAGTCCCGGGGCAAGCGTGGCCAGTCGCGTCCCGTTCACGATTCTCACGGGCTGGCTCGGCTCGGGAAAGACCACCACGCTCAACCGCATGCTCGGGGCCGCGGGTGGCCGCCGCATCGCCGTGCTGGTGAACGAGCTGGGCCGGATCTCGATCGACACGCAGCTGATCCTGGGGCGTGGCGGCGACGTGCTCGAGCTCGCGGGTGGCTGCGTGTGCTGCAAGGTCGATACGAAGAACGACCTGTGGGATGGCATCGGCGACATCGTCGCGCGGAGCAAGCCCGACTGCGTCGTGCTCGAGACCACGGGGATCGCCGAGCCGGCGGCGATCCTCGAGGGGATGGTGCGCGTGCCCGAGGCGGTCCGCGACCGGATTCTGCCCGCGGGGGTGATCTGCGTGGTCGATGCGGAGGCGAGCGGGGCGGCTCTCGAGTCGCGCGAGGAGGCGCGCGAGCAGGCGGGCGCCGCCGACCGCGTGCTCCTGACGAAGCTCGATGCGGCGACCGCGGATGCGGTGCGCGACACGCACGCGCGGCTCGATGCGCTGGCCCCCGCGGCGGAGCGCGCGGCGTTTCCGGACGACGATGCGGGCAATCGCGCGCTCACGGCGTGGGTGTGCGAGCCGCGACCGCTCCGCGCGTGGTCGGCGAAGCGCGCGCACGTCCACGACGAGACGGCGGCTCATGCCGCCCATCACCATGGCAACCAGATCGTCGCGGTGTCGTTTCGCGACGAGGCTCCCCTCGTCGGCGAGCGCGTGATGGCGGTGATCGACTCGCTCGGCGACCGGCTCGTCCGCGCGAAGGGGTTCGTGCACCTGGCGGGCGACGAGCGGCGCGGGTTCGTCGAGCGTGCCGGGATCCGCACCGCCCTGACACACCGCGACGAGTGGGGCCGTCACCCGCGCGTGACCGAGCTCGTGCTGATCGGCGACGACCTCGACGAGGCCGCCATCACGCGCGCCCTGTGGGCCTGCCGCGCCGGCGGCGAGCCCCCGTTCTGAGCGCCGACGAGCGCCGACGAGCGCCGACGAGCACCGACGAGCACCGACGCGCCCGAGGCCAGGCGGTCCACGCTCCGCGTGGTTCCGTCCGGCACAAGGGGGTCCCGATGGGCTACGCCCATCACCCTCCTAGTGCCGGCCTATCTCCGCGCGCCGCTGATCTGAGCGAGCGCGGCCTCGCCCGCCACGAGCCCGGCATCGTCGGCGTCGGTCACCGCGAGCCCGATCAGGTCACCGCCGGCCGGCGCGGCACCGAACGCCGCATCGACCGCGATCCAGGTGGTGCCGGTCCAGGACACCGCCCAGCGGTGCCGGATGAGGTGGTCGCCGTCGACGCGCAGTCCCGTCACGAGCCGCGTCGGGATGAGCCGCTCGCGCGCGTGGGCGGCGTACGCGAGCGCATAGGTCGTGCAATCACCGGCCGTCGCGGCGGCGGCGTCCGCGACGGAGGTGGGCCCGGCCGCGAGGTCGGGTGTGATCTGCTGGCGGACCTGCGCCATGACGAGGGCGATCTCCGCGGTGCGATCACGCGACGGCGCATCGTCCGGCAGCGCGCCCGGGAGCCGCGGCGATAGCTCGAGCTCGAGGCCGCCCTCGGCGGTGCGGGCCGCCTGGCCGGGCACGGCGGGCAGCGCGAGGTTGCCGAGGATGGTGATCGGCCCGGTCGCCGCGCCTGAGATCGGGATCGCCGTCGCCGCGATCAGGTCGGTCAACGGGTACGGCGCGGCCGCCTCCTCCGGGGACGCGGCCATCGCGATCACGCCCTCCCCATCGACGATCCGCACGTACGTTCCATCCGCAGCCGTGTCGATCGTCGCCTCCGCGTGCATGCCCCCGGCGAGCACGAGGCGCGCGATGAAGCGACCCGGTGCCACGGGCTCGATGCGACCGGCGCCCGTCACGAAGCCGCGAGCGGGGAGGAACACGGGGGCGACGAGCCCGTGATCGCGGGCGACGAGGAGAGGCACGAGCTCGGCGGGGATCGCGGCGGAGGCGAGCGCATGGATCGGCGCCTCCCCGGTGATGCGCCAGCCGCGCTCGGCGCGGACCGCGACGGCCTCGTGCAGCGCGCTGCCACCGCGCTCGCTCCACTGGACGCGCGAGGGGACGAGCGCGAGGTCAGCCGTCACGGCGATCGTGGTCACGAGCTCGACCGGGGTGTTACCGCGCAGGAACTTCATCGTCTCCGTGCGCACGAGCTCGACCCCGCGCGCAGTCCAGCGCTCCTCCTCGTGCGCGGTGCCGACGCGGGCCCCGCCGAGCCAGATCGTGTAGGCACGCTCGCGTACCGATGGATGGCCCTGCGGGGTGGGCTCGATCGCCGCCGCGGGCACGCGCGCGGCGCAGCCACCGAGCCCGGCCACGCCGGCGAGCACCACGAATCGCACGCAAACATGATCGTAGCGACGTTCCGGCCCCGATCGCAAGGTTCCGCCAGCGCCCGCCCACCCGTCGCGGGACTCGCTACTTGCAGCAGTCCTTCTTGCGCCGCGCACCGAGGCCCACCGCGACCACGAGCGCGAGGATCGCCGCCCCGATCGGCGCGACCCCGCCCGGATCGCAGCCACGCCCCGACGCTGGCACGCGGACCTTCGCCGCCCCGGGTGCGCCTGTCGCCACGGTGGGCGTACCCGTCACGACCTGCGGTGCACCCGTCGCGACCTGCGGTGCACCCGTCACGACGGCAGGCGATGCCGACCGGCATTTGGGTCCGGTCGCGCCGAACTGGCTGCGCAGCGCGGGCCACAGCGGTTCGCACATGCGCTGCACCGTGGTCCCCGCCGCGCAGGCGAGCGGGCCCGCGAGCTCTCCGAAGCGAAACGTCTTCGACCACACGGCGCCAGTCGGCGACTCGGCGACGGCCTGGAAGTCGGGCTGCCAGTTCGCGCCACAGCCGACGAGTGTGCCATCGCGGTCGCCCAGGCACGCGAGCTGCGGCGCCGTCGTCAGCGGCGTGAACGTCACGCCGTCCGGCGCTGAGAACGAGCCGCCGCCGAGCGTCGCCACGAGCACCGCGTGGCCGTGGAACACGACGTCGCGAATCGTATCGGTGGTCGTCAACACCTCCGACCACGTGGTGCCGCCGTCGATGGAACGATACAGCCGGTCACCGGCGGGTGGGTTCGCGTCCAGCGACGACATGTACACGACGTCGGCGTTGGTCGGATCGACCGCACGCGCGTAGACGATCGGCGTCGCACCGAACTGCACGCCCGCGAGCGGCGAGGCGGACCACGACTCGCCACCCGTGTCGGTGCGCTCGAAGTACGCGGTCGGTGGTGGTGGGCCGGCGGCGGTGGTGGGCCCCGAGACCTGGTAGCCCGTCACGTACACGCGCTGGGGTCGGGTGCGCGCGGCCTTGACGCTCTTCCACCAGATCGTCGGTGACCGCATCCCGCGCGGGACGAACGAGTGGCCGTCGTCCGTCGAGCGGAAGACGTTGTTGGGCGCCGCGCTCTCGGCCGTCGCCACCCAGACGTCACCGTTCGAGGCGATGTCGATCGCGTCGATCCAGATCGTCGAGATGTTCCCTGGATCGGAGGCGGGGATCCCGGCCGTCGCCGTGACCCAGGTGCATCCGCCGTCGCGGCTGACCCGGAGTCCCTCGAACGTGGTGGCGTAGAGCGTGCCATCGTCGGCGACCGCGTACTTGGGATCGAACGATCCGCCGTACCCGATGGCCTGCTCGCACACCCACCGGAACGAGCAGCCGTTGTCGTGGGTGACCAGCAGCCCGAAGGTGGAGCGCACGTACAGCGACCGGTCGTCGCCCGGCCGGAACGTGACGCCATTCGTCTGCGGGGGGCGACCGTTCGCGCCCGCGGGCAGGACCGCCGCGAGCAGCAGCGCGACGGCGAGCGAGGGCCAGCGCATCTCCAGACTACAGAAGATCGGCCATCGCCCGGAACGCGCCGAAGTGCTGGAGCAGCACCATCACGATCGCGCCCATCACGCCGGCGGCGACGTCATCGAGCACCACACCCAATCCGCCGGGCAGGTTCTCGTCCAGCCAGCGGACCGGTGGCGGCTTCACGATGTCGAAGAATCGGAACAGCACGAAGCCGACCAGCAGTGCGGGCCAGCTGCGGACGACGGGCGCGACGGTCACGAGGTAGCCGGCGACCTCGTCGATCACGATGCGCTGGTCGTCGTGGCTCCCCCACGCGATGTCAGCGCGGGAGGCAGCGGCGATGCCGATCAGGGTGATCACCACCGTGACGAGCGCGAACTGCCAATCCGGCCGTGCCGCCAGCGCCCATGCGAGCGGGACGGCGACGAGGGTGCCGCAGGTGCCCGGCGCGACCTTGGAATAGCCCGCGCCGAGGGCCGTCGCTATGATCTTCGCGAGGGTGTCGAGGGGCTTCACCGGGTTGGTTTCACTTTGCACTACCTGTAGAGGATTCGACAGGTTGGAAGGTTTGATGCCATGCTTTGACGCTGGCCGCGACCCTACCGGCGTGTTACCCCCAAATTGCAACGACGCGACGGTTAAACTCTCATGGTTCACACCGAACGTCTGTATCTCGTGATCCCACTCCTGCTGCTGCTCGGGCCGCTGCTGGTGTCGGTCGGCGTGTATGGCGCGCTCTGCGCTTCGGGCCACGTTCCGGACCACCGCGGCGCGAAGAACAACGTCCTGTTCGGTCCGTTCTGGGGCCGCTACGCGGTGTGGGTGATGACTCCGGTCGAGCGCCTGTTCGCGGGCCGCGTCTCTCCCAACACGGTCACGGCCCTCTCGCTCGCGGCCGGGCTGTGCGCGTGTGTAGCGGTCGCGACCGGGCACCTCATCACGGGCGTCTGGGCGTACCTGGGTTCAGGAGCCCTCGACATCGTCGACGGCCGCATCGCGCGTGCGCTCGGCCGCCAGACGAAGTCCGGGGCGCTCTTCGATTCGGTCAGCGACCGGTGGGCGGAGCTCGCCGTGATGGGCGGCTACACCTGGTACCTGCGCGAGACGCCGTGGATGATCGCGGCGCTGGTCGCGGCTGGTGCGTCCGTGATGGTCAGCTACACGCGCGCGCGCGGCGAGGGCCTCGGGCTCGACCTGCGCGGCGGGTTGATGCAGCGGGCCGAGCGCGTGATGCTCGTCTGCGCCGGGACCTATGCCGCGGCGTGGCTCGGCGCGGCGCCGTCGACGCACGTGTACGTCGTCCCCGTCCTCGGGGCCACGATCGCGCTGTGCGGGCTCGCATCGCTGGCGACGGCCCTCGGTCGCTGGCGCGCCGCGTTCACGGCGCTGGTGATCGAGGACCGCGCGATCTTCGCGGCGAAGGCGGCCGAGCAACTCTCGGTGCTCGCGCTGCCGGCGTCGGCCTCGGCACCGGGCCTCGCAGCCGGCACCGACAAGCACGCTGCGAAGCCGGCGCGCGCGAACGGAGCCACTGCATCCGCGTCGGGACCGTTCGCCCCCGTGCCCAAGACGCTCCGCGAGAGCGCCGAGCTCGGCATCTAGCAGCTCGTCTGGCGCCGCCCGGAACAGTCCGCTGGGCGGTCGGCTGAACGCCTAGAGATCGCCGATGACCGCGGAGACGGGCGCGTGATCGCTCGCGTCCTGACCCTTGCGCGCCGCGCGATCGATCGTCACGGCCGAGATCCGCGCGAGGACCGGCGCCGTCGCGAACACGTGGTCGATGCGCAGACCTTGGTCCTTGAAGAACGAGACGCCGCGGTAGTCCCACCACGAGTACTGCTTCGCGTCGCCATTCACGGTCCGGAACGCATCCGTCAGCCCGAACGCGAGCACGTCCGCCAGCGCGTCCCGCTCGGGCTGGCTGCAGTGCACCTGACCCAGCCACTGCTCGGGTGACCACACGTCGCGGTCGTCCGGCGCCACGTTCATGTCGCCGCACAGGACCAGCGGGGTGGCGGGGGTGGCCGTCCGATCGAGGTAGGCGCGCAGCCGCCGATACCACCCGAGCTTGTAGGCGTACTTCTCGGACGCGAGATCCTGGCCGTTCGGCACGTACGTGTTGATGACGCGGATCCCGCCGACCTCCGCCGCGATGACACGCGCTTCGGGCTCCGGCTCGCCGTCACCGAACCCGTGGGTCACGTCGACGACCTCGAGCGCCGCGCGCGTCAGGATCGCGACACCGTTGTAGCTCTTCTGCCCGTGGAACGCGGCGCGGTAGCCGACCCCGGCGAGCAGCTCGGCCGGAAACAGCGCGTCCTCCACCTTCGTTTCCTGGAGACATACGACGTCAGGGCGTTCGCGCTCGAGCCACGCGACCAGCCGCTCGGTGCGGGCCCGGATCGAGTTGATGTTCCAGGTGACGAGCTTCACCAGCGCGCGCTACGCGGTCGGAAGCCGCGACACTTCGGTCTTCGGATCCAGATACGCCGCGAGCTTGGTCTCGATGTAGTCCTTGGCGCGATTGCGCCAGAGGAACCCCGGATCCTCACCCTTGAAGACGGCGCGGCCGTTGGTCATCGTCAGCTCGCCTTCGATCTTCACGACGAGATAGCGGCCCGTGAACCGAGCGCGCGTGGCGTCGACCCACGAGACCTTGATCCCGTGCTTGTTCGCCAGGTACTGCCCGAGGAGATCGAGCCGCGACTTGGCGTCCTCTTCGGACACCGCGTACTTGAAGTCGATCTCCATCTTGCGTCCCATCGTTTACCACGTTCCGCTCTGCGCGAGAGCACGACGCTGATCGTCGGTGAGTTGAAGCTGACACGTCTCGAATTCGGCGTGCGTGGCGGCGTTGACCTGACACGTGCGAAGCGCATCGCTCCACTTGTCGTCCATGCACGCGCGGACGAGCGAATCGCGCATCGCGGGCAGCTGCTCGAGCAGAGCGCGCCGCGTGCCCTCGTCGGGATTCGAGCGGTCGATCTCGGCGTGGGCGATGATCAGGAGCGTCGCGCCGACTGCCCCGCACGGGGGCGCCTTGCTGGCCGTGCGGTGGCAACCGGCGGCGGCGGCGAGCAGACCAGCGATGACGCAGGCGCGAAGCACGACCCGATGGTTGTCGGCTCGCCGCGCGTGCGTGTCAAGATAGGCGGGCTGTGCCCGTGCCCCCGCGATCACTCTCGCTGGTAGCCGCTGTGCTGCTGATCGCCGTCCTCGCGGTCAACGCGCGCATCGTGTTCGGAGACCGTACGTGGGCCGACGTTCGCTATCACACCGAGGTCGTGCCGCCTCGGCTGGCCGCGGCCACGACCGCGCACGGCGGCGCGTTACCCCAGTGGTGGGATGGCGACGGCCTCGGCGTGCCGCTCGCGGCGGAGCCCACTCACGGGGCCTGGTATCCGCCGCAGTGGCTGCCAACGACACCACGGGGGCTCGATCTCTTCACGGTGCTGCACCTCGCGTGGGCCGCGCTCGGCGTGGCCGTGTGGGCGCGCGGCCTGTATCCGCGTCGTGAGGGCACGCCGGGCGCGCTGCGCGGGGATGCCCGCGGCCGCGAGCCGGGTTGCAGCGAGGAGGCCGCGCTGGTCGCGGGGCTGCTCCTCGCGACCACGGGGCTACTCGCGAGCGCCGCGCTGCGCGGCGCGCTGCCTGGGCTCGCGCACCTGCCGTGGATCGGCATCGCGGCGACGTGCCTTGCCGACGCCGGTGTGACGGGACGTCCCCGCCAGGCCTGGCTGGCGACCGCCGCGCTCGGCGGGCTGCTCGGCCTCGTCGGGCTGGCGGGCAACGGCGGCGCATTCATCGACGCGCTCGTCATCGCGGTGGCGGTCTCGGGCCGCCAGCGGCTCGTCGGCGTGGCGCTGCTCGGGGGTCTCGCGATCGCAGCGGCGCAATGGGTGCCGGCCGCCCTGCTCGCGATCGACGGCACCATCGTCGGTGGTCGGGTCCCACCGTTGCGGATCGCGCGCTTGCTCGAGCTGCTGGTGCCCGGCAGCTTCGGTGCGCGTGAAGGCACGGGCGGCATCGCGGCGATCACCGGTCCACTACCGTGCGCACCGAGCCTGTTCGTCGGGGCCACGCTGCTGGCGCTGGCCGCGGTGCGGCTACCCACGCTGCGCGTGCGTGGTGCGCTCGCCATCCTCGCCGGGCTCGTGCTCCTCGCCGGCCGGGGCCGCAGCGGGTCGTGGAGCGCGTGGCTCGGCGCGCCCGACGTGCACCTGATGGCGCTCGTGCTCGTGCTCGCGTCGAACGTGGGCGGCGGCATCGATGCGCTGCTCGCGGGCGAGCGCCGGGCCCTGCGAGCGCTGGGGGTCGGCGCGGCGTGCACCGGGGTGGCGCTGCTCGCGCTCGTCCTGATGCGGGGCCGCGTACCGTCGGCGGCGAGCGTGATCGAGCGGGCGATGCTGGACGGCTCGCTCGCGCTCGCGTGCATGGTGGCCGCGCTGATGCTCGCGGCCCGCCGCGGTCCCGGCGTGCGCGGCGCTGCGCTGGGTCGGGCCGCGCCGATCGTGCTCGCCCTGCTCGTGCTGCCGAACCTCGGCACGATGCCGTCGACGGCGCCACTCGCGGCGCGCGCGATCGTGGACGAGCCCCCGCCCTGGGCGCGCGCGATCCTGGAGCACGGGACCTCGCCACTCGACGCTCGCCACGGCGGCGCTCCGCTGCGGGTATTTCGACCCGCGTACATGTACGACGCGCCCCTGAGCGACGGGATGCCGGCCGTCGATCGCGACGCGAAGCTCGGGCTCGCCGAGGCGACCGCATCGCTCGCGGGTGCCGGCGCGGCACGGTTCGGAATCGTGGCCGCGCGCAGTGACGATCCGGCGCGCGCACGCGACGAGGACGAGTCCTGGTACCGCTCCTCGGGCGGTGGCGGGGTGCTGCTCGACCGCTTCGGGATCGAGTACGCGATCTTGCCCACCACGATGATCGTGCCGCTGAAGGTCCCGAACCTTGGCACCCGCGATCGCTGGACGCTCGCCGCGATGCCCGTCGCGCCGATCGCGTCGGTCCAGCGCGGGGCGCTGTGGAGCCTCGACCGCGAGGACACGCTGGCGCTGCTGTACCCGCCCGGCGGGCACTTCGGGATGCTGCCGGGCACCGTGGTGCTGCGGGGCACGGGGGACTCGGCGCCCGACGCGGGGCCGCCACTGCCGTGTCGCGTCGACGCGTGGCGCGCCGGGGACATCACGCTCGGCTGCACGAGCCCCGCGCCTGGATACGCGACGATCTCGTCCGCGGCCGCGCCGGGCTGGCAGGTCACGGTCGATGGGACCGAGCAACCGTGGCTCGTCGCGGATCTGATGCGGCGCGCGGTCGCGGTCGGCCCGGGCACCCACGCGATCCGCTGGCGCTACTCGGCACCCGGCCAGCTGCCGGGCCTCCTCGTCGCGCTCGCGGGCGTGCTGCTGCTCGGTGGCGCGGTCCTGCGCGGCCGCCGGTACGCGGCGCCGCCGACGCGGGCACCCGAGTAGACTGTGCGCCTCGTGACGGAATCTCCGCAGACCATGGCCGCGCGCGCGGCGGTCGCCACCCGCATGCCGGAGCTGTGGGCGCTGCTCGAGCGCTGGGTCGGCATCGAGTCCTTCACGGCGGATCACACCGGCTGCAACCGGATGGCAGATGCCCTGGCCGAGGCGTTCGCGCTCCCGGGTCTCGCGGTGCGCCGCGTCGCCGGCGAGCGCGCCGGTGATCACGTCGTGGTCACGACTCATGGGTGGTCCGCTGGCGGGACCGTGCTCGTCGGCCATCACGATACGGTCTTCCCGGCCGGATCCTTCGTCGGGTTCCGCCGCGACGAGACGAAGTGCTACGGGCCCGGCGTGCTCGACATGAAGGGCGGGCTCGCCGTGATCCGGACCGCGCTGGCCGCGCTCGCGGATCTGGGCCTGCTCGCGGCGCTGCCGGTCGCGGTGATCTCCGTGTCCGACGAGGAGACCGGCTCGGTCGACGGCAAGCGCGTGATCGACGAGGTGGGCGCAGGCGCGAGTGCGGGGCTCGTGTTCGAGGCCGGGCGTGTGACCGACGCGATCGTCACGCGGCGCAAGGGCACGGGCAAGCTCGTGATCACGGCGACCGGGAAGCCCGCCCACGCCGGCAACGATCTCGCGGCCGGCATCAACGCGATCGAGGCCTTGGCGCGCGTGATCGTCGGCGTGCAGGCGCTCACCACGGCCGACGGCGGGACCACCGTGAACGTCGGGCTCGTCCGCGGCGGCACGAGCGCGAACACGGTCCCCGGCGAGGCGAGCTGCGAGATCGATCTGCGCATCGTGCGGGCCGAGGACGGTCCGCCGCTGCTCGCCCGGATCCGCGCGCTGGCGGACGACGCCGCGCTGGCGACCCGCGCCACGTTCGCGATCACGGGCGGCATCCGGCGCGCACCGCTCGAGCACCTCGCAGGGACGGCCGCGCTCGTCGCCCGCTATGCGACGGTCGCGCGGGCCGAGGGCCTCGGCGCCGACGAGGCGCCACTCATGGGCGGCGGGTCCGATGCGAACACTCTCGCCGCCCTCGGAGTCCCCGCCATCGACGGCCTGGGTCCGCGGGGACGCTTCTTCCATACGCCCGACGAGTACGCCGAGCTCGCGACCTTCGAGCCGCGCGTCATGGCCCTCGTCCGGTTCCTGCTCGGGCCGGCGTAGGCTCCGCAGAGGCTCGGTCAGGCTCCGTCGTCAGCGCCGTCCGCGGCCCCGCAGATGCGGTCGAGCGTCGCGCGCGAGGACGTGGTCGTGCCCTTCGCGATCGCCCAGACCGTCTCGACGATCCGCGCGTTCACCGGCGTCGGCAGGCCGTGCCGCGCCCCGCGCGAGACGATCTCGCCATTCAGGAACTCGATCGCGGGCGTCCGACCCCGCTCGATCGCCGCGAGCATGGAGGACCGCATGCGGCGATAGCGCAAGCCGACCGCGAGCAGCAGCGCGTGCTTCGCCGTCAGCGCGGCCGACATGCGCGCCGCGCGATCGACGTCGGTCAGCGCGACCCATTCGAGATCGAGCGTGCCCGCGACCTTCTCGAGGCGCACCCCTTCGGCGCGCGCGACCACGACGGCCTCCGTCATGATCTCGAGGGCGAGCCGGCGATAGCGGCGCTGCCGGACCAGCGGTCCCAGCCGCTCCCCCGCGACCGTGCCGAGCGCCGACACGGCGCAGTTGAGAGCGAGCTTGCTCCAGCGCGCGCCGCGCAGGTTCTCCGTGATCGTCACCGGCCCCACGGCCTCCAGCAGCTCGGCGACGCGGCGCACGTCCGGATCGGACGGACCGGAGAGCGCGCCGAGCTGGAACCCGCCCGCGGCCGTCCGCTCGTACTTCCCGGGCTCGGGCATGCTCGCGCCCCACGCCACGATCCCGCCAATGACGCGCTCGGGGCCGACGATCGCCGCGACCCGCTCCTCGCACAGCCCGTTCTGCAGCACGACCACGCGGCCATCGTCCGCGAGGTGGGGGAGGGCGGTGCGCGCGGCCTCCTCGACATTCGGCGGCTGCGTCGCGAGCAGGCAGAGGTCGTAGCGACCCTCGGGCGCCGGGGAGACGCAGCCCCGCACGACGCGCTCCTCGCCGTCGTCGACGAGCCGGAATCCGGCCTGGTCGACGGCGGCACGGATCGCCCCATTCGTCGAGACGACAGTCACGGCGGCGCCGAGCTCGGTCAGCGTGGCCGCCACGATGCCGCCGATGCCGCCCGCGCCCATCACGAGGATCCGCGGCTGGACGTTCATGCTGGTGCGCGAAGGTTCTCATTGTTCGCCGCGATTTGGGGGAACGCGGCCGTCGGGGCTACACTCCGCGCGCATGCAGATCACCTTCTGGGGGGTCCGGGGTAGCTACCCGGTTCCCGGCGCGGCGACGGTCCGCTACGGCGGGCAGACGTCGTGCGTCGAGGCGCGAGCTTCGACCGGGGAGCGACTCATCGTCGATGCGGGCACCGGCATGCGCGCGCTGGGCAATCACCTCCTGCGCGAGGCGACGGCGCCGCAGCACCACCACGTGCTCCTGTCTCACGTGCACTGGGACCACATCCAGGGCCTGCCGTTCTTCTCGCCGGCCTACATCGCCGGCACCACGATCTCGGTCTACGCGCTCCTCGACGCGGCCGACGAGCTACAGCAGGTGATCGGCGGCATCACGCGCCAGGAGTTCTTCCCCGTGTCGCTCGACGCGGTCCCCGCGCACTTCGAGTTTCATCAGGTCGAGCCCGGCGTCGAGCTCGACATCGGGCCGTTCCACGTGATGCCGATCGCGCTCAATCATCCGTTCGGCAGCGTCGGCTACCGCATCGACTGCGACGGCACGTCGTGGGCCTATGTCTCCGATACCGCGCCGTTCGATCAGGTGCTCCACAAGCAGCACTTCCTCGCGGGCCCCGAGCCGCTCTCGACCGACGACACGACCGCGCTCGCCGCCATGCGCGAGGCGCTGTTGCGCCGGCTCGAGGGCGTGGACACGATCGTCTACGACACGCACTTCCTGCCCGACGAGTACGCGAAGTTCCCGCACTACGGCCACTCGACACCGGACCAGGCCCTCGAGATCTGCGTGGCGGCGCACGCGCGACGGCTCGTCCTCTACCACCACGCGCCGTCGCACACCGACGACCAGATGGATCAGGTCGCGGCCGACTACCTCGAGAAGGGCGATGCGATCGGGATCGAAGTGCTCACGTCGTTCGAAGGGATGACGCTCCCGATCGGCCCCGCGGTTGCGGAGAGCTCGGTCGCATGAAGCTGCGGTTCTGGGGCGTGCGCGGCTCGTTCGCGATGTCGGGACGCGAGTTCCTGCGGTACGGCGGGAACACCCCGTCGATGGAGCTCGTCACCGATGCCGGCGAGCGCTTGCTCGTCGACCTCGGGACCGGGGCCACCGAGCTCGCGAAGCACCTCATGGCGGCCGAGTTCGGCAAGGGTCACGGCAAGCTGCCCATCCTGCTCTCGCACACGCACCTCGACCACATCCAGGGCCTGCCGTTCTTCACGCCGTTCTTCATCAAGGGCAACGAGATCCGGATCCTCGGCGCGAACCCGATGGCGGGGACGTCACTCGAATCGACGCTGCAGAACCAGCTCGCGCCGCACTACAGCCCGCTGAACGGCCTCGAGAACCTCGCCGCCGGCGTCTCCATCGAGACGATCGTGGCGGGCTCGACCGTGCACCTGCCGGGGTTCGAGGTCGTCACTGCCGCGGTGCCTCACGGCGCGGTGTGGACCACGGCGTTCCGCATCACCGCCGACGGCAAGACGGTCACGTACTTGTCCGACGTGGAGTACCCGAACGTCGACGATCCGCTGCCGGTCGCGATCGAGCTCGCACGCGACGCGGATGTGCTCGTGCACGACGCGATGCATGCGGACGAGGACTACGGGCTGCGCCGCGGCTGGGGGCACTCGCCCGCACGCGCCGGCGTGACTGTCGCGGAGCGGGCGGGGGCCAAGAAGCTCGTCCTGTTCCATCACAGTCCCGACGCCACCGACGACATGATCGATGAAGTCGTGGCACGGGTCGCTGCGCGCACGGCTGTCCCCGTGATCGCAGCTGCAGAAGGGATGTATTTGACCGTATGAGCACCACTGAACTAGGGGCGCGCCCGAGCGCCGAGTCCTTGCACGAGCTGGGTGAGAGCGCCACGAACGTGGCCGATGCGTGGGCGGGCGCGAACGACTTCACGTCGCGCGGGCTCGTCGAGTGGGTGAAGCGCACCGTCGGTGACGATCGCGGTCACGCAGTGCGGGCCGCGCTCGCCGCCAGCGACCTGGTGGCGGGCATGTACCCGACGGCCTCGGGCGCCGGCACGCAGGCGCCGAAGAAGTATATCGACGACATGATCGGCTCGATCCGGCAGTGGGCCTCGAACCCCTCGGACAACAACAAGGCGACCGTGCGCTCTGCTCTCGACGTGACCCGCCAGGTGCACGCGTGGCAGACGCCGACCGACATCCCGCACTTCTGGATCCTCGAGGCCGTGGATCACGCGAGCCTCGCAGTGTGGGCCGGCGAGCGGCTGAGCTACATCGTGCCGATCGACTTCGCGACGTCGGCCGCGCGCAGCATCGCCTGCGTGCTCCACGCGCTGAAGGCCGCGGGCGGCGACGAGGCGAGCGCGGTCGCGAAGGTCGTCGACGCCGTGGTCGGCGCAGCCAGCTGACCCGTCAGCCCGGCGTCCGCGGAGGCCCGGGTCGAGACCCGGGCTCGTCTAGTCTAGGTCGAGGGGAACAGGGCGCGCTCGACGAACGCGACCAGCGCGTCGCGCGCGCGGGCGGCGGAGACGGGCGCGTCCCCGACGTGACCGGCGAGCCCGTAAGCCGTGTGCATCGCGGCGCCGTAGAGCACGAACGCCGACGCCTCGGGATCTGGCACGGTCGTGCGTGGCGCGACCGCGGTGATCAGCGCGACGAGCCGCGCGTGGGCACCCGCCTCGAAGGCGCGGCGCAGCGCGGCGGCAGCGGGGTCGCGCAGGGACATCTCGATGAAGCTGCGCGACAGCCTCGGCGTCGCGAGCACGTGACTGAACAGCACGGCGACGGTCTCGCCGATCGTCTCGTGTCGCGCCCGGCCCACGAAGCGTTCGGGCCCGAGGCCCTCGATCGTCTGCTGGTACGCGGACACGAGCATCCGCCGGACCACCTCGAGGTAGATCTCGTGCTTGTCGTCGAAGTAGCGATAGAACGTTCCGACCGACACGCCGGCATGCTCGGCGATCTCGGGGGTGCCCACAGCGTCGTACCCCTGGTCCGAAAACAGCGTCGTCGCGGCCTCCAGGAGTGCTCCGTAGCTCTTCCGCGAGCGCTCCTGCTGGAACGCCGGGTCGATCGGCGCACGGAACAGCTCCGCGGCGTCGACCACGGCTGCGCGTGCACGGGCACGGGTGGGCATGGACGCAGAATGCACTTGACGCGGGCCGCGCTGCCAGCACAAACTGAAACAAGTTTCAGTTTCTCTTGGAGGCCGATCATGGTTGCCGCTGCACCTGCTCCCACGCCCACGTCACCGTCGGGCACGCTCACGGGTCCCTCGCCCTCGCCCTCGGGCACGCTCACGGGGCCCTCGATCGAGACCCTCGAGTCTCTGCTGAACACCACGTACACGTGGGGCTATCAGGAGACGCGGCAAAACTTGCGGACGCTCTACGAGAAGGCCGTGCGCGGCCAGTGGATCTCCGACGACGTGCTGCCGTGGTCGACCGACGTCGACCTCGACAAGCAGCTCGCGCCGCCTCAGCTGATGCCGCTGTTCGGCTCGGAGCTGTTCTCCAGACTGACGGCCAAGGAGCAGCACACCGTCAACGTCGAGGCGTTCGCGTGGACGCTCTCGCAGTTCCTGCATGGCGAGCAGGGTGCGCTCCTCGCGACCGCGCAGCTCGTGACGAGCGTGCAGGATCTCGACAGCAAGCTGAACGCGGCGAGCCAGGTCGTCGATGAAGCGCGCCACGTCGATGTCTACAACCGGTACATCCACACGAAGGTCGGCATCGCGTACCCGTGCAACCCGCACCTGAAGACGCTGCTCGACATGATCCTCACAGACAGCCGGTGGGACATGAAGTTCCTCGGCATGCAGATCATGGTGGAGGGGCTCGCGCTCGCGGCCTTCGCGATGATGCGCAACAACACGAGCGAGCCGCTGCTGAAGGAGCTGACGTCGTACGTGATCGGCGACGAGGCGCGGCACGTCGCGTTCGGCGTGCTCTCGCTGCGCGACTACTACCGCGAGCAGAACGAGGCCGTGAAACGCGAGCGCGAGGACTTCGTGTACGAGGCCGCGCGGCTGATGCGAGACCGCTTCCTGTTTCAGGAGGTCTGGGAGAAGACCGGACTGCCCGTGAAGCAGTGCATGGACATCGCGCTGAACAACCAGGGTCAGGTGATGTTCCGGCAGATGCTGTTCGCGAAGATCGTCCCGGCGATGAAGAAGATGGATCTGCTGAGCGATCGGCAGCGCGTGCGATTCGCCGAGCTCGGGATCCTGCAGTTCGAGAACTGGTCCGATCCGCTCGACATGGAGCAGTCGCCCGTCGGCGCGCAGTCGGCCCGCCTGTCCTGATACTGGTCATCGCCTGCAGGCGCGGTAACGTGCACGGATGACCCGCGCTGCGCTGTTCCTCACGCTGATCGTCGCCGTCGTACCCGCCTGCAAGAAGGTCGAGGAGCGAACCGTGACCACCAAGGCGGCTCCTGCAGCGGCGACCCTGACGACGGGCACCGTCGCCAGCGACGGGACGCGCTCGGTCCCGGTCGCCGTCACGAACGCGGGCTATGCGCCAGCCCGGATCCCGGGCAAGCCCGGCGAGAAGCTGAAGCTCGTGTTCACGCGGACGGAGGAGAGCGAGTGCATCTCGCAGGTCGTCGTGATGGGCGCGGCGCCGGTGACCCTTCCCCTGAACCACGCGGTCGAGATTCCGGTCACCGTGCCCGCTTCGGGCGAGCTCAAGTTCGCCTGCGGGATGGACATGATCAGCGGCGCCGTCGTCGCGGGCGGCTGATCGCTACTTCACGCGGAAGCTGACGACGAAGCACGCCGGCACCGCGACGCCGGACGCGCGGTAGGGCGTGTAGCGCCACGCCTTGATGCCGGTGGTGAGATCGGACGCCGTCATGCGCTCGAGCTTCGTGATCATTTCGACGCGAGAGACGGCGCCCGCGGCGTCGATGCAGACCTTCGCGACGACGACGGCCGGGACCTCGTCGCGCTTCGACGATGCGACGGTCGGCGCGTCGCCCGAGATGCGCTTCACCGCCGTGGGCGGCACGGTGACCGGCGCGTAGTCGCGGTGCGGCGCGACGGGTCCAGGCAGCGTCGGCAGGGGGCGAGTCGTCGGGCGAGTCGTCGGGCCGGTCGTCGGGCCGGTCGTCGGGACGACGGGCCGGGTGGTCGCGGTCGGCCTGGGAACCCCTGCGATGGCGGAAGTCGGGCCATCGATGCCCGGGGAGAGCGCGGGCGTGACCGGCCGCGGCCGCACCGGCGTGGGCACCGCGGCAGGACTGCCGGGCGGGTGGGCACCCGATCCGGCGCTCGACGGTCCGGACGTGTGCTCCAGTGGCCTGGCATCGGGAGCCACGAGCGGAGGCGCTGGCAGCTCGGTGCCGGCGGTGGTGTCGCGCGCCATCCGCTGCGCGCGCTCGCGGAGCTTGTCGGTGGTGAGCACGGGCGCGAACTCGTAGTCCGCATCCGCCTGCGCGACGAGCTTGTGGCGCCAGACCTCGACACCACGCTGGCGCAGCACGAGCGTGTGCGGGCCGGGTGGCAGCGTGGTCTTGAGCGGCGTCACGAGCTGAAGCTTCGCGCCGTCCACCAGCGCCTCGAAGCCTCCCGGAGTCGAGTCGAGCGAGAGCGTCGCCACGCTGGGGGCGCCCGCGGCCGAGACGGGCTCGAGCACCACCCGCAGCGTCGAGGTCTCGGCGGCGGAGAGGTCCAGCGCGGTCTCCCAGGTCTTGTAGCCGCTCCGCGTGATCCGGATCGGATACGTGCCGGGCGGCAACTGCATCGCCCAGGGCGACCCCGCGTGCACCGGGTAGCCCTCGACCGTGATCTCCGCGTCGGCCGGCTGCGTGTCGAACTTGATCCTGCCGGGGGCCACCGGCGGGGTGGGCGCGATGGGCGTCACCATGAGCGTCGGGTGCGGCTCGCGCCGCAGGTACACCACCGTCGCTGCAGCCGCGCCGCCGAGCACCACCACGGCCGCGAGCCACGCCCACGGTCGCCGGACGGTCTGCCGCTCGATGATCGCCGAGCCAAACGTCGTGATGGGTCGCGACGGCTGCACCTCGATCGCACCCGGCACGGGGGTCACGCGAATTCGCGGTGCAGAGGTGCTGGCTCGTGCGGGTGCGATGCCGGGCTTGGTCCGCGGCACGCCGGTCGCCAAGGTCCTGACGGCCGCGGTGGGGATCACGAGCGAGGGCACGTCGCGCAGCGCCTCGAGCAAGGGCTCCCCGACCATCCTCGACGTGCGCCCCGTCGGCACCGCCGCCGCACGCTCGGGCACGTCGGGTTGCGACGCGTGCTCCAATGCCGCGAGCGGCTCGGGCGACTCGGGTGCGGCCGGCACCGCGGCGTGCATCGGCGCGGTCGTCCCGCGCGGCATCGGCGTCAGGCGGGGAGGGGGCGTGTATCGCACGCTCGGGGTCGAGCGCGTGTGCACGTCGGGATTGCTGGCGCCGGGGAGCGTGTCCCCGGGCTCGTGTCCCGACAGCGTGTCCGCGGCGCGCGCGGCCTCGTCGAGCTCGCGCTCGGCATCCATCAGGTCGGCCTCGGCGCGACGGGCGGACTCGAGGTCGATCCGCGAGCTGCTATCGGGCGCCGCGCTGCCGGGCTTCGAGCCCCGGCGATCGCGCGGTCCGCTCGAGATCGACGGCGGAGTCACTGCCACCGGCGGCGGGATCGTGGCCGCAGCCACGCGCGGGGACAGCGTGCGCGTGACCGCGCGACCGGTGCTGGGAGGCGGCTGCGACACGGTGCCGGGCCGGGGGAGTCCCGCTGGTACGGACACATGACTGTGCGCGCGCGGCGCCACCAGCGGCACGCCTGACGACGGCAGCCCCGCGGGCGACGGCCGCCGGGGGGCCCCGTGACTCGGACCCTCCGCCGGGATGTCGTCGGCGAGCTCGGCCGTCGTGACGCGCGCCATCGCGCCCGTGAATCGTCCTTGAGCACTCTGAGCTCCCGGCGCGAGGTGCTTCTCCGAGACATCGGGCACCTCGTCGAGCAGGAGCGGCTCACCCGAGTCCTCGCCTTCGCCGCCGCCCCACGCGACCGCGACCGCCTCGTCCTCGTCCTGGTCGCGCGGCCGCGGCGCCGGCTGCCGACGCGGCGTCGCCCGGCTCACGGTGCCGCCGCTCGCGAGCACGTCCACGCTCGCGCTCTGGTCGCTCTCCGTGGGGACGTTGCCGAAGGCCTGCTTCAGCCACGTCGCGAGATCGCGATGACCGGTCGCGAGCTTGTGCTTGAGCCGGAGCCCGACGAGCGCCTCGCGCATCTCGAGCGCGGTCGCGAACCGATCGTCGGGATCGCGGGCCAGCGCGCGCAGCACGATCGCGTCGAGCTCGGGTGGCACCGCCGCATTCCACGTCGATGGCGGCATGATGTCGCCGCGCTGCACCTTGAGCAGCGTCTGGTACTCGTTCTTGCTGGCGAACAGCGGCCGTGCCGTCAGCAGCTCGTGCGCGATCACACCGGCCGCGAACAGATCGCTGCGCGCATCGAGGTCCTTCGCCCCGGAGATGGCCTCGGGCGCCATGTACGCGAGCTTGCCCTTCACGCGGCCCGTCTGCGTCCGCAGCTGCTGCGACTGGGCCTTCGCGATCCCGAAATCGATGACCTTCAGCTGCCCGGACGAGGTCACGAGGAGGTTCGACGGCGACACGTCGCGGTGCACGAGCCCCAGCGGCTGCCCGGTCTCGTCGACCTTCGTGTGCGCGTAGTCGAGCGCCTCGCAGAGCTGCAGCAACAGCCCGACCGAGACATGCAGCGGCGGCGGCCCGGTGTGCTTGCGGGCGTGACGGAGGATCTGACGGATGTCGCGGCCGTCGATGTACTCCATCGAGATGAAGTACTCGGCGCCCACCCGGCCGAGCTCGAAGATCTGGACGATGTTGTTGTGGTTCAGCAGCGACGCGAGCTTGGCTTCGCGCACGAACGACTTGATGAAGCTCGCGTCCTCCGCGAGGTGCGGGAGCAGGCGCTTCAGCGCGACGATGCGCTCGAACCCCTCGACCCCGCGCTCGATCGCCCGATGGACGGTGGCCATGCCTCCGACCCCGAGCCGCTCGTAAACGAGGTACGGCCCGAACTGCTCTTCGGCGGCGGGATCGGCTCCCATAGCAGACGGTTCCCGAGGGTCGCACACCCGGAGCCGCGCGCGCACCCTGAATCAGGTTACCGGGCGGCTTCGTCCGGAGTCTTCAGCTCCATCGTCAGGGCGTGGATCGGCCCCTTCAGCTCCTCGGCGAGCGCGGCATTCACCATCCGGTGGCGCTGGATCGGGGACTTGCCGGCGAACTGCGTCGAGACGATTCGCGCGTTCCAGTGGTCCTCGGTCCCCGTCAGGTCCTCGAGGTGGACCTCCGCATCGGGGAGGGTCGCCCGGATCCGCTCGATGATCGCGGCTGGCTTCACGCGGGCGCCTGGAGCACGCCGAGGGTCTTGCCGACCGCGGTGAACGCCGTGATCGCGCAATCGATATCGTCGGTCGAGTGGGCGGCCGAGATCTGCACGCGGATGCGCGCGGCGCCCTTCGGCACGACCGGGTACGCGAACCCGACCACGTAGATGCCGTGGTCCAGGAGCTGGCGCGACATCTCGACGGCGAGCTTGGCGTCGCCGAGCATGATCGGCGCGATCGGGTGGGTGCCCGGCCGCACGGCCAGGCCCGCGCGCGCCACGCCCTCGCGGAAGCGCTGCGTGTTCGCCTCGAGCTTGTCGCGCAGCGCGGTCGATGCGCTGACGAGCGCGATCGCCTCGAGCGAGCCCGCGACGATCGGCGGCGCGAGCGTGTTCGAGAACAGGTAGGGCCGCGAGCGGTTGCGCAGCAGATCGATGATCTCGCGCTTGCCGGACGTGAATCCGCCGGACGCCCCGCCGAGCGCCTTGCCGAGCGTGGACGTGAAGATGTCCACCCGATCGAGGCAGCCGCGGAGCTCCGCCGAGCCGCGCCCGGTCGCGCCGACGAAGCCGGTGGCGTGACTGTCATCGACCATCACCATCGCGCCGTACTTCTCCGCGAGATCGCAGATGGCGTCGACGCGCGCGATGTCGCCATCCATCGAGAACACGCCATCGGTCGCGATCAGCCGGAGGCGCCGGCCCTGCGTGGCCACCAGCTTCGCCTCGAGGTCCTCGAGGTTGTCGTGCTCGTAGCGCAACCGCTCCGCCTTGCAGAGGCGGATGCCATCGATGATCGACGCGTGGTTGAGCGCATCGGAGATGACCGCGTCTTCCTCCCCGAGGAGCGTCTCGAACAGGCCGCCGTTCGCGTCGAAGCAGGAGCCGTAGAGGATCGTGCCCTCGGTGCCGAGAAACTTCGAGATCGCGGCCTCGAGCTCCTGGTGCTTGTCCTGCGTGCCGCAGATGAAGCGCACGGACGACAGCCCGTAGCCGCGCTCCTCGAGGGCGCGCGAGGCCGCCGCCATCACGCGCGGGTGGCTCGACAGCCCGAGGTAGTTGTTCGCGCAGAAGTTGATGACGTCCTTGCCGGCCGTCTGGATGTGCGCGGCCTGCGGGCTCGTGATCGTGCGCTCGTGCTTCCAGAGGCCGGCCTGCTCGATCTCGGCGAGCTGGGTCGCAAATACGGCTTTCGCGCGGTCGTACATGATGGCTTCCTTGATGGGGCTGGGCGTGGTCGACGTGATCGAATGGGTCAGTGGGCCGAGAGCACGGCGCCGAGATCGAGCATGCGGCGGATGCGGGGGACGAGGTCGGTCGTCATCGCGGCGAGGTCGTACTTTGGCGCCCAGCCCCAGTCGCGGCGCGCGGCGCTGTCGTCGAGCGCCTTCGGCCACGAGTCGAGGATGCCCTGGCGGGCTGGGTCGGGCGAGTAGGTGAACGTCGAGCCGGGGACGGCGGCCCCGACCGACGCGGCGATCTCGTCCGCGCGCGGGGAGAACGCGGCGATGTTGTAGATGCTGCGGGTGAGCCGCGACTTCTCCGCCATCGAGAGCTCGAGGAGGGCGCGCGTCGCATCCGGCATGTACATGAGCGGGATGCGGGTGTCGGCGCGGGCGAACGCGTCGTAGCTGCCCTTGCGGACGGCCTCCACGTACATGAACAGGGCGTAGTCGCTCGAGCCGCCGCCCGGCATCGCCGCGGAGATGAGCCCGGGGAACCGCACGCCCCGGCAGTCGACGTCGAACTTCTGGCGGTAGTAGCTGCAGAGCAGCTCGCCCGAGACCTTCGTGACGCCGTACATCGTGGTGGGGTGGAGCGCGACGTCGTCCGGCGTCGGGTCGGGGAGGGCGCCGCTCGGCAGCGGGCCGAACACCGCGATGCTCGACGTGAACACGAGGCGCTGGACCTTCACCTTGCGGCACGCCTCGAGGACGTTCCACGTGCCGGTCTGGTTCACGTCGTACGCGAGCTTGGGATCCTGCTCGCCGCGCGCGGACAGGATCGCCGCGAGGTGGAACACGAGCTCGGGCTGCACCTCGTAGAACAGATCGCGGACGGCGACGGCATCGGTGACATCGAGGCGGTGCCAGGTGCCGCCGGCGTGCGCGTGGCTCGGCGGCCGCGGCGCGAGGTCGGTCGAGGTGACGGCGTGACCCGCGGCGATGAGCGCCCCGATCAGGTCGTGACCGATCTGCCCACCCGCTCCTGTGATGAGGATCTTCATGCGCCGCGGACTATACCCGTCCCCGCGACTGGCGCTCGGTGTTGACCGCGGGTTGACCGCGGGTTGACCGCAGGCTACGGCACGACGTCGGCGGGCATGGCGATGGCGCGGGCGGCGAAGCGCGGTCGGTAGTCGCGCTCGACGGTTCGCGCGAGCACCCCGGCATACTCGCGCGGCGGCGCGAGCCCCCACG
Organism: Deltaproteobacteria bacterium; assembly: GCA_043716635.1. Lineage (GTDB taxonomy): Bacteria > Myxococcota_A > Polyangia > Haliangiales > Haliangiaceae > JABFXX01. The sequence continues at coordinate 7,802 of JAYSYE010000443.1, read as the reverse complement.
CCCGCTCCGCGTCCGGCATCGAGCCATCGTCGCTCGCGACGGCCGTGTTGCCGAGCCCGTAGCTGCGCGCGAGCTCGCGGAACATCGCGGGCAGCATCGCCGCGACCGCGTCGGCGAGCCGGGCCTCGAGGGTGAGCAGCCAGTCGAGGAGGTCCCAGCCGAACTCGCGGTGGCGGACCTCGTCGCGCAGGATCCGATCGAGCGCGAGCTTCGCAACCGGCTCGGTGCAGGGCGCGCGGAGGTGCTGGAACAGCGGGACGGCGACGGTCTCGCCGAGGCAAAACACGCGCACCGCGACGCGCAGGATGTCGAGCAGCAGCTCGTCACTCACGCGCGCGAGCCCGAGCTGGGTCGGGTCGAGCACCGGCGGAGCGCTGCCACCGGCGGCCACGTACACGTCGTGACTCAGCCGCGAGTGCGCGAGCTCGTCCGCGACGATCGCGAGGCCTTCGTCGATGAGGTCGGGCGGGGCGCCGGCCTGCATCAGCCACAGCACGAGGTGCTGCGTGACCGCTGCGGACGTGTACTCGGCGGCGATGCGCGCGCGCCACTCGCCCTGCACTCGATACGTCGTCACGAGCCGCTTATCGGGACGGGCAGGGGACCTTCGTCTCGTGGGCGGGCGCGCAGCGCGCACCCTTCGGACATGCGGGCGCTTCGCCGATGAGGTTGCACTCCGACGAGCCGGCGACCTGGACGACGCGGCCGTGGCTCGCCTTCTCGCCCATGCCCGGCGGGCACACGTATTCGACCGGCGGGGGCGGGTTGCACGTGGCGCCCTGCGGGCAGTGCGTCTCGTGGCTCGCGTGGCAGACGCCCTTGTAGAAGTTGATGTTCCACGTGCGGGTGGCGTCTGCGACCGGCGTGGGCTGCGGCGGCACCGGCGTGGTGGTCGGCGGCGTGGGCGCGGTCGGCGTGTTCGGCGGGATCGGCTTGCCGGGCAGCCGCGGCGGCGTCGGCGGCGTGGGCGGCATCGGTGGCGCCGGCGGGTTGTACGTCGGCTGCGTCGGCGGCGTGGGCGGCGTGGGCGGCGGCGGGTTCGACTGGTACGGAGTGGCCGGGGGATAGCCGGGCTCGGGCCGCGCCTGCGGCTCGCCGCTCGCGACGGGCTCCACGTTGCCCTGCGGCGGCGGGTCACGCGGGGGCGGCGGCGGATTCGTGTACACGCGACCGGTGCACGCCGACGCCAGCGTCAGCACGAAGGGAGCGGCGAAGTGTCGTCGAGGAGCGCGCACGGCCATGGGCGAAGCCTAACACGTGCCCGCCGGGGGCTCGCCGGACGCCGGGCCGTCTGCGCTTCGCACGGTTCCGCCGGCACCAGGGCGCGACGCGACGCGCCACGCCCGTCACCGGTCCCAGCCATTACCTCTCACGATGGAACCCATCTCTGCCTGCTCTCGACGCGCCACCCGAGCTCCAGCGCGAGCAGGTCGTGCATCCCGCGGCGGACGACGACCAGCCGGTGGTCGGCTCGCCCCGTCAGCGCTCGAGCCAGCGCCGAAACAGCCGCGCCTCCGACATGACGACGATCGTCGGGTGGTAGCGGTTCACGAGCGCGAAGGTCTCCGCGGTCGCCGAGAACATGAAGAACGCGACGTCGATCCCCTGCGTGCGGATCGCCTCGTACTGCGCGTCGTAGATCCACTGGTCGTGGAACTCCACCTCCGCGATCGGGAGCCCGCGGTAGTCGCCGAGCGAGCGCGTCGAGCCGTCGAGCGGCTTCGGGATGCCCTGTTGGGCGCCGTACAGCACGGGCACCGGCGGCGCGACCGGCGCCGCGTCGACCACGGCCCTCAGCAGCTCGGGCGAGAACGACGCGAACACCACCTCGATGGCGCGGAACCGAGGCGGCCGCCAGTGCCACCCGCCCGCAGCGAGATCCGTTCCTCATGAGCGAGCGCGCGTCGTAGCACGGACGAGCTGCTAGGATGGTTCTGTGACCCGGGACGCCAGCGCGCGCCTTGCTGCGCTCCTCGAGCACTGCGAGTCCGACCTGCGGGCGGCCGATGCGTCGCGCGCCGAGGGCGACGCGCTCGCGCTCGAGCTGGAGGATGACCTCGCGCTCCGCTGGCGCATCGCCGTGGTGCGGGCGGCGATCGCCGATCCGCCGGACGGGGATGCCGTTCGCGAGCTCTACGGCGAGCTCGTCGACCGCTACCGCAGCGATCCCGCGCGGCTCGCCATCCTGCGCCCGCTCGGCGACGAGATCCGCCGCCGCGAGTCCGCCGGCGAGCTCCCGAGCGCCCTCGTCGCGCGCAGCGATCGCCGCCCGCGCCGGTAGCCGCGAGGGCTCGCCCGGTGGCTCAGGCCGGTGCCTCAGCCCGGGGCGACGCCGGCTCCGCTTCGATGCGCGCGGCGATGTCGCCCGCGAGCGCGTCGAACAGCGTCTGCAGGCGGGCCGCGCGGTGCTTGCCACGGCTCTTGAACAGGGCGCGCGCGCCCGCGAAGACCGAGCCCAGCCACACGAGCGCGAACACCGGCGCGAGGACCGGGGCGTGGAGGGCCCCTACCGCGATGCCGATCGGGAGCGACATCCCGCCGGCCCCGACGCCACCGCCGATGCCGCCGTAGAGCGCGCCGGCGAGCGGGCCGAGGCGATCGCTCACCGTCAGCACGGTGCGGCCTTCGCGCACCGAGACGGTCACGACGAAGAACGGCCCCGTGCCCTTCGGGGTCGAATCCATCGTCCAGGACAGCGAGCTCTTCATCACCTCGGTCCGGCCGGTCTCGCGCGTGACCGTGCGGATCGTGTCGACGAGATCCTCGAACAGCGCCGTCGGTAGGGCGCCCTGGAAGGTGCGGGTCAGCTCGAGGCGCATCGGCGCCCCGTACCAGGGAAGACTCTCACCCTGCTGGACCGCGAGGGCGTTGCCACCCGTCGGCACCAGGGCGAGCGTACGGGCACCCTCCAGCTCGCTCACGCGCCGCTGGGCCTGCGCCAGCTCGGTCTGGAGCGCCTCGATTCGCGCCTGCGCAGCGTCGCCATCGTCCCGGTAGCTCACGCGCTCAGTATGCGATAGAAATCGCCCCGCATGAGTCTGGTGGTCCTCGACGAGGTTTCGCTGTTCTTCGCGGATCGCATGATCCTCGACGCGGCATCGCTGCGCCTGGGCCACGGCGACCGCATCGGTCTGATCGGCCCGAACGGGTCCGGCAAGACCACGCTCTTGAAGATCATCGCCGGCGACCAGGAAGTCGACGATGGCCGGGTGATGCGCGCGAACGGGGTGCGCATCGGCTGGCTGCCGCAGGACATCTCGATCGCGGGGGGCCGCACGCTGATCGACATGATCCTCTCGAGCGTGCCGGGACGCGTCGAGCTCGACGGCCGGCTCGCGGGCGCCGAGGCCGCGCTCGAGGCCGCGTCGATGAATCCCGAGACCGACGAGACCGAGCTCATGCAGCTCGTCGAGGATGCCGCCGAGCTGCACGAGCGCATCGATCACTTCGAGCGCTTCTTCGGCGAGCACGAGGCCCTCGCGATCCTCGCGGGCCTCGGATTCTCACCCGGCGACGAGCACCGCGACGTCGGCGAGCTCTCCGGCGGCTGGAAGATGCGCGGCGTCCTCGCGGGCCTCCTGTTCCAGCGCCCCGACGTGCTGCTGCTCGACGAGCCGACCAACCACCTCGACATGCCGTCGGTCGCGTGGTTTTCGGACTTCCTGAAGAAGTGGACCCGCTGCTTCATCTTGATCTCCCACGACCGCGACTTCTTGAACGAGCAGATCACGCGCGTCGTGAGCCTCGAGCACGAGGGCGTGCGAAGCTATCCGGGGAACTACGAGAAGTACCTCGAGCAGCGCGCCGAGGAGGAGACCATCCTCGAGGGCAAGGCGAAGAACCTCGCCCGCGAGCGCGAGCGGCTCACAGACTTCATCAACCGGTTCCGCGCGCAGGCGAACAAGGCCAAGGCCGTGCAGTCGCGCGTGAAGTTCCTCGAGAAGATGGAGCAGGTCCAGACGTACGTGAAGCGCGGCACGATGCGGTTCGCGTTCCCGCCGACGGATCGCACGGTCGCGGACGTGATCCGGATCGAGGGGCTGAAGAAGGCGTACGGCGATCACATCGTGTTCCCCGGCATCGACCTGACGGTCAAGCGCGGCGAGAAGATCGGCATCATCGGGGTGAACGGCGCCGGCAAGACCACGCTGCTCCGCATGATGGCGAGCGAGCTGCCGCACGACGGCGGCACGATCAAGCTCGGCAACGGCGTGACGCTCGGCTACTACGCGCAGCACCACGCCGACACGCTCGACCTCGCGTTGACCGTCTACCAGGTGGTGCTGCGGGCGGCCCCGGATGCGGCGCCGGCGCGCGTGCGGCAGATCCTCGGCGGGTTCATGTTCAGCGGTGACGACGTCGACAAGCCGGTGAAGGTGCTCTCCGGTGGCGAGAAGGCCCGCGTCGCGCTCGCGCGGCTGCTGGTGAAGCCGGGCAACCTCTTGCTGATGGACGAGCCGACGAACCACCTCGACCTCGCGTCGTCGGAGAGCCTCGCCGAGTCGCTGAAGACGTACGACGGCACGCTCGTGTTCGTGAGCCACAACCGGTCGCTCATCCGCACGCTCGCGACGCGCGTGTGGAACGTCGAGGATCAGCGAGTCGAGACATACCCGGGCTCGCTCGACGAGTACCTGTACTCGATGGCGCAGCGCCGCATCGCGGTGGCCGCCAGCGACGCGACCGGCTCGGGTCCGCGCCGCGATGCCAAGGGCGCGGTCGCGGCGAAGGCGGCTCCGATCTCGCTGGCCGACGACAAGGCGCGCAAGCGCAAGGAAGCCGACGAGCGGCAGAAGCGGACGCAGCAGCTCGGGCCGCTCGAGAAGCTCGTGGGCCAGCTCGAGGAGCGCATCAACATCATCGAGGCCGAGCAGCAGGGCCGCTCGGCGGAGCTCGCGGATCCGACCGTCTACGACGACGCGGCCCGCCGCAACAAGCTGCTGAAGGAGTTCCAGAGCGGACAGGACAAGCTCGACGAGCTGAACCCGCGCTGGGAGAAGGCGATGGCCGAGCTGGACGCCGCGAAGACGGCGCTGGGTCGCTCGTCGGCCAACTGAGACGAACCCGATGGAACTGCGGTAAGGTCGTCGCGTGGATCTCTCAGGCCACGTCCTGGACGGTAAGTATCAGCTCGTCGAGATCGTCGGCGAGGGCGGCATGGCCACGGTCTACAAGGCCATCGTTCGCGGCGCTGCGGGGTTCCAGCGCGCGGTCGCGGTGAAGCACATCCGCCCGGAGTTCCGCCAGCTCAAGAACTACATCGACATGTTCATCGAGGAGGCGCGCGTCGGCAGCGAGCTCGCCCACCCGAACATCGTCCAGGTGCACGACTTCTGCAGCGAGGAGGGCTCGTACTTCCTCGTGATGGAGTGGGTCGATGGCATCGATCTCGGCGCCCTGATCAAGTGGTCGCGCGAGCAGCAGAAGCCCATCCCGTGGCCGCTGGCCGCCGCGATCGGCATCGGCACCCTGCGCGGGCTCTCGGCGGCGCACGACCGCGTCGCTGCCGATGGCACCCCGGCGCCCGTGATCCATCGCGATATCTCGCCGCACAACGTGCTCCTCGGTATCAACGGCGTGGTGAAGCTGTCGGACTTTGGCCTCGCGCGGGCGCGCGATCGCGCGGCGAGCCTGACGGCACCCGGCACCGTGAAGGGCAAGCTGTCGTACCTCGCGCCCGAGGTGACGTTCGGCAAGCCCAACACCGCGCAGTCGGATCTGTTCGGTGTGGGGAGTTGCCTGTGGGAGGCGTTGACCGGCGAGCGGCTGTTCGACGGCAAGACCGACGTCGAGATCTTCAAGAAGATCCGCGCGTGCCAGATTCCGCCGATCACCGACAAGCGCCCCGATGTTCCCCCGCTGTTCGCCGCGGTGCTCGATACGGCGCTCGCCGCCGACCCGGCCCATCGCTACGCGACGGCGGACGAGTTCGCGCAGGCCCTCGGCCAGGTCGTGAAGCAGGCCGTCGGCATCAACCCGACCACCGCGCTCGGCGCCGCCGTCGTCGAGGCGCGCGCGACGCTGCGCGCGGGCGCCGCGGACGACCAGTCCACGACGGAGCACAAGCGGCCGGCCGAAGGTCAGCGCGGCCCGAAGGGATCAATCGACGTCGAATTCTCGAAGCCGGATCTCGACGTCGAGCCGGTGCCGCTGACGCGGCCTCGCCGGTCGACGCAAGCGCCGACGGTCAACGAGATCCGCCGCCCGACGGGCGAGCAGCCGGCCCTCGGGACCGATGCGACGCAGCCGGCGGTGCGCCCGCCGGTGCAGGTCGCGCACACCGTCCGTCGCAGCGCCCCGCCGCCGATCCCGACGTCTCCGCCGACGCCGACGACGCCGCGCGATCCGACCAAGAAGTAGCGGCGCTGCGCCACCACGGGCGCCGACCGTCGCGCGCCTACTGCGCTTCGACGGCCCGGACCTGCGTGATCTGCGTGATCTGCCGGCCCTCGTCGAGGCGGACCGCGGTGAGCGACCCGCCCCAGACGCAGCCCGTGTCGAGACCCATGTGGTGCGGGCCGAGGTCGAGGCCGAGCGCGGCCCAGTGCCCGAACACGACGGTGCGAGTGGCCCACGCCGGATCGGGCATCGCGAACCACGCGATGCAGCCGTCCGGAGCGTCACCCGGATGCCCGTCGAAGTCGCTCTCCACGCGCCCGTCGGCGAGCCGCACCGTCCGGACGCGCACCAGGTACGCGAGCAGCGCCCGCCAGCGCTCGGGCCCCGGGGACAGCGACGGGTCCCACTTCGGCACCGGACCCCCGCCCAGGCTCGCGAGCAGCTCGGAGTACCGCGGCCCGCGGAGCTGCTCCTCGAGCTCGGCGGCATGGTCGCGCGACTCGGCGATCGTCCACTTCGAATGCAGGCCGGCATGCACCAGCGCGAACTCGCCGGCCTCGTGAACGAACGGGCGCCGGCGCAACCAGCCGAGCAGCCGCCCCAGGTCAGGGGCCGCGAGCACCTCGGCGAGCGTGTCGCGCTTCTTCTCCGGTGCGACGCCAGCGGCGCGCGCGAGCAGGTGCAGGTCGTGGTTCCCGAGCACCGCGGTGACGCAGCTCTCGTGGTCCCTGACCCAGCGCAGCACGTCGAGCGAGCGCGGCCCGCGATTGACGAGGTCGCCGACGAGCCACAGGTCGTCGCGTCCGGGCTCGAAGGCGATGGCCGCGAGCAGCCGCTCGAAGCTGGTCATGCAGCCCTGGATGTCGCCGATGGCGTAGCGAGCCACGCCTCCATGCGTACTACAGATTGGTGCGTGCGCCCCGCACTTCGATGACCACGCTCGTGAACCCGGCGCGCGCAGAGCCGATCCGCAGCTCCAGCGATCCCGCGCCGCGCACGAGGTAGGTGGCCCACGCCGCGTTCGTGGTGCCGCGCGTTCCCGGATACGCGGGCAGGTTCTGTCCGGTGTGCAGGCCGTGGCCCCAGCCGTCGAGGTGGCCCAGGGTCTGGTGGGCATCCGCGGGATCCACCAGCGCGCATCCCGTGACCCGGGCCGTCGCGTAGAGCGGCTCGTTGAAGTCGAGCGCGCGCGCCGACGGCAGCCCGTACGTGCCGAGGTAGCCGTCGTTCTGCACGTGGACGCCGATGCGGGTGAGGCCGCCCTCGAGCGCCTCCTGATCGATCCGCGCGACGCCGATGCGCGGCGCCAGGGCCGCGACGCGCAGGAAGACGTTCGACTGCGTGACGCACACCTGGTTCAGCTCGTGGAGCGGCGGGTTCCAGATGCCGATCCGCGGATCGATGCCTCCGATCTCGACGGCCCCGAGCTGCGGGTGCACGAACGGCCGCCACGGCGGAAAGCA
>JAYSYE010000442.1:0-12119 GCA_043716635.1 Deltaproteobacteria bacterium | reverse complement strand
CCAGCACGTCCAGCGGCGACGCGTAGCCGGCGCCGGAGAGGTCGGCGGCCTCGAGCTCGGCGAGCGTGTCGATCTGCGCGGCGGGCGCGCCGTGCGTGAAGACCGCACCGCACCGCGACACGGCCGCGAGCGCGAACGTGTGGATGATGCCGCGCATGCGCGCGGTCGCGGAGGGACCGAGGATCTGCTCGAGGAGCGCGACCTCGTCGGCCGCGAACTTCGCGGTGTGCGGTCCGCCGATGTGCCCGTGCTCGTGGTTGCCGAGCAGCGAGTGGATGCGCCCGGGGTACTGCGCTGCCAGCGCCGCGTACGCGAGGATCACCTCGCCGGAGGCGTCGCGATAATACTCGCCGAGAAAATCCGGCCAGTCCTCGGGGTCGATGTGCGGACCGTGGATGAGGTCGCCCGTGAACAGGACGTGGGCGTCACCGTCGTACTCGAGCAGCGCCTCCTCGAAGACCCGCACGAAGCGCAGGAAGTCGCGCATGCAGCCCTGCAGATCCGTGCAGACCAGCAGCCGACCGTGGTCGGGTAGTCGAAGCACGCGGGCCATCGAAGGTTTCACGCTACCAGAGGGACATGTAGGCGTGCCCGCTCGAGCCGCATTTTCCCAGGCGGTCAGGCCAGCGAGGCCAGAGGCGTCAGGTCATCGAGCAGCCGCGAAAGCGAGAGCGCGCGAATCTGGTCCGAAAGCTCGTACGTCTCGGTGCCGGCGTGCACCAGGTCGACTCGCTCAAGTCCGAGATCGGTGAGTGCCGTGCGAGCGGAGACCGAGGCGGACGGCGCAGTCCGCGCGATCCTGGCCATGAAAATTCATAGTACGGCTATGAGTTTTCATGGCGCGTTCTCGGATGCGATGGGCCTTCAAGGGCGACCGCCACCGGGTCGTCCCACCCACGCGCACTCGACTCGTGGCCGGATGCCCGCGCACCGTGCAACGGCACGGGTCCCAGGGACTCGCGGTGCCGCACGTCGCGGTACTGGCCCACGATGCGCGTCGTGCGCGATGCGCGGTAGCATCGGCGGGCCATGCGGAGAGCTCGCGCGAACGTCATCGGCCGCGTCCAGCGGGTGTCCTACCGCGCGGCCACCGCGAGCGAAGCCCGCCGGCTCGGCGTGGTCGGCTGGGTCCGCAACCTCCCCGACGGCTCCGTCGAGCTCGAGGTCGAGGGCCCGCCCGACAAGGTCGCCGCGCTCCTCGCCTGGTGCGATCGTGGCCCACCCGACGCCCGCGTCACCGCGGTGACGATCGTCGACATCACGATCACCACGCTGGACACGGGCTTCACCGTCCGCCGCTGAAGGGGACGCTGATCCGTCACCTTTCGTGTATGTATCCTGCGACATTCAGCGAGGGCTCGCGCGACCCCAGCTTTCGATCGCGGCACGGCGCGGTGTGCTCATGACAGCACCCGACGCCACTCTGCTCGACAAGGTCGTGTCAGCCGAGGTCCTGGAGGCGCTGAAGCTCGCGTCCGACGCATTGGTGACAGCAGGTGTTCGTCACGTGGTCGTCGGCGGACTGGCTGTCGGTGCGAACGGACACCCCAGGGCAACCAAGCATGTCGACTTTCTGGAGGGTAGCGAAGCGTTCGAACACCACGGCAAGCTGGTCACGCTTCGCCCGGGCCTTCCCTTTCAGGTCGATGGGATCCGACGAGCCGTTCCTCGAGGCTCAGCTCGCGGCGCGCCCGGGGTCGTTCATCGAAGCGACGGCGCTCGTCTACATGAAGCTCGAAGCCTCACGGATGCAGGATCGCGCCGACGTCGTCGCGCTAGTCAAGTCGAGCCTCGACGTCGCCGCTTGCCGGCACTACCTGCAGCTCAACGCCCCCCACTTCGTTCCGCGCTTCGACACGCTCGTCGCGATCGCGGCCGCCGAGCAAGACTGACCTCCGTCGTCCGGGCGCGCGGACTGGTACGGCGGCGTCGGCGATTCCACCGCGGTCCAAAGAGATTGACAAACGCCAGCCTCCGTATAAGGCTTCTGCCCTGAAAAGGGAGGATTCCATGGCACTGCGCAAATTCATCATCGAACGCGACATACCCGAGGTCGGATCGCTGGAACGGGCACAACTCCAGGGCGCGGCGGCGAAGTCGAACGAGGCTCTGCGCCAGATCGGACCGGACATCCAATGGCTGGAAAGCTTCGTCGCGGCCAACAAGACGTTCTGCGTATATCTGGCGAAGGACGAGGACATCATCAAGAAGCACGCCGAGGTGAGCGGGTTCCCGGCGACGAAGATCACCGAGGTGCGGAAGATGATCGACCCCACCACGGAACATTCAGGCTGACAGCCACTCCCTGATTCACCGCGATCCGGTGCGCACGGTTGGGTCCGCGGTGTCGAACGGCGGTTCCGCACGGCGCGGACAATCAGGAAGAATCGTGCGCGCGTCCTTGCTAGCACCCGCGCCCCAAACGAAAACCGCGCGGCGCCGTGAAGGGCCGCGCGGCTCGGGTTCGCGCAGCTCGTCCCCGCGGTGAGATTCTACCGCGACGACGGCCACACCGGACGAACCATCACTCCAGCAGGTTCGTCGTGTAGCCCACCGTGATGCCGAACGAGATCGGGTTCGAGGCGTTCTCGCCCCACACCACGGCTGCAAACCGACCCATCAGCGACCAGTTCGGATTGAACTGATAGCTCGCGAGGAGCGCCGGCGCGAAGTACCGCACCTTCAACACCGGATCGTGCCACGTGCGCAGCTGGCTCCCGGCAGGCAAGTTTGGATAGCTCGTCAGATCGAAGCCGTCGTGAGTGTACCGGAACGCGCCCGCGACACCTGCGATGAACTTCGACGTGACGATGTAGGCCAGCGAGACCTCCGCATCGGAGCGGTTGACCCGGTACTGCTCGGTCTCCGCGCCGCCTTCGCTCGCCTTCTGGACATACGTGAACGTGTAGCCAACCTGGAGCACGAGGTCATCGAGCCCGAGGCCGTACCTGCCAATGTCCACGCCGACCCCCAGCTCGGCGAGATGGCTCCCCGCCGCGGCGTAGCCACGGTTCTCGTAGTTGGTGACCGGAACGCGACCCCGAACCAGCGGCGTGATCGCGACCGCGCCGTCGTAGACTTGGTAGTGAGCGTCGAGATCCAGGTCGGTGATGTTCCAGTGGTACTTGCCGTCATCTTGCGAGCCGTGCGCGAGGATGACGCTCGTGTTCCCCGGAATCGACTGAGGTCCCGTGTAGGTCGCACCGTTTGCGCTGAGCCCGACGCCCACGGCGAGATGCTCGAGCGGGACGTACTCGGCCGCGAGGCCCGAGTTCAGCGACGCGGCGGGCAGCCCGGTCACGAGCGTCGACCCATGCCAGACACCTTGCGCCGTCTGGTAATCGGACCGCAAATTGATCGCGAGCTCGCCCGGGTCGTTGACCCACGCTTGCGCGGACGCGAGCGTGGGCATCAGGACCAGTGCTAGCAACGCGAGGCGGAACGTGGTCCGCCGAGGAGATACCGTCACGAGCGTACTACTGCTTCTTGTACAAGCTGATGTTGCAATAGATGCTGACGAGGTCGAACCTACGCTGCTCGCCATCGACCGTGCGCGCTTCCATGTAGTGCGACAGGTTGGCGTTCACGATCAAGCCGCCATCCGGCAGCGCGTCGATGACCGCCTGCGGGATGATCTGGTGGCCCTCGGTATCGGGGAAGCACATGAACTGCGGCGGGTTCGCCGAGGTCGGATCGGCGAAGAACGTCAAGTTGAAGTACGTCTTCTTGGTGTGCTCGAAGCCCGAGGCACCCTTGTCGTTGTGCGGTGTGGTCCAGGAATACTCGAGCGGGGCGCCCCTCGGGATGATCACGTCGGCCGCGCCACCGATGCCGAGCGGCGCGGTGTACGCCTCGGGCATGTAGTAGTCCATCGGCGTTCCTTCGCCGATGTCCAGGGTATAGTGACCGCCCTGAGTCGACATCGCCGCCGTGGTCTGGCTCGCGTTGAATCCGGCCTGATCGCCGGGGGCGCCGCCGCCGTACGTGAAGTCGAACTTGCGGAAGTTCGAGTTACCCACCGTGTTCGGCGGGTCCGTCTTGACGATGTCCAGGCTGGTCGCGATGCCGGGGCCCGTGAGCGAGACTTTCGGGAGGTTGATGTACGTCGCGCCGGTGATCGCGGTGAAAGGCCAGGTCGGCGAGCCATTGCGCTCGTCGACGCAGTTCCCGTAGATCCCCTTTCCGCCGTCGGCGGGCTCGGCAAACGGCGCGTTCTGCGCGAAGGACGGGCCCTTGTACTGATAGACCATCGCCCAGGTCTGCTCGGGCATCCCGAGGATGCGGACGTTCTCGTGGCGGATCTCGCCACCTTCGGGGAGATCGACGCCGGGCTGATCGCCACCGTAGTTGAACTTCGAGATATCAGTTCCGCCACCGCAGCCGAGCGCAGCAACAGTCAGAACGAGTGCAAACTTTTGAGAAATCATTAGGCCTCCTAGAAGCAACTAGTACAAATCACCGCGCGCACACGACGTGCGCCCGCGGTTCCCTTGCTCACTCTAACACTTTACAAACTTACTTGCCAGATGATCGGCGTCGCGCCTCGTCAAGTCCCGGCGTACCTACATCGGCGCTGCTCCAGCTCGCCGCGAGCTTCTTGTAGAAGGTGCCCGCGGTCACGGCGTCACCGAGCTTCGCGGTGAGCCGCGCCGCACCGAGGAGAGAGCGCGCACGACCGGGATGTTGCGCCAGCACGTACTTGTACTCCGCGAGCGCCTTCGTGGGCTGACCGAGCCGGACCAAGGCCTCGGCGATCTGCTCGTGGGCGAGCATCCCACCTGCAGTCCCCTCGCCGGTGAACTCCGTGTCCTCATCCACTGCGAGAGGCTCGAGCGCCGCGACGAGCGCGCGATCGTCTTGCTCCGCTCGCGCGATCAACGAGGCGCGCACGATCCCGCGCAGCTTGTCGCCGCTCTCGACGAATTGCTTGGGCTGCGTCGCAAGCAGGAACGGCCGCAACTCGGCATCGACGCCATCGCGCTGGTCGAGAAACCGGGTGACCGCCGCCGGATCGTGCAGCATCGCCGCCGCGAGCGCTCGCGTCGCCAGGACCGCCCGCTTCTCGAACAGCTCGGTCGGTGCGCCTGCTGGCCCGGGGGCGTGCCCACACGCAACGCCACCGCCCGATACGGGCGTGATCGCGGGCGCCTCGAGCGGCGCCAGATACTCGTCGACCTTGCTCCACTCGTCGGTGCGCGCGAGGAACGAAGCGACCTGGTTCGCGTAGGCGGCACGCTTGTCGGCCGGTAATCCCGTGCGTACGGCGTCGCCGTAGACCTTCATCGCGACTCCTGCGTCGGCGCGATGACCGCGCTCGAAGTTGAGCTCGACGAGCCATGCGAGGCTATGGAAGTCCTCGTGATCGATCGAGAGCTTGTCCCGCTTGACCCACGCCACCGATGAATCCCACGCCGCCTGGCAGCTCGCGACCGCGGGATCCCACATTCCGAGGCGCACGAAGATGTGCGCGGGCATGTGCTGCGCGTGGAACGCGGCCGGCGCGATCTTCGCGTACGCCCGCGCGGCGGGCAGCGCGCGCGGCGCGAGGTCGGGCGTGTCGAACGCGTGGATGATGTAGTGCGCGGCGCCGGGATGGTTCGGGTTGTGCTCGTAGACCTTCATCGCTAGCTCGCCAGCGCGCGTGCGGAGCGCGACCTCGTTCGGATCGCCGGGCTGCACGGTCGAAAGCAAGGCGAGCGAGAGGAACAGCGCGGCCTCGTCGTCCGGGAACTTCGCATTGACCTGCTCCATCACGCTCAAGAAGTCAGCGCGGCTCGTACGCACGTCGACATTCGCGCGGCGGAACAGGGACAGCGCCGCCACCACCCATGCCTGCTCGCGCGGCGTCAGCTTGTCCGCGTTCGGCATTCGCTTGAGCGCATCCTGACCTCCGGCGAGATCATCGTCTCCCCAGAGCAACTTCGACTTGCTCATCGCGAGGCCCCAGTACGCCATCGAAAATGTCGGGTCCGCGGTGATCGCGGCGTCGAATTGATGCGACGCCTCGTCGTACCAGAACGAATGCAGCGCGAGCAGCCCGTGCGTGAAGTGCGTGCGCGCCTCCGGGCTCCCGCCCGAGACCTCGAACTTGAGCGCGCCCAGCGCAGCGGCGTCGTAGCCCGGGCTGGCCTGGCTCGGCGTTGATGTCGAAGGTGTTGTAGAGGGTGTTGATGTTGAGGGTCGTGATGCAGCCGATCCTTGCGGCGGCGACTCGTTGGGCGCGGGTTTGCGGCATGCGCCGGAGACGACGAGGAGGCAGAGGATCGCTCTCATGGCTCTCATGTTAGTTCGGCCCGCGAAAGATGATGGCAACGCCAACCCGATCAAACTCCAGATTCAGTGCGGCGATGGTGGGGAGCGGCGGAGTCACGACGCTCACTGTCCATGGTGTGAGCTTCTACTCGGCGTTCCGGTGCGGCAGCTGCTGTGAAGACCTCGGGCTCCTCGCACTCGTGCCTCGCGAACGCGGGGTGAGCTCGCTGCAATTGCTCGACTGTCCTCCCGGCTTCTTCGAGGTCGCCGTCACCCCTGATGCGATCGCGATCGCGATCGCGATCGCGACCGCGGCCAACGGTGAACCAGTGACCGATGCCCGCATTCGCGAAGAAGCTCGAGGCGCCGGGCGCGTCGGCCGTGCAGGTAACGATCGCTGCTGCTCCTGCGGAGACCCTTCCAGTTCGCCCGTCGCACGGCGCACACCCGACACCCATGTCGGGTGAGGACGCACGTTGACCGAGTGACCATGGTGGCTCGTCGGTCCTCGTCGGTCCTCGTCGGTCCTCGTTCGTTGACGTTCGTTGACGTTCGTTGACGCGTCGAGCCTTTCGCTACATGGTGTGCACGTGCGATCGAGCCAGAAGCTGCTGGTGATGTTGGCCCTGTGCTCCGCGTGCGGCTCGCCGGAGTCGCGGCCGTGGGCGCTAGTCGCGCATCATCTGCCCGCTGCCTTGCTCTCGGTCTGGGGCACGAGCGATCACGATGTCTACGCGGTCGGCGGCGATCTAGGAGATGGCTCCGGACCGGAGGTCGTGCACTGGGATGGGTCCGCATGGAACCACCTTGCGACCGGCCAGACCGGAGACCTGTGGTGGGTCTTCGGCTTCGCGAACGGGCCGATCTACATGGGCGGCGCTGGCGGAATGATCCTCCGCTACGAGTCGGGCGTATTCACTCGGATGACCACGCCGGGAATCAATACCGTGTTCGGAATGTGGGGCTCGAGCCCGACCGACATGTGGGCGGTTGGCGGAGCGGTCGGCGGCGCGAACGGCGCGTTCGCGTGGCGCCTGCAGGGCGATACCTGGGTCGACAACCATCTCTTGCCCGCGACGTTCTCCTCGACGGATGTGATCTGGAAGATGTACGGCCGCAGCGCGAACGATGCGTGGATGGTTGCGACCAACGGCAACGCGCTGCGCTGGGATGGCACGACGGTCACGCTCGTGCCTACCGGCGCTCACGAATCACTCTTCACGGTGCACGCGGATGCCGATCGGTACGTCGCCGTCGGGGGTTTCGGCACCGGCATCGTGCTCGAGAACACCGGCGCCGGCTGGACCAACGCGAGCCCGGCCGTGGCGAGCCCCGGTCTCGTCGGAGTCCGGTTGTCTCCCGAAGGCGATTTCGCCGTGGGTCAAGAAGGTGCGGTGTACTCGCGCGCCGGTGGGGACTGGAACGAGGTCCCGACTGGGCAGAGTCTCGACGAGTCCTTTCACTCGGTCTGGATCGACGACAAAGGTGGGGTCTGGGCCGTGGGTGGTCAGGTGTTGACTCTCCCGCTGGTCGACGGTACGGTGATGTACGGAGGAGCTTCTGCTCCCGGGGAGTTACAGTGATGAAGGCGATGGCGATCCGAGACTTCGGTTCGGTGGGCTTGGCGCTGGCGCTGGCAGCCTGCACGGGCAACGCATCCGATGACAACGCGCTCGACGCGCGCTGCAATGCCTCGGGGACCGCATGCACCTGGCTCGGCATGGTCGGTCAGACCGGCTTCAATGGCGACGGGCACACCGCGCGCGAGACGATGTTGTACTGGACGATGGATACGTTGTTCGCCAGCGATGGGACGACGTGGTTCATCGACTGGAACAACCACCTCGTGCGTCGCCTCATGGCCGACGGCACGATCAAGTCGATGGTCGGCTGGACCGACCCGGTGTTTCCCGGCGACGGTGACTCCGCGGATCCAACCGCGGAGCTGACCGCCACCGGCGCCCCGGGGGCCGACCTCCAGCTCAACCATCCGACGGATCTCTATCAACTGCCGGACGGCACGATCATGTTGACGGCGTGGCACAACCACAAGCTCCGCAAGATCGATCCGGTCACCGGCAACGTCGAGCTGATCGGCGGCGCGGGTCCCGGGTTCAAGGGCGATGGCGCGCTGGTCTCCGGCGCGCTGTTCAAGCAGCCCAGCCGGTTTGCGTTCGACGAGAACCAGAACATGTACCTCATCGATCAGCAGAACCTCCGCGTTCGTCGCGTCGACGCGGCGAGCCAGATGATCACGACGGTCGCGGGCAACGGAACACAGGGCTTCGCGGGCGACGACGGCCCGGCGCTGCTCGCCCAGCTCAACTTCAAGATCGGCAGTAACCCCGAGCCCTCCGGTGGCCTCGTCTACACGCACGACACGCTGTACATCTCCGACACCGACAACAGCCGCATTCGCAAGGTCGACCTGGCGACTCGGATGATCACCACGATCGCCGGCACCGGCGATCCCGGGTTCAGCGGCGACGGTGGGCCTGCGACGGCCGCCCAGCTCTATCACCCCCGCGATCTCGAGATCGGGCCCGAGGGTGACCTGTACGTCGCGGACACCGATAACTCGCGCGTGCGCGCGATCGATCTACGCACCAACGAGATCCGCACGGTCGTCGGAACTGGCGACTTCGGCTTCGAAGTCGACGACGCGAAGCCCGCGCTCGAGACCAAGCTCAACCGTCCGTTCGGGATCGATTTCGATCCGAGCGGGAACCTCTATGTTTCGGACACGCTCAACAGCCGGATCCTGCGGGTGGCAAAGTGAAGTTGCCTTGCGCGGCACTCGGGCTGTTCGCGATCGGCTGCGGGGTGGATGCCCCCGCCCCGTGTGATCGCACCGTGCCCGGTAACGTCTGCACGATCGCGGGTAACGGCGAGAACGGCTACTCCGGCGAGGAGGGGCTCGCGCTCGAGGCGCGGCTCTCGTTGCCGATGGATACCAAGGTTGCGCCGGACGGCAGCTTGATGATCATCGACTGGAACAACCACCGCATTCGCCAGCTCGCGGCCGATGGCACGATCCACTTCATCATCGGCAACGGCGAGATCGGCGGCTCGATCGACGATCCGGCGACCGGCGACTTCAACCATCCGACCGGCATCCTGTTCAACCCGGCGGGTACGCAGCTCTACATCTCGGCGTGGCACAACAGCAAGGTTCGCGCCTACGACCTCGCGACCGCCGCGGTCGTCGACACGTGTGGCGACGGGCGGCGCGCGTACTTCGGGGATGATTCGCCGGCGCTCACCGCCTCGCTCGATCTCCCCGCTTCGATCGCGTGGTCGCCGACCGGGGAGCTCACGATCCTCGACCAGGCGAACCAGGTCATCCGGCAGATCGATACTGCGGGCAAGATCCATCGCCTCGCGGGCCAGTGCGTGGTCGATATGGCCGCGCCGAGTGGTCCCGGAGCCTGTCCCGATGGCGTCGCGCCGACCGCGTGTCCTGCGCCCTCGGGAAAGACCGTCTGTGGTGATCCGGCGATCTGGTGCAGTACGGCCTGCTCCCCGGGCTACGGCGGTGACGAGGGTCCCGCGCTCGCTATGCGCATGGGGCAAGCCTTCGGTCAAGCAGCCGATCCGGGTGGTCGGATCCTCTACGACCCGCAGGGCAACCTGATCTTTGCCGATACGACGAACGACGTCATCCGCAGTATTGACCCGGCCGGCATCGTTCATCGGATCGCGGGCGTCGCGCCGGTCAACGGCGTCGCGCAGGGTGGCTACAGCGGCGATGGCGGCGCGGCGCTCTCCGCGCAGCTCAACCATCCGGTCGATCTCGCGCTCGGGGATGACGGCACGATCTACGTCTCCGACGTCTACAACCACTGCATCCGCGCAATCCATCCTGACCGGACCATCAGCACGGTCGCGGGCGTGTGCGGGATGAAGGGTTCGTCGGGGGACGGCGGCCCAGCGACGAAGGCCTTGCTGAACCGTCCGTACGGCGTCGAGTGGAACGCTGGCACCCTCTACATCGCGGACACCGGCAACAGCGTCGTCCGTGCGATCCGCCTGAAGTAAGGCTCATGCGCGTCGTTGTCCTCACCCTGTCGCTACTTGGTGCGTGTAGCAGTGGCGTGGACCCGGTCGCGGAGTTCCCGGCGGCCTACCTCAATACCTACACGCAGACCCGCGGATGCAGGTCGAGCCCCGACCACGATCTCAACCACGTGACGGTCCTCGTCGATCCTGCGGCCCTCGAACCGTACATGAACCGCGTCAGCGCGTTCCCGGTCGGCGCGGTCGTCCTCAAGCCGGAGTTCGACTACAGCGATCCTGACTGCACCGGCACGCCGATCGAGTGGACGGTGATGGTCAAGCTCGCGCCGGGCAGTTCACCCGACACGCTCGACTGGCACTGGCAGCGGATCAATGGCGACCGCAGCGTGCGGACGGATGACGAACCCCGCTGCTACGGATGCCACACGGGGTGCACGACCAGCACTGACGGCTACGACCACACCTGCAGCGTTCCGTGAGCTCGTAACGGAGTGACGCCCCCGCGCACGTAGTCATAACGGCGCGACGACCGCGCGCACGCAGCTGTTCGTCTGATCGGCTATCAGCAAGCTGCCATCGGTATCGAGCTGGATGCGGGAGGGGTAGCCGAGCTCGGCTGCGAGCGCGGGGCCGTTGTCACCCGTGTTGCCGCGCGCACCCGTGCCGACGATCGTTCGGATCGTGCCGTCCACCGTGATCTTACGGATCACGCTGTTCAGTCGATCGCTGACGAACACGGTGCCGTCCGTTCCGACCGCGACCCCATCGGGCGCGGCGAGCTGCGCGGCGATCGCGGGTCCACCATCTCCGCTGTAGCCCTTCACTCCGGTGCCGGCGATCGTGGTGATCGTACCGGCGCTCGTGACCTTGCGGATCGCATGATTACCCGCATCGGCGATGTACACGTTGTTCGCCCCGTCGATCGCGAGCGCGGTCGGGGCGAACAAGGTTGCCGCGGTCGCCGGCCCGCCATCGCCGGTATACGTCGACCTGCCCGTGCCGGCGAACGTGGTGATGATGCCGCCGCGGATCACGCGCACCCGGTTCGCAGAATCGTCGGCGAGGTAGACCGCGCCATCGGGACCGACCGCGATGCCGGCGAGCCGGAAGAACTGGGCGAGGTTCGCGTCGCCGCCGTCGCCTTCGAAGCCGCGAATGCCCGGCTGTGCGTTGCCGGCGATCTTCACGAGCGTGCCGTCGTTGTCGATCACGAGCACGCGCGGGTCGTGATACGAGATCAAGGCGATCCGGCCGTCGGGGAGGAACGCGAAATCGATCGGATTCTCGAGCGACGATTCGGTCGCGACGGCGCCTTCGGTCGCCCCTGCGTGAAAGCCATCGCCGGCCACCGTCTCGACCGTGCCGTCGGCCGAGATCCGCCGCAACCGCATGTTGTTGAAGTCCATGATGTAGAGCAGGCCATCGGGCCCGCGTCGCATTTCGGACGGCAAGTAGAATGCGGTGGCTTGCGCCGGCAACCCGTCTTTGATGAAGGCGAGCTCTCCGGTGCCGGCGATCCCGCACAACGTGCCAGCCGGACCGCTTTCACACGGCGGGGGGCTAGACGAGCAGCCCGCGACCACGCCCAAGTGCACCATCGCGAGCACGCACGCGATCCTCATGCTCGAAGTTTGGCACTGTTCAGGCAGCGCGACAACGCGCAGCGGCCGACGGTCCGTTCATCTGGGCTACGCTCGTATCGTGGTGCGCCGTGAAGATGATGACGTCGGGCCGGTAGGTCGGGGACTCACGTTGCGCTTCTCCGGCGGGTGAAAGTCCCGTCTCGGTACCCGTCGGAGCGTCGCGGAGAAACACCGGATGGACGCGCTCTGCGGCGCTCTGCCCGCCGT
>JAYSYE010000441.1:0-4034 GCA_043716635.1 Deltaproteobacteria bacterium | reverse complement strand
CGGGTCTGCGGGTCTGCGGGTCTGCGGGTCTGCGGGTCTCGCGAGGAGCGGGCTTACGATCGGCCGGGGAGCCGGATCACGAACGTCGAGCCGTCGGGACCGGCGGTCCGGTAGTCGATCGTGCCGCCGTGCGCCTCGCAGGCAAGCCGGCAGAAGTACAGGCCGAAGCCGCGCTTGCCGTTCGTGCCCTTCGCGTACTTGGTGAACAGCTTGTCGCGCAGGGCGGGCGGCACGAGCGGGCCGCTGTTGTAGACGGTGATCTCGACGCCGTTCGGATCGAGCGGATCCCACGACTGCGCCGTCACGCGGATGATACCGCCCGTGTTGCAGTAGCGGATCGCGTTGCCTACCAGGTTGTGAAGGACGCGCTCGATCAGCGCGGCGTCGCACGCGGCGAGGAGCGCGGGGTCACACTCCACTTCGAAGCGGATCGCACGAACCGGGGTCGCCGCGTGCACGTCGATCACCTCGTGGATGAGCGCGCGGATGTTCGTCGGGACCACCTGCGGCTTCACCGCGGCGTCCTCGAACCGCGCGATGTCGACGAAGTTTGCGACCAGGCCGGACATGCGACGGAGCGCGTTGGCCGTGGCCACGAGGGCCTGCGTCTCGTCCTCGCCGAGCTGCACGACCTCGTGGAGGTACGTCATGTTCGAGAGCGCGACCGCGAGACCGTTGTTGAGATCGTGCGCGAGCATCGCCGCGGCCTCGGCCCCGTAGGCCAGGAGGCGGTCGGTGCGCTCGGCTGCGAGGCGGGTCTCGACATACGCCTGCTGCGTGCGTGCGGCGGCCGTCATGCGGCGGCGGAGCTCGGCGATCGTCGCAGGCTTCACGAGCACGTCGTCGGCGCCCGCGTCGAAGCACGCGTTGCGGGTCTCCTCGTCGTCCTGGCCCGACAGGACGGCGATCCAGATGGCAGGCCCGTGGAGAGCCTTCAGCTTGCGCACGACCTCGACGCCCGGCGTCGGCATGTTGAAGTCGACGATCGCGAGGTCGGGCGGGGTCTGCTCGGCGATGGTGAGCGCGGGCCCGCCGTCCTCGGCGGTGAAGACGTGGAAGCCGATGCGGGACATCGCGTTGGCGATCGCGCGCCGCACGCGCGGATCATCGTCGACGACGAGGATGCGGACGCCAGACGGTGCCGCCGGAGCCGCGTGGTCCGCCGCGACCTCTGGCGTGACGAGAGCGGTGTTCACGGGGCGTACCACTGCGAACAATGTGCCACGGCTTGGTGCCCATGCGCGCGTCCTTTGCGGGCCTGGCACGCATGCGTCGCGTCAGTACTGCCGACAATGAACAAGTCGGCAGGATGGTCGATGCCCTCTATCACATGCCGGGACCGAACCTCGCTGCTGCGGTTGTCTCGTACGAGACCCCGTCGCCCGGCCTCGAGCCCGTCGCTCCGACCGTGATCGCGTACGGCGCCCGCACCCTGTGTGGCGTCGCGGAGCTCGACGCCAACCACATCGTCGGCAACTACCGCATCACCGCGAAGCTCGGCGCTGGCGGCATGGGCTCGGTGTATCGGGTCGAGCACGTCTCGCTCGGTCGCGCCTATGCACTGAAGGTGCTGAACGGACATCTGCGCTCCCAGACCCGCGATAGCGCCGCGCAGTTTCTGAACGAAGCACGGGCGGCCGCGCGCGTGCGCCACCCACATGTCGTCGACATCTTCGACTTCGGGTACCTCCCCGACGGCCGGTCCTACTTCGTCATGGAGTTGCTCGGCACGCCGAGCGTCGCGGGGCTGCTCGAGGGCCGGACGCCGGAGATCGCCCAGGCAGTCGCGATCGCGCTCCAGCTCGCGCAGGCGCTCGCCGCCGTCCATGACCAGGGCGTGGTGCATGGCGACGTGAGCTCCTCCAACGTGCTGGTCGAGCCCGGTACGAGCGAGGCCGGCATTCCGCACGTGAAGCTCGTCGACTTCGGGCTCGCGCGGGTCGTCGGGCCGGGGGTGAGGCCGCCGCAGATCGCCGACATCGTGTACGGCACTCCGGCCTACATCGCGCCCGAGGTCGCCCGGGGCCACGCCGCCGAGGTCTGCTCGGATCAGTATTCGTTCGGCGTGCTGCTGTACGAGTTGCTCGCGGGCGCCGCGCCGTTCATCGAGAAGGACATTCGCGCGCTGTGCCGGGCGCATATCTACGACCCGCTGCCGGCCGTCCGCAGCCCGCACGGCCGGGTGCCCGACCAGATCGCGGCGATCGTCGAACGCTGCTGCGCGAAGTCGCCGGCTGTCCGCTTCCCGGACATGCACCACGTCGCGACCGCGCTCGCGGACGCGATCCGCGCGCTCAGCCGCAAGCAGCGGCGCCGGTGGTTCGGCGCCAGCGTCGGCACGATCGACGGTGCGGTCGCAGGGCGAAGCGTCCGCCGGTGACCGGCAGCCTCGGTCCTGCGCGGGGCGCTACCTCGCCCGCTTCGCGTTCGTCAGCCGGGTCATCCACTGCGCTTGGCGGGACTCGAGCTCGGCGGCGAACATCAGCTCGCCTGTGGTCAGGGCTCGGTTCGGGAGCGCGCCGTGCCGCGTCAGGATCGTTTCGCGACTGGCGCTGACCTTCGCGAACAGCGCGAGCAGCGCATCGACATCGCCGGCGACCGGCGGGAGTGGCGTGGCGTCCAGCAGCTCGACGAGCAGGGAAAGGATCATCCGGTGTACGCGTCGATGATGCGCGTCGCGAGCGCATCGAGGTCGATCCGGTACTCGCCCACGTCGATGAGAGCGCGGATCTTCTCCAGCCGAGCGGTCATCCCTGGCGACCGGCAGCGGGCGGGACGGCCGGTGAGTACGAGCGGGGACTGGAGGTGGGCCGGAGAAGGTCGCATGCGTCGGGCCTCGCTCGAGGATTCGACCGCGTGGCAGCCTCGTGAAGGGCACGGCGCGACGAATGTCGAGATCGGGACGCGTTCAGGCAGCCACGCGGAGGTCCACGGACGCCATCTCCGCCCGGATGCGCGCGACCGCGCGCCCGTGCAGCTGGCACACGCGCGACGTGGTCACCCCGAGCACCTGAGCGATCTCTTGATACGTGAGCTCGTCGTTGTAGTAGAGGCCGAGCACCAGCAGGTCGCGCTGCTCGAGCTTCGGCAGGGCGGCGCGCACCCGCCTCAGGGCCTGTCGGCGGGCCGCTTCCGCCTCGGGGGAGGCGCCCTCGGAGCGCAAGGTCGAGCTCTCCTCGGGCTCGAGCGCGCCCACGGTGACGTGGACGAGGCCTTCCAGGTCGGCCTTGTACTCCTCGACGGATACGCAGAGCGCGGCCGCGATGGCGTCGGCCGAGGGCGACGCGCCTCCCCTCGACTCGAGCTTCTGGATCACCCCGGCGATCTTGCGTGCCATCTGGCGCGCGCGCCGGGGCATGATGTCGCCGCGGCGCAGCTCGTCGAGGACGGCCCCGCGGATCCGCTTCTCGGCGAACGAGATGAAGGGCTCGACGCGCGTCGTGTCGTACCGCTCGGCCGCCTCGGTCAAGCCGAGCATCGCCGCGGACACGAGGTCCTCGCGCGAGATCCAGTCCGGGCAGCGCCGCGCCATGCGCATCGAGATCCGACGCGCGACCTCGACGTGCTCTGCGATCAGGCGGTTGCGTTCGAAGGTGGGACGCTTCGCGGGCACGAGATCGGCGCTCATCGGGTTCGGTGCGGACCGATTGCAGCGCGCGTGCCGCGCGTAACTACATGATGTCGTTAACTTTGCGATGACGCTGACACGCACCGTCGGCAGCTTTGACGATCCGTACAGGGTGCCCGGTCGAGATTTTGCGATCGCGACCGGTTCGCACCGTCAACTCCGGGGACAGGGAAGCTCGCAGCACGGCGGTCACCGGAGGTCGGGAAACAGGTCGACCTTGGCGTGATCGACCTCCTTGCCGTCGACGAGCAGGTCGACGTGCGCGTGGTGCTTGGCGCTGTGTGCAAGGCGTGGCGTGACCGTGAACCGACCGGACGCATCGAGACGGTGCGTCGACTCCTCGACGAGCGAATGGTCCTTGAAGTACCGGAGCTCGATCGTGGCCGTGAGCCGGCCTTCCGCCGCG
>JAYSYE010000045.1:0-22721 GCA_043716635.1 Deltaproteobacteria bacterium | reverse complement strand
GCAGCCCGTGAACCTGTGGGTCGACGCCGAGGGCAACCCGATCGCATCGCCCACCGAAGAGGTAACGGCGATGCTCGAGGATGCGCCGCCCGCCTTTGACTTCGCGCGCTACACGGAGGTGACGATCACGCGTCGCCTCTACCGCGATGGCATCTCGTCCTACTTCATCAACAAGACGCCGTGTCGCCTGCGCGACATCACCGACTTCTTCCTGGGGACGGGCATCGGCACGAAGGCGTACGCGATCATCGAGCAGGGCCGCATCGGTCAGATCGTGAGCGCGCGGCCGCAGGATCGGCGCGCGATCATCGAGGAGGCCGCCGGCATCACGAAGTTCAAATCGAAGAAAAAGGCCGCCGAGAAGAAGCTCGATCAGACGCGTCAGAACCTGATGCGCGTCTCGGACATCGTCACCGAGCTCGACAAGCGCATGGGCACGCTGCGCCGGCAGGCGCAAAAGGCCGAGCGCTACCGCAAGTACAAGGCGGAGGTGCGCGACATCGATCTGTGGAAGGCGTCGCACAAGTGGCTCGAGCTCGCGAGCGAGTGGTCGCTGGTGTCGACCCGGCTCGGCGAGGCGCGCACGGAGCTCGAGGAGTCGCGGGCCGCCTGGGAGTCCAAGGACGCCCACGTGGTCGCCGAGCGGGCCGAGCTGTCGACCGAGGAGCGCCGGCTCCTGCTCGTGCAGGAGAAGGTGTACGAGCTGGAGAACCGGCTGCGCCTCGGCGAGAGCAAGATCGGATTCGAGCGGCGCGAGAGCGAGGAGCTCGACGGTCGCGTCGCGACGGCGCGAGCGGAGATCGACGACGTCGGGGCACAGCGGGCAGCGGGTGGCGACGAGCTCGCGGCGCGCGCGGCAGAGCTGGCCGCGCTCGAGGACGAGGTCGCGCGCGAGGCCGCGGAGGTCGAGGCGCGCGAGGCGGCGGCAGGCGAGGCGCGCCAGATGCTCGTCACGTCGCAGAGCCGGCTCGACGAGGCGCGCGGCGAACTAGGCTCCCGTCGCACCGAGATCGCGACGGCAGACACGCAGCTCGAGTCGTACGTACGGCGGCGCGACGAGGCGAATCGCCGGCTCGAGCGCGTGCTGAGCGAGACCGAGATGCACGGTACGCGGCAGAAGGAGCTCGATCGCGAGAGCGGCCGCGTCGACGAGGCGCTGATCGAGCTCCGTCAGACCCGGCTCGATCTCGGCAGCCAGTCGGAGGGCTTCACGGCGCGGCGCGCGCTGCTGGCCGACGAGTCGCAGCGCTTCGAGGTCGAGGTCGATCAGCTGCGTGGCGAGCTGTCGCGGCGGTCCTCGCGGCTCACCTCGCTGCGCGAGATCCAGGAGCGGTACGAGGGGTTTGCCCGCGGCACGCGCGCGGTGATGCAGAGCGCGGCGACGATCGGGACGTCACCGTCCGAGATCCACGGCGTCGTGGCCGATGTCGTGCGCGCGCCGGAGCGCTTCGAGGTCGCGGTCGAGGCGATCCTCGGTGACAGGCTCGGTGGTGTCCTCGTGGCCGATCCGGGCGTCGGGCTCGCGGCCGTCGCGTTCCTGAAGGCGGGAGCGTCGGGGCGCAGTGCGTTCGTGCCTGTCCTCGACCAGGTGACCCGGCTCGATACGGGCGGCGAGGCCGTGGCAGGCGAGCGCCACGCCACGCGCATCGACGCGGTCGCGCTGGGCGACGGGGTCCTCGGTCGGATGGCCGATCTGGTCGAATTCGCGGACGGGTATCACGAGGTGGGCCGGCGACTCGTCGCCGACGCGATGGTCGTGGAATCGCTTCCACTCGCGCTCCAGCTGCACGCGAGCGGCCTGGCCGGTCGCGTGGTCACGCTCGACGGTGACGTCATCGATGGCGATGGCGTCGTGGCGGGCGGCTCGCGCGAGGCTCAGGGCGCGGGTGTCCTCGCGCAGAAGCGCGAGATCCGCGATCTCGAGGCGATGGTCGAGCGGCTCGAATCCGAGCTGGTCGAGGCCACGGCGCGCCTGCACACGGCCAAGGCCGAGCTCAAGCAGGTGACGCTCGCGATCGAGGGGCTGCGCAACCAGCAGCACGAGAGCCAGATCGCGATCCTGTCCCACGAGAAGGACGAGTCTCGCGTGCGCGCCGATCTGGAGCGTGGGCGGGAGCGGCTCACGCAGCTCGGCAACGAGCAGCTGGAGCTCGAGGACCGGATGCGGGTCATCGCGGCCGACGAGTCGGCGGTGCGCGAGCGCCGGGTGACGGCGGAGGCGCGCATCGGCGAGCTGGAGCGGCTGCAGCTCGACCTGATCGCCGATGCGGCGGGGCATCGCGAGCGGCTGGAGGATCTCCAGCACGTGCTCACCGACGTTCGCGTCCACGCGGCGCAGCTCGGGGAGAAGCGCGCGGCCGCGGAAGCCGGCACGCTGCGGCTGCAGCGAGCCGACGCTGACTTCGCGGTCCGCGTGAAGCGGCTCGAGCACGAGATCGAGGAGTCGGAGCGGCGCGCGGCCGTGCTGCGCGAGGGCTGTGATCAGCTCGCGGCGGAGCTCGCGCAGGTGCGCGAGGAGCGGGAGACCGAGAGCGGTGTGCTCGAGCAGGGGCGGGCGGCGTACCAGACCCGGGTGTCAGCGCTGACGGACATCGAGCTGGCGACGCGCGACCTGCGCGGCCGTACCGACCGGCTCGCCACCGAGGTGAGCACGCTCGAGCTGCGCGATGGCCAGGTCAAGATGCAGCGCCTCAACGTCGAGGAGCAAGTCAACGAGCGCTACCAGCTCGAGATGGCCGCGATCGTCGACGAGTACCACCAGCGTCCCGTGATCACGGTGGCCGATGACGAGCGGCTCGCCGAGCTGAAGGAGCTCATCGACCGGATGGGCACCGACATCAACCTGACGGCCATCGAGGAGTACGCGGAGGTCAGCACGCGGTTCGAGTTCCTGTCGGCGCAGAAGGCCGACCTCGAGCGTGCGGTCGATCAGCTCCAGCGCGCGATCGACAAGATCAACAAGACGAGTCGGAAGCTGTTCAAGGAGACGTTCGATGCCGTGAACGCCACGTTCCGGCAGGTGTTTCCGCGGCTGTTCCGCGGCGGTCAGGCCTTCCTGTCGCTCACGGGCGTGCCCGACAAGGCGGCCGACGCGGATGGCGATGGAAGCAGCGGCGGCGGCGGTCGAAACGAGGTCGACCTGCTCGAGGCCGGCATCGAGATCCTGGCGCAGCCGCCAGGCAAGAAGAACAGCACGGTCGAGCAGCTCTCGGGTGGCGAGAAGGCTCTGACCGCCGTCGCACTCGTGTTCTCCATCTTCCTGATCAAGCCGTCGCCGTTCTGCATCCTCGACGAGGTCGATGCCCCGCTCGACGAGGCGAACGTCGATCGCTACAACGAGATCGTGCGCGAGATGACGGACCGGTCGCAGTTCATCGTGATCACGCACAACAAGCGGACGATGGAGTGCGCGGATAATCTCTACGGCGTCACCATGCAGGAGCCGGGCGTCTCGAAGCTCGTGTCCGTCAACCTCTCGCGTATCGGAGCGCGGACCAGTGCCGGCGCCAAGGTGGCGTCCGCCTGATTCCGCCAGGCCGAGCGGTCCGCGTGAACCTGCTCGGCCTCGGGTGAAGCTGCGATGGCGCCTCAGTTGGCGGCGTGCGTGCCCTGCTTCTTGTTCCCACGACGCTTGTGGCCGCCCGGCGTCGGCGCCTTGCCCGCCTTCCGCGCGGCTGCCTCTGCGGCGTGGAGCGCCTCGCCGCGCGCCTTCAGGTAGCGCACCACGAGCATCGTGCCGCCGATCGCGGCCGCCGCGGCGGCGATTCCGATCCAGCCGTTGCGCGGCACCCGACGCGCGAGGTCGGTCGCGCGGTCCGCGACTTCCTTGGCGGCGTGCGCGGTGGCGGCGCCAGCGGTCCTGGCCGCGTCCACCGTCGCGTCGAGAGCGACCTTGGCCGCATCGTAGGTGGCATGGCCGGCGCCCCTTGCGGCGTCGTAGATCGCAGGCCCGGCGACCCGGGCGGCATCGTACGTGGAGGAGCCTGCCTGCTTCGCGGCATGCGTGGTCGAGGCGCCGACGCTACGGGCGAGATCCGCGGTCGCAGCGCCAGCCGTTCGGCTGGCGGCTGCCGTGGTCTCGGCGACCGACTTCGCAAACTCGGGGATCGCGTTACCGAGGGTCTCGAGCACGTTCATGACGGTGTTCAGCATGGTTCGCAGTGGCTGCACCGTGTGTGCCGCCGCCACCCACCTGGATCCGCTCTGACCCCCGCCGCCAGCGGCACCAAGCGAGGGACCTATCCAGTGGTGGCGTGCGCGAGCGCCCATGCCGGGCGGTGGCTCCACGCGAGGCAACCAACGACCGACATTCCATGTGGTGCCCAGCTCCGCTTCGCCGGCCGTGGACACCGGTCGCACTTAGCAGCCGTTCGTCCGCGTCCGGCAGTCGCCCCTCGAAACGCCAAATCGCTCCGCGCATGGCGAACCACCATGCTGGAGCGGAGCAACTTGGACGCGCCGGTGGCGCGCGGGTGGCACGCGAACCGGGAGCTCAGGCCGGGCATTCCACGCCCGCGCGGTTCCCGCCCGGAACGTGGGGGTAGCGATGGGCTGCGTACCCTCCTAGTGCCGGCTGACGCGGCTCGTGTCGCCGCCGTAGCCGCTGCTGTACTGCGTGTCGAAGCCGTCCCGGCGATGGTCCGTGTCGGCATCGGCCATCTGGCCTCGCTTCGACGCCGACGACCGCAGCTCGTCCAGCTTGTCACGAGCCTGGGTCCCGAGACCGGTCAGGGTCTCCTTGAGGCTGGCGAACGTCATCTCGCCCCCGCGCTTGTTGTGCGCGTAGGCGACTGCACCACCGACCGCGAGTAGACCGAGCATTTTGAGACGCATGGCAAATCCTCCTGCTGAACGGGTTGTTGACTTGTGTGGATGCGACTGCCGTGCCCGCACCTGTGGGGAAGAATCTCAGGTCGCGTAACCGTGTGTTTCCGCTCGCTGGTGCAACACTGACCGCCATGCGCACCGCGCCAGGCCAGCCTGCTCTCGCCCGGTGCGACGAGCTTCTTCTCCTGCTCGCGGCGTGGATCGCGCGGGATGGCGCGGCCGGGCTGCTCGCTGTGCCGGTGGAGCCCGGTCGCGATGCCTTCCCGGATCCCTTCGAGGCCTCGGCCGCAGGGATCCGGACGCTCCTCCGCAGGCTCGCGTGGCACGCCGGAGTCGGTCTCGACGCGCGCACGGTGACCGTCCGGGACGAGCGCGCGGGCGCTCCGCCGACGTCGCGGCGCCCCGAGACGACGATCGAGGTCACGGCGATCCGTCGCCGCGAGCTGTGCGCCACGCTCGGACTCATCGGGGAGGACGACGTGCTCGGGACCGCGGCGCACGAGCTGGGGGTCGCGTACGCCGCGATCGTCCGCTCCGATCCCACCGATCCGTATCGCGCGGCCGAGCTCCTCGAGATCGCGATCGAGCCCGATCGCGATCTCGAGGCGGGATCGCTCGCCACCGTGTACCTCGGGCTCGGCGTGCTCGCCGTCAATGCCGCGTTCCAGCAGTACAGCCGCCCCGGCCGCTTCAACGGGGCGTACTCGCCGCTCGAGTACGACGTGATCCGCGCGGGCTACGCGCCGATGTCCGAGCTCGCCTACCTGCTCGCGGTGCAAGCGCTCATCCGTGGTGAGCCCGCACCTCCCGCGGGCCTCTTGCCCCCTCAGCGTGACGAGGTGAGCGCCTGGCTGGCGGCGCTCGCGGGCCAGGGCACCGCGATCTGCGAGCGGCTCGGGATCGCAGGAGCCCCGCGCAGCGAGCCGCGCCTGCGCGCCGAGCCGTTCACCGATCACGACGCCTTGCCCGTGCCGCCCGCATCGCCCCACGCCGCACGCGCGGGATTCCGCTGGCACGGTCATCGTGGCGGGGCGGGGATGATCGCGGGGATGGTATTCGGCGGCGTCACCGCCATCGCCGCGCTGCACTACCTGCCGGTGTTCGTGGTCGCCGGCGCCGGGCTCGGTCAGGTGGCGGGTCGGCGCGCCCAGGTCACGCGGTGCTCGCTGTGCGCAGAGACCGTCCCGCGCGGAGCGTCCGCATGCGCGAGCTGCGGCGCGGTGCTCCGCGGCGACATCCGCCGACTGCGCGATCGCCTGGATGCCGAGGAGGCACTGGAAGCTGCGGAGCGCAGCCAGGCCGAGCCCGTCGCACCCACACCCGAAGTCCGCTGATCGCATGTGCGCGCGTCGCAAGCAGGTGCGCACATGGCCCTTCGTGTGCCCTCGTGTCCGTCGACGATTCGTGGGTTCTCGACGACGATTTCACCGTGATTCTCGTGACTCGTCGGAGCTCGATCGTTAGTTTTAGCGTGGGACGTTTTGCAGAGAGGACGACACTCATGAGCTCGCTCAAGTTGATCGCCAGTCGTCACGGTTGGGACCGCTGGAAGGACGCCGGCTTCATCGCCGCCGCCGTGCTGATGACGGCACTCGCGATCGGTTCGGTCACCACGAAGGCGAAGGGCGACCCCGGTCGCACCGCGTGGAACACGCACGTCGAGGTCATCGACGGCGACCTCGCGGGCGCCCGCTAGATCCCGCCATCTCCTGCTGGCTCGCTACGCTGCGCGACGCCGGAGCCGGCCGCCGGCCAGGAGGCGGTCGAGACTCTCGAGCGGCGATCCTTCGACCACGGCGATCCCGTGGCGCTGCAGCAATCGCTTGCCGGGCTCCACGATCGAGCGCAGGTCTCGCACCATCAGCTCGCGCACGCGAACGCCGTGGGCCGTGGTCGCCGCCGGCAGGAACGCGATCGGGTTCGGCACCAGCACGACCACGCGTCCGGCCGCCTTGCGCAGTCGCGCGAGCGCCTTCAGCGTGCGCGCCTCGTCCTCGACGATGCCACCCAGGTCCGAGATCACGGCGACCACATCCGGCCGGCCCGTCGCGACCACGCGCTCGACCGCGCGGGCGAGGCCATTCGCGCGCTTGCCGTGCTCCCACGCCGTCCGGTAGGGGAGCTCGATCCCGCGCAACCGCGCGAGCTGCCGGAGCGGGGCGAGGGTCGCGTCCGCCTCGACCACCGGCGCGGCCTTGCGCTTGTCGTCGCGTCCGAGCATCTGCTCCACGAGCCGCTTCACGATGCGGCCGGTCGCGGCCACGTCGTAGAGCTGACCGTCGGGTCCGGCCTGGATCGCCTGCCACCGCGGATCATCGAGCGGAGGCGCGACCTTGATCCGCACGTCCATCGCCTCCTGATGGGCCAGGTAGCGCCCGACCAGCGCGACGAGCTCGCCCGCCGTCACGTCGGTCAGGTCCTCGTCGACGATCGAGCGCACGTCGAGGAGCCGGTCGACGAGCTGGAGAAAGTGGTGGTGCCCGGTGTCGGGCGCGAGCTCCGCGACCATGCGCGTGTCGTAGGCGACGAGCCCGATCCGGTCGCCATTCGCGATCGCGGCCTTGGCCATCGCGGCCGCGCTGTCGCACGCCCAGTCGAGCGGCGTCTTGCCCGTCACGCCCGTGCGCATGCCCGTGCCGACATCGAGCATCACCAGCTGCGTGGTCACGACCTCGTTCTCGAGGTCGCGCACCATGAGCTGGCCGCGGCGTGCCGTCGCCTTCCACGCGATGAACTTGAACGGGTCGCCGTGGCTGTGCTCGCGGAGCTCGCGCAGCTCGCCCGAGAGTCCGCGCCGCCGCACGTGGTGCAGTCCCACCTGTTCGTGCAGCGCGCCCCCGACGGCGCGGATCGGCGACCCCCGCAGCGGCACCGTGCGCGGGAACACCTTCACCGCGATCGGGTTCGGGAAGTAGGCCTCGATCTCGAACAGGGCAAGCACGTCCCCGAACGCCAGCGCAGCGCCGTGAAGCACCTGGTACCCGGCCGCGAGCGGCTTCACCACGGTCACCACCTCGACCTGCTGGCCGCGCCGCACGGTGGCGCTCGGGCGCTCCTCGATCACGAGCGTCGACGCGGCGAGGATCTGGGTGGAGAGGATCCGGAGCTTGCGACTGCCATGGTTGCGAAACGCGAGGTGCAGCAGGAACGGGCGCTCGGCCGCGAGCGCGCCGCCCGGCTGGTCGCCCGGGGGGACCCACCAGGACAGCTCGATTTTCTTGCGGCGCAGCAGGATCGCCGTCGGGTAGAACGCCAGGTAGAGCGACAGCAGGACGGCGAGGACGAGGCCGGCGATCCCCACGAGCGGCGGGGTGGAGTGCAGCGCGCCGACGATCAAGAACAGCAGCGCCGTCCCGAGCACGAGCTTGCCGCGCAGCGCCAGCCGCGGGATCACGGCGGCGTCACCGGCGCGGTGCCTTGTAGCCGACCTTCTCCAGCGCCTCGGCAACGATCGCGGTGCCGCTGCCACCCTCGAGCTCGGCCTCCGGCGTCAGCAGCACGCGGTGCGCGAGCACGAGCGGCGCGAGGCTGCGAACGTCATCGGGCAGCGCGTAGTCGCGGCCCTTCAGGAGCGCCGTTGCCTTCGAGGCATGCACGAGCGCGAGCGCGGCGCGCGGGGAGGCGCCGAGATAGGTCTTCGCGTGGGCGCGCGTGTACGCGACGAGCGCCATCACGTAGTCGATGAGCTCCTCCGCGACGAACACGTCCTGCGCGAGCGCCTGCATCTCGAGCACCTCGGCGGGGCCGATCACGGCCTGGATCGGCGGCGGCGGCTTGTCGTACGTGGCGAGCATGCGCTTCTCGTCGGCGGGGGCGGGATAGCCCATGCGCAGCTTGATGAGGAAGCGATCGACCTGCGCCTCGGGCAGCGGGTACGTGCCCTCCTGCTCGATCGGATTCTGCGTCGCGAGCACGATGAACGGCTCGCCGAGCGTGCGCGTCTCGCCCTCGATCGTGACCTGGTGCTCCTGCATCGCCTCGAGCAGCGCGCTCTGCGTCTTGGCCGGGGCGCGGTTGATCTCGTCGCCGAGGAGGACGTTGCAGAACACCGGACCCTCGCGCAGCACGAACTGATTCGTGCGCATGTCGAGGATGTAGGTGCCGGTGATGTCCGACGGCAGCAGGTCAGGCGTGAACTGGACGCGCTTGAAGTTGCAACCGAGCGTGCTCGAGAAGGCCTTCACGAGCGTCGTCTTCGCGACGCCGGGGTAGCCCTCGATGAGCACGTGACCCTTCGCGAGCAACGCGATGAGCAGCGCCTCGGTGATGGCGGGCGTGCCGATGAATGCTTTTCCCACCTCCTCGGTCACGGCCCGGGCGAGCTGGTGGACGCGAGCGAGGCGGTCGGGTGCAATCGTGGCGGGCATCGGCGTTACGCGGGGAGCTCGAGCCCGAGACTACGACACAGCTCGCTCGCGTCCGCGTACAGCGCGTCGAAATCGCGCCGCTGCAGGGTGCCGGTGCTCCAGGGTGCCGCCGCCTGGCCGCGGCTCGGCAGCGCCCGCAAGCGCTTGTACACGCGAGTCAGCGCGAGGCCGGCCGCGGGGCCGTTCGCCCGCGTCAGCTCCGCGACGAGCTGCGACTCCGACAGCGCGTACAGCGGCTCGACCTTGCCCGTCACGCCGGCGAGGAGGATCTGGATTTGATCGCGCAGGATGCACGCGAGGACCATCAGCGATCCGGGCTGCCCGGCCGACGCCACCAGCTGGTGCGGCTCGTCGCGGCGCTGGGGCCGCCCGAACTTCAGCCACGCGCCGTCGATGGTCGCCCCGCGCCGCACGGGCAGGGCCACGAACGCGAGCACCAGGAGGACGGCCGCGAGGATCGCCGCGAGGACCTTCATCGCCGTCGGGGTGAGCAGCCACTCGTCGCGCTTCGAGAGCCAGTAGTTGAGATCGGTGAGCGTGCGCGTCACCTGGCTGCCGCGCGGATCGTCGATGAAGGCGCGCGGCTCGCCGTACATCGGGACGTCGCCGCGCAGCAGCACCACGCGCGTGGCGCGGCCATCGCGGCCGAGCCAGCGCAGGAGATTGATCGCGAGCTGCACGTTCCCGCGGAAGTGCTGCTGCATGAGGTTGATGAGGATGCTCGGATCGGAGATCGCGACGAAGCGGCCGCTCCCGCGCTCCCCGGCGACGACGAGCGCGCTGTCTGCGAAGGCGACCACGGTCTCGGCGCCGATCACGCGCGTGAGGGCGGCGGGATGGTTCGTGACGACCTCGCCGACATCCTTCGCGAGGGGGTGCGCGCCCTGCGCCATCGCGACGGGCGCCCACGGCTGGTTGTCCTCGTAGCGGACGGCGCGCGGCGACACGACATCCGCGCGCAGCAGGCCGAGCTCGCGCATCGCCTCGCGGCCCGCGCCGAAGTCGTCGGCGATCACCACGTTGCCGCCGGCCTGGACGAACGCGCCGAGCCGCGCGGGATCCACGCGCTGGAGCGGATACACGAGCACGAGGATGTCCCGCGCCGAGAGCTCCTCCCACTCGAGCGCCTGCACCGCGTCGACCTGGAATCCCATGCCCTCCGCGAGGGCCGTGAAGCGCGTCATCCCGTTCCACAGCGGGCTGTAGGGATCGTAGTCGGCGCCCCGAGGTGCCTCGGCGGTGTCGGCGCGAGCCGCCCCGAGCCCGAGCCCGATCACGATCACCGTCACGCAAGCGAGCGCGCTGCGCCTCATGCCATCTCCCGGGTGATCGCGACCGCGGCCTGCCGCAGCGACTCGAGCGCGCGGGCGAGCGGCGCGCCCGGTTCGGTCACGCCGAGAAGCACGTAGTACCCGGACTCGAGGGCCCAGACGACCACGTCGAGCTTCGCGTGCTGGGCGATGAAGTACTCGGGCCCACCGTAGTGCCACGTGCCGTAGCACGCCGAGAGCTGCGCCATCACGACCCCATAGTGAGCGGTGAGCACGGCCCACTCGTGCCGGTCCCAGGTCGCGAAGCTATCCACCAGCTCGCCCTGCGAATCGGCGAAGGCTCCACCGACGGCCCCCGGGGTGGCCTCCACGGCATCGCGCAGGATCTGCCCGAACGGCGTCAGCGGCGAGCCGGGGTTCACGAGCCCTCGCTCGCGTCCAGCAGCGCGTCGGCTCGCTCGGGGTCGAGCTTGATCGTCACGTGGAGCGACCGGATCAGCTCGTCGACCCAGTGCTGGAACGCGGCGCGCCGGACGCCCGGGAAGACCTCCGCGATGCGCTCGTCCCGGGTGAGCGGATGAGGCGCCCGCCGGTCGAGGAGCAGCACGATGTCCCAGCCGAGCGACGTGCGCACCGGCGGGTTCACGCGTCCGACCTCGCTCGTGCCCTCGAACAGCTGCCGGCCAAAAGCCTCCTCGAAGTACGCGCGCGTGTGCAGCGGCACCTCGGACATGGCGAGCTCGAAGCCCTGGCCGTCGCCGGCGCGGTGCATCGCATCGGCGAGGTCCGCGGACAGCAGCCCCGGCTGCGCGGCCAGTGACTCGTAGATCGCCTGCGCGACCACGCGCGCCTGCTCCACGCGCGCCGGCGGGTCGCGCGTGGGTACGATCACGCGCGCGTACGCGGACGTTCGCATCTCGGGCACCGTGATGACGTCCGCGGTGCCGCGCGGATCGCGCGCGAGCACCGCGTCGAGCTCCGCCGCGAGGTCCGCGGGCGTCCGGTGCGTGCGCTCGAAGGCGAGCTCCACCAGCCGGTTCACGAGCGCGGTGCGCGTCGCCTCGATCACGGTCGGGTTCGTTGCCAGCCCCCGGGCCTCGGCGGCCTGCGCGAGCAGCTCGAACCCGATGCACTGTTCGAGCGCGAGCGAACGCTCGCGGTCAGCGCCGCCGGAGGGCGGTGCGGTTCCATGGCGTCCGGATCGCGCGTCGAGGTGATCGTGCGCCGCCTGGGCCGCGACGCACGAGGCGTAGATCGGCCGCCCGTTCACCTGCGCCACGATCACGTCGTCGGCGGAGGCGGGCGCGGGTACGAGCTGCGCGGCGGCCGCGGCGCGCTTGTCACGAGCCGCCGACGGCGCGGCCGGCCCGCAGCCCGCCGCGATCGCGACCAGACCCGGCAGCACGGATGCCCACGCCCGGCGCATGCTCAGTCGCGCTGCACGAGTGCGAGCCGCGCCATCTCCTTGCCGACCGAGATCACGGCGATCCCGATCAGCATCACGAGCACCGCGGCCACGTAGTCCCGACGCGCGAGGTAATCGAGCGTCTCCTTGAAGAAGAACAGACTGCCGCCGATCAGCGCGACGGCGAGGATCTCGAAAAAATAACGACGCACGCGGGGACCTCCGTTACACCTTCATGTGACGAACGAGGATGAGGACGGCCATGGCGCCGAGGGCCAGCGCCACCGCGAGATAGAAGCGCCCCCGGGGCTTGCCGGTGCGCGCGTCGCTGCGAGCGCGGGCGAGCGCGGTCACCAGATCCTTGTCGCCGGTGCGGTGGGGCCGCAGCGCGCCGAGGAACGCGTAGTGATAGATGACGAGCCACAGGACGATCGCGCCCACGGTGAGCGCGGTGGTCATGAGCGCGACGCGCCCGGGATACATCTCGCCGAGATACTCGTTGATCGCGTCGTCGAAGCTCACCCACGCGATGAGCACCGCCGGCATCACGAGCGACGTGATGACGAGCATCCAGTAGACGCGCTCGCGCCGGAGCCACCGCTCGCTCGGCCCGGCCAGCGCCGAGGACAGCCCGCGCACCGACCGGGGGGCGGGCGGCTCGTGAAACGTGGTGAAGAATGCGACCCCGAACAAGTAGGCGATGACGCCGAGCGCGACGAGCGTGAACCGGACCGGCCCGTAGACATGCGACGAGGCCATGGCCGGGTGGAGCGCGACGGGGACGAGGATGGCGCTCGGGAACAACCCCAGGAGCACGATCTCGGACCGCCGGACGAGCCCCGCGAGCAGGACGCCAAAGGGGAGGGCGGCGGCGACCAGCGCCCGGGCCCCGTGGAGCGCCCCGACGAACATCGCGGGCAGGATCACGATCGAGACCCAGACATTGGTGCCCAGCGCGAACGCGACCACATCCGCGAACGTGCGCCACCGGCCCGGTGCCCGCGGGCCCGGATCCGCGGCGCCGGGCCCGATCACGGCGCCGCCCGCGCCGCCCGCGGCCCCCAGGTCTGGATATCCGTCCACCACGCGGCTTCAATGTGCCACAGCCGGGGCGCGGCGCGGGCGGGGCGCGGCGTCCTTGCCGCGCGGCGAGCCGTGAGCGATAAGACCGCTCGTCATGAAGGTCGTCACGATCGATGGTCCCGCGGGCGCCGGCAAGTCGAGCGTCGCCAAGCTGCTCGCGCGCCGGCTCGGCTACCGGCTGCTCGACACCGGGGCGATCTACCGCGCCGTCGCCCTGACGGCCCGGGACCGTGGGGTGGCCTGGTCGGATGGGCCGGGCTGCGCCGCGATCGCGCGCGAGCTCGACATCCGCTTCGACTTCGTCGACGAGACCAACCACGTGTTCCTGGGGGCCACGGACGTCACCGGGGCGATCCGCGACCCCGCGGTGTCCGCCGGGGCATCGCAGGTGTCGGCGCACCCGGCCGTCCGCGACGCCTTGCTCGACCTCCAGCGGCGGCTGGCTGCGGGCGGCGGGGTCGTGGTCGAGGGCCGGGACACGGGCACGGTCGTGTTTCCCGGGGCCGAGGCGAAGTTCTTCCTGACCGCCACGGCCGAGCAGCGCGCGCAGCGTCGGGTCGACGAGCTGGCGCGGACGGGCCAGCGGGTGGAGCTCGCCGCGACCCTCGCCGCGATCAGCGAGCGCGACGAGCGCGACGCGACCCGGGACGTGGCACCGATGATTGCCGCCGAGGACGCCATCCCCGTGGACAGCACCGCGATGACCCTGGACGAGGTCGTGGAATCGCTCGCCCGGCACGTGGGGCGTTGACATCGCGGTTGGAGGACGGTACCAACCTGCCCCTGTCGTCGAGCGCTGCCTCGGCAGTAAATCCAACTCGACGATACGCAAGGATACTTTCAACGTATGGCTGCTGACATCTCCCAGATTCAGGATGACGGTGACGAAGACTTCGCCGCAATGCTCGCAGAGAGCTTCGGCAAGGACAGCGCAAAAGAAGGCGAGATCCTTCGCGGCACGGTGATCACGGTAGGCAAGGACTACGCGATCGTCGACGTCGGCTATAAGAGCGAGGGCCAGGTCCCGCTCGAGGAGTTCCGCACGGCGGATGGCACGATCGATGTGAAGCCGGGCGACGTGGTCGACGTGCTCCTCGAGTCCCGCGAGAACGACACCGGCATGGTGGTCCTCTCGAAGGAGAAGGCCGACCGCTTCAAGGTGTGGGACGAGATCAGCGCCGCGTGCGAGCGCGACGAGCTGATCGAGGGCATCATCACGACGCGCGTGAAGGGTGGCCTCTCGGTCACCATCCGCGGCGGCGTGAAGGCGTTCCTCCCGGGCTCGCAGGTCGATCTGCGCCCCGTGCGCAACCTCGATGCGTTCCTGAACCAGAACTTCAAGTTCAAGGTCATCAAGTTCAACAAGAAGCGCGGCAACATCGTGTTGTCGCGCCGCGTGCTCCTCGAGAAGGAGCGCGCCGCGTTGAAGGAGTCGACGCTCGAGCGCCTGAAGGAAGGCCAGATCGTCGAGGGTATCGTCAAGAACCTCACCGAGTACGGTGCGTTCATCGACCTCGGCGGTATCGACGGTCTCCTCCACATCACCGACATGAGCTGGGGCCGGGTCAATCACCCGTCCGAGCTGTTCCAGGTCGGTGACCACGTGCGCGTGAAGGTGTTGAAGTTCAACGCCGACACCGAGCGCGTGTCGCTCGGCCTGAAGCAGATCAGCGAAGATCCGTGGAGCCGCGCAGCCGAGAAGTACGTGCCGGGCACCGTCGTGCGCGGCAAGGTCGTCTCGCTCAAGGACTACGGCGCCTTCATCGAGCTCCAGGAGGGCATCGAGGGCCTCGTCCACATCTCCGAGATGTCGTGGACGCGCCGCGTGAAGCACCCGTCGAAGATGGTCGCCGTGGGCGACATGGTCGAGGCCGTTGTCCTCGACGTCGACGTGAAGCAGAACCGCATCTCGCTCGGCATGAAGCAGCTCGAGCCCAACCCGTACGAGCAGCTCACCGAGAAGTACCCGCCGGGTACGGTCGTGAAGGGCCACGTTCGCAACATCGCGGACTTCGGCATTTTCGTGGAGATCGAGGAAGGCATCGACGGCCTCGTTCACATCAGCGACATGAGCTGGACCCAGCGCGTGAAGCACCCGAGCGAGCTGTTCCAGAAGGGCGAGGAGGTCGAAGCCGTCCTCCTCAACATCGATACCGGCGACGGCGACAAGCCGAAGATCTCGCTCGGCATCAAGCAGCTCGTGCCCGATCCGTGGGACCGCATCCCGAACGACTACCCGGCGGGCAAGGTCGTCGACGGCAAGGTCCTCAAGGTTCTCGACTTCGGCGCCTTCGTGGAGCTGGAGAAGGGCGTCGAGGGTCTCGTTCACGTGAGCGAGATCAGCGACGAGCACGTCGAGGATCCGCGCACGGTGCTGACGCCGGGCCAGGCGGTCAAGGTGCAGATCCTCCACGCCGACGGTGGCGAGCGGAAGATCGGCCTGTCGATCAAGACGGCGAATCGCGCGAAGGACATGGCCGACGCGCAGGCCGGTGGCTTCGCCTCGCCGAACGCTGGCGGCGCGACGCTCGGCGACAAGTTCCGCGGCAAGCTCGACAAGCTGAAGCCGACCGCGCAGTAGTCCCTCGGGACCTGTTCGCGCGCTCGTGCGCTGGCCGCCATGGAAACATGGCGGCCCTTTTTGTGTCCGCGGTGTGCGGTCCGCTTCACGTGTACAGTCCGAGGCGTGATCCGGTGGCTAAGACTTGCCGCGACGACCGTCGTGATCCTGTCGATGATCGGGCTCGGCGTGGTGGCCGGGCTCTTCCTCGTCGCGAACAGTGGCTGGGTGGCGGTAGCCATCCCGCCGTGGCTGACGGGGCTGTTCGGGTCCCGGCCTCACGAGGTCTGGCTCCCCGCGCTCATCGGCGGCTGGCTCGCGACGGCCGCGCTGCTGGGCGCGCTCGTGCTCGCGAGCCTGTTCTACGTGTGGCGACGCCGCCAGTACGAGGTGCTCGTGAACCGGCTCGAGAAGGAGCTCGCGAAGCTGCGGAACCTCCCGTTCACCGAGCCCGCGCCGCTGGAGGATCTCCCGGAGGTCCCCGATGCGCGTGCCGCCGCCATCATGCGATCGCTGCCCGGCGCGTCGGGCGACGCGTGGGGCACCTCGGCTCCCGAGGCCGACTGATGGGGGCCGCGCTCGTCCTGCTGCTCGTCGCGCTGGGCGCGCTCGCGGGCGGCGTGCTGATCGGTCGCTACTACGTCCCCGACGACCGGCAGCTGCGGCGGACGGCGCGTCACAGCCGCGCGTACATGCGCGCGCTCTCCCACCTCATCGCGCGTGACTACGACACCGTCGTGGCCGAGCTGCGCGGTGTCGTGGAGGAGAGCGTCGATGACGTCGAGCCGTACTTCGCGCTCGGGGCGATGTTCCGCGCGCGCGGCGAGCACGAGCGCGCGATCCGCGTTCATCAGGCGCTGGCCGTGCGCGAGCGCGACAAGCGCAAGAACCGTCAGCGGGCGATGTACGAGCTCGGGCTCGATTTCCGCAGCGCCGGTATGCCGCGCCGCGCGACGCGGGCGATGGAGGAGGTGGTGCTGGCGGACCCGGGACACGAGCAGGCGATGCGCGTGCTCGCGGCGGTCTACGAGGAGCAGTCGCGGTTCAACGAGGCGGCGGACCTCTGGGCGCGGCTGGGCAAGCAGCCGGAGAGCTCCAACCCGGACGGCGTCATCGCGGCATCGACGGGAGGCGAGCGCGAGCATCACCTGCTGGTCGCGGGAGCGCAGGTCGCCGTCGCGCGCGATGATCTCGATTCCGCGCGCCAGCTGCTGAAGGCCGCGGGCAAGTTCCCGGAGACCGCGCACTTCCACATGGCCTCCGCCGAGCTCGCCGCCGCGCGTGGCCATCATGCCGACGCGAAGGCCCGGCTGACGCGCGCGCTGATCGCCGAGCCGGCACTGGCGCCCCACGTGGTCTCCGCCCTGATCGCAGCCGAGCGGGCGCTGGGCGCGGGGACCGACGCGGGCGGGGGCGCGGACAGCGATGCGGCCAGCGATGCGGCCAGCGATGCGGGGGTCGCCTCGCGGGTCGTCGCGACGCTCGACGCGGTCGAGCTCGAGACGGGCCCACGCCTCGAGCTCGATCTCGTGCGCGCATCGCTCGTGCCCGCCACCGACGAGGCCAGCTGCGCCCGGATCGCCACCGAGCTCGGTGTGCGCTTCCCCGAGTCACTCGCGGCGCGGGTCGCGGCGGCGCGGCTCGCGGTGGTCGGCGGCAAGCCTGCCGAGATCCAGGCCGCACTCGAGGTGCTGGTGGCCGAGCAGGGCGCGCTCGCCTGGACGCTCCGCGGGCGCTGGCAGTGCGCGACCTGCGGCCACCACCCGTCGGCGTTCACGTGGCGGTGCCCCCAGTGCCGGCGCTGGGCCAGCCTGCGGATCGAGACGGGACTCGAGCCACCGCTGCTGCCGTCGTCGTCGTCGTCGTCGTCGAAGGCGCGAGAGCGCAGGGCGCTGCCGCGGTCCACGGCTGCGGCCGTGGGGCTCCTCGCGGCGCCCGCCGCCAGCAGTCTGCCTGCGCCGACGCTCGATCCCGGCCTCACCGCCGACGAGCTGGCGCGCGCCGCGACGCGCCGCTCCGTGCTCGATCGCGTCGGCGGCTGGTTTCGCCGGTGATATACAGCGTGCGTGGTGCCTGACGACTCTCGCTCGAGCGGTGTTCCCGAAGGCACCGCCACGACGGGCGTGATCACGACGCCGACCACGAGCCCGACCTCGGTCCCGACGGTCGCCGGTACGCTGAGCTCCGCACGCACGCGCTCCGCGACGCTGCTGGGCACCGACGGTCCCGTGTTCCGGTTCGTGAAACGGTGGGGCTTCCCGCTGTTCGTCGCGCTGGTGATCTTCGTCGGACGCGCGGTGATCCTGCCGTTCGTGTTCGCGTTCCTGATCGCGTACATCCTCGCGCCCGTCGTGCGCTGGATGGTGGAGCGCAAGAACGGCACGCTGCGCATGCCACGCGGCCTCGCGATCATCATCTGCTACCTGATCTTCATCGGGCTCGCCGTCGGCTTCCTGACGCTGCTCGTGCCGCGCCTCTCGCGCGACGTGGCGCGCCTCGGCAAGGAAGCGCCCGGCCTCTACACGAAGATCAACGACGAGTGGACGCCCCAGCTCGCGCGCTGGATGGAGCAGAAGTTCCCCTCGCTCGCGGGCGTGAAGCAGACTCCCGAGGAGCCGCAGCTGGTGGCCGACGTGCCGCTGCCGCCCGGCACCGCGTTCACCATGACGCCGCTCCCCGACGGTCGGTTCGCCGTGCAGGTCGCGCCCAACGGGATCGATCTGAAGCCGATGCCGCAGGGCGCGTACCGCGTGCAGGCGAACGAGACGCCTGCGGAGCCGCTCTCGCTCGAGGACAAGCTGCGGGCATTCACGGCGAAGAGCGTGAGCGGGCTGCAGTCGCAGCTGAACGAGGTCGTGAAGCTCGGGCAGGCCCTGGTGATCGGCTTCGCGCGCGGCGTGTTCCTGTTCTTCTTCACGCTGATGATCGGCGCGTTCATCCTGATCGACATGGAGAAGGTGCACGCGTTCCTGCGGAGCCTGTTCCCGGCGAACGTGCGCGACGACTACGACGTGATCATCGCTGGCATCGACCGCGGGCTGTCCGGCGTGATCCGCGGGCAGCTCGTGATCTGCGTGATCAACGGCATCCTCACGTACATCGGGCTGCTGATCTTCGGGGTGAAGTACAGCCTCATCCTCTCGATCGTCGCGGCGGCCCTGACGCTGATCCCGATCTTCGGATCGATCATGTCATCGATCCCCATCGTGCTCGTGGCGCTGGTGTCGGGCGACACGGGCGTCGACGTGGTGCGCGGGCTCGCGATCGGGCTGTGGATCCTCGGCATCCATTTCGTCGAGGCGAACTTGCTGAACCCGAAGATCATCGGCACCTCGGCCAAGATCCATCCGGTGCTCGTGATCTTCGCGCTGTTTCTCGGCGAGCACCACTACGGCCTCGTGGGCGCGCTGCTCGCGGTGCCCGTGCTGTCGGCGATCCAGGTGGTATTTGTATACCTCTACCGCAAGACCTGGCGCGATCAGCCGAAGCGGCCGGGCGAGCCGACGGCGCCGATGCTGCAGCAGACCGGCCCGACGTCGCGGCCGTAGCCCCGCGTGCCGGGCAGGCCGGGGCGGGCCGGGGAGTGCGCGCCGCACCCGGCCCGACGTCACGGCCGGCGGACGCGGAACACGAGCGCGCCGCCGAGGCGGACGTCCTCGTAGTCCGAGAAGCCAATGCGTTGCAGCCAGGTGCGCAGCTCGCTCGGCTGGAAGCGGCGGATGCCGGCGGCGCGCGCGAGCACCTTGCCGAGCAACGAGGGCGCCTCCGCGAACGTGGAGCCGACGTAGAGCCCACCGGGCCGCAGGACGCGCCGGACCTCGCGGAACACGAGTTCCGGATCGTCGTACGCATGGAGCGCGCCCGCGTTGTTGACGCCTCCGAACGCGCCGTCGATGAACGGCAGCGCGTGCGCATCGGCTCGCACCAGCACCACGTTGGTGTAGCCGCCCGTGCGCTGGGCCGCGACGTCGAGCATCGCCTGCGACAGGTCGAGCCCGACCACGAGCGCGCCGGGAGCCGAGGCGGCGAGCGCGCGCGCGAACGCACCTGGACCACACGACAGGTCGAGCCACGGGCCGGGGCGGTCGTCGAGCGACAGGCCGTGCTTGTGGATGAACAGCTCGCCCGACAGGCCACCGACGGCGGCGCCCGCCCCGCGCCCCGCGAGCAATCGCACGAAGGCAGGGCGCCAGAAGCGCTCGTACACCCGCGCGACGAGATCGCTCTCCATCAGCCGCTGCTCCGCCGAGGCGGTCGCGGGCTCGCCCATCGACACGTCGACGAGGTCGAGCACGTTGGCGGTGGTCTTCGCCGGCTCGAGCCCGCAGCTCCTGCAGCGCGGGTTCCGGAAGCCCTCGAACGGCGCCGCCGTGCGGCACCGCGGACAGGCCAGGATCGGCAATACAGCGGGATCCACGAGTCTTCGTAACCGATCCGGAGCGGCGATTGTTGTGTGCGCGCGCAGATTTGGTTACCACGCGAGCGGAGCATCGACATGACCGG
This sequence comes from Deltaproteobacteria bacterium, assembly GCA_043716635.1. Taxonomy (GTDB): domain Bacteria; phylum Myxococcota_A; class Polyangia; order Haliangiales; family Haliangiaceae; genus JABFXX01. Next base: position 2,705 of record JAYSYE010000045.1, on the reverse strand, counting down.
ACCTGGGACGAGGATCGTGCGAGCTCTGCTCGCGGGCGCCGTGCTCGCGAGCATGGCGGGGGCGGCGGGGGCGGCGCCTCGCGGTGGCGCGCCGGGCCCGCGCAAGCGGCCGGCGGCGGCGGTGGTGGCGGCCGCCGCGACGAAGACCGAGGTCGCGGCCGCGCTCGTCGCGCTCTACTCGAGCGACCCCGAGGCCGCGGCGCGGGCGGCCGACGCGCTCGGCGCGAACGCGGTGCCCGCGGCGCACGAGGCCCTCCTCGACACGCTCGCGCTCGGGCTCGCGCCCAGCGTCGCGACCTCCGCGCTCGCCGCGCTCGCGCTGCACCCGGCGCCGCCGGACGTGCCCGCGCTCCGTCGGTACGCCGGCCACCACAACCCGTCCGTGCGCAGCGCCGCGCTCGGTGCGCTCGCGGCGTATCCCGACGCTGCGGCCCGGGCGGCCGTGGTCGCCGGGCTCCACGACGCGACGGCGTCCGTGCGCGGCGCGGCTGCCGCGGCCGCCGCGAAGGGGCGCGTGCGGGATGCCGTCGAGCCGCTGTTGCAGCTGCTCGCGCTCGGCGAGGAGCCAGCCGCCCGTGCGCTCGCCGCGATGGCGGACGTCGAGCTCGCGCGCCGGATCGCCGATCAGCTCGGCAAGGTGCCCGACGGCAGCCTCGCGCTCGCCCTCGGGACGATGCTGCGCCGCCCCGACTTCGGCCCCGACGCCGCTCGCGTCGAGGTCGTGCGCGCGCTCGCGAAGATCCAGGACCCATCCGCGGTCGCCGCGCTCACCGAGTACGTCGACTCGGTGTCGAAGCTGCCCGCGCGCGAGTCGCGCACCGAGGCCGAGGGCGTCATCGATGCGCGCCTGGGAGGCAAGTGATGCGCGCGCACGCTTCGATTCTCGCGGTCGCGCTCGCCGCGGCCGTGCTCGCGCCAGCGTGCGGCGGCAAGGCCGTGTTCCGGCTGTCGTCCGACGAGAACAATGCGTACGAGCTCGGCCAGGCGCTCGCGCGCCGTCAGCTCCCCGCCGAGCCCACGCCCGTGAACGACGCCCACGAGCCGCGCGTGTTCGCGCTCACGGCGGGCAAGCCCAGGACGATCGTCGCGTACGACCTCGCGAGCGGCAACGCGCTGTGGCGTACCGATGCGGACGTCCAGTCCCGCATCGTCGTCGGTGGTGACTTCATCGTCGCGATGGAAGGCACCGATCTCGTCGCGCGCGACCAGGCCCGCGGCGCGCCGCGCTGGCACGCCCACATCCCCGGTCAGTTCCTCGGCGCGGCCGCCGATCACGAGCGCGCCTACGTCGTCTACAAGACCGGCGATCGGTCGTGGCTCGCCGCGTACAGCGGCACGAGCGGCGACCGGCTATGGGCGGACGACGCGGCCGGTGCGCTCGGCGCGCCCGCGGCGCACGGCGGTGTGGTCTACGTGCCCTTCCTCTCGCAGTGGCTCTCGATCGTCGACGGCAAGACCGGCCAGCAGCTGACCCGCCTGCGCAGCGACCGCGATCAGATCAGCACGCTGCGCGTGACCAGCCAGCGCGCGTACTACGGCAGCAAGCGCGGGATGTTCGAGCTGTCCTCCGACTCGGCGCATCCCACCAGCTCGCCGCCGGAGGTGAAGGTCCGGATCCCGGAGCAGCTCGAGCGCACCACGTACGGCCGCGACGCCTACGACAGCGTGCAGATCGGCTACACGGCCGCGGACCGCGCGCGCGTGTGGTGGGGCGACGACGGCTACACGATCCACTACTTCCGCTTCGTGCTCGGGTTCACGCCCGATGGCGAGCTGCGGTGGGCGTACAGCCACCCGCGCGTCGAGCTCGTCGCCTCCGCGGATACGGGGCACGTCGTGGTCGGCCTCGCCCAGAACGGTGACATCGTCGCGCTCGAGCCGTCCACGGGCGCGGTGCGCGCACGCAAGAGTCTCGGCACCACGGCCCCGGTGCTGGGCGCCACGTTCGATGCGGATGGCTGGTCCCCCTCGCAGCAGAGCGAGCCCGTCGAGACCGTCCCCGCGCTCGTGGCCATCGCCCGCGATCACGACGCGCGCTTCGATCGCGTGAAGGAGCTCGCCGTGAGCGCGCTCGCGAAGCTGCCGGGCCCCGAGGTCACGACCCAGCTCCTCGACGTGCTCGCAGACGATCGCGCGCCGCAGCGCCTGAAGGACGCCGTCGTCGACCTGCTCGTGCTCCGCCACGACCCGGAGAGCCTGCCGGTGCTCACGGCGCAGCTCGGCGTCACCACCGACTTCCTCGCGCACACCCGGCCCGACGCCCTGGGCCCGGTCGCGAAGGCGATCGCAGGGCTCGGAGGGGCGGCCCTCGCGCCAAGTTCCGTGACCGCGGCGCTCGCGGCCCTGCGCGTGCATCTCGACGCGGCGAGCACGGATACGGACGACCTGGTGCTCGTGATCGCGGCCATGGCGGCGATCGGCAACGGCGCCGAGCGGGGTGCGCTCGATTCGCACCTCCTCCTCTATCACTCCGATGGCGATCTCGGAGGCGACGCCTCCTGGCAGCAGGCCATCGTCGGCGCGCTGGTGAGCCATGGCGGTCCCGGCGAGCGCGAGCTCCTGCGGCAGGTCGCCGCGGACCCGCGCACGCAGCACGGGCTCGCCGAGGCGATCCGCGATACGCTGCACGACTGAGTGCCGGGGCGCCGTTATCGCATCGTGATCTGCCGCGGGCCCGAGTGCGGTGACCGTCGCGGATCGGCCGA
>JAYSYE010000440.1:0-4037 GCA_043716635.1 Deltaproteobacteria bacterium | reverse complement strand
TTCGTTCCGCGGCCGCGTCACCCGCCTTGACCCGCGCCAGCTCGCCGACCAGGCGCTCCACCTCGCGAATGTAGCTTTGCGCTGAATCGAGGTCCCCGGTCCCTGACTTCGATTCGAGTCCAGCCACACTGCGCGCTGCGTAGCCGAGGTTCGTGTCGATCTTCGTTAGCAAATCGCGACGGTCGCCGTCGTCGTCTGCGCTCGCGCCCCGACCCAGCGAGAACGCCACGATGAGGGTAGCGAACATCCCCACGTACCAATGTCCCCTTGCCGTCCTGCCCATGCGGCATTCTACGCTGGTGATTCGTCTCCGCGGAAGGCCCGTTTGCCGGGCCCTGTGCTTCACCTGCCGTTCGAATCTCGCTAGGCTCGCGCGCATGCGGGCAACAGGTGTGCTCTTCGGGCTGATGGTGTGTAGCGGCTGTATCGTACAAGGGCAGCGGACGGACGGCGGGCTCGATCGCTACAACGCAGGGCGTGGCACGACCTCCGGCGCCGACGAAGAGCCGGCTGTTGTCGGGGATCGAGCGGTGGCCTCGGCCAACGGCCGTATCACGATGCCAGACGTATTTGGGATGACCCGCGAGCAAGCGGAGACGTTGCTCCACCGTTCCGGGCTGCGAGGGTCCATCGGTTATGATAACAGCCTCTGCGAGGACAGTGTCGTGCGCGGCCGGATCATGGAGCTCGGGATGGTGTGCTATCAGCGACCATCAGCAGGGACCGTGCAGGGAGAGTAACTGGCCGTGACACTGGTCGTTCAGACCGAAGACCCACGGCATGGCAACATCGGAAAGGTGACGGAGTGGCGGCTCATGCCGAAGCTGCGGGGATTGCCGCTGGAAGCCGCTCGCGCAGAGATGAAGCGCGCCGGCTTCACGGTAGATGACAACATCACACTCGATTACTCGGATGATCCGGCCTGCGGGCCAAACGTGGTGTGCGTGACGTACCCCCCCGAGCTCGGTCGCGTAGGAATCCATAGCAGCAAGACTGTGCGCGTCGGCCGGCCGGGTCCCGGGACGCAACCAGCGACCGCCGGGACCTCGGGCGCACCGGCGAGCGGGTCCGGGTCACCTGCGAGCGTGGCCGCCGAGGCCCCGCGTCCGAGCCCCTCGCCGCAGCCGGCAACGCCCACACCACAGCCGTTCTTCTGACCGGCTGACGCGCGGCGGCTCGGGCCATGAGCGGTGTTCTCACGGTCTCGCCGCCTCACGGCCGCTCGGGCGTGGAGGGCGGCGGCCTGCGCAGCAGCGGCGCGCACCAGGCGAGCCAGCCGATGCCGTACACGCCGGCCACCGCCGCGAGTCCATAGGTGGCAGTCGCCGGCCCGGCACGATTGGCGATCGTGCCCGCGGCGATCGCGGACAGGCCGATCGCGAGCGTGGCGAGGCCGTAGTCGAGCGACATCACGCGTCCCCGCAGGTGATCGGGTGTCGCGACCTGCAGGCCGTACGTCGAGAGTGACCACTGCGCACCACCGCCGAGGTGCGCGAGCACGAGCAGCAGCAGCACGAGCGGGAACCACGGCGCGCCCGGCACGAGCGTGTAGAACGCGGCGTACGACAGCGTCGAGCACCCGCACACGATCACGATCGCACGCCGCGTGGGCGCCGATCCCGCCACCGCGCGCGCGAGCAGCGGGCCCAGCAGCGCACCGAGGCCACGCGCCGCCAGCATCAGCCCGGTGGCCATGCCCGTGCCGGCGAACCGCGCATGAGCGAACGCGGGGAGCAGCCCGACGGTGCCGTTCGCGCACGACACGCCGGTCTTGCCGAGGATCAACCGCTTGATCGTGCCGTCTGCGCGGATGTAGCGGATGGCCTCGCGCATCTGCCCGGGCGGGCGGGGCGCCGGAGCCTCGAGCTGCAGCGGGCGCCGGATGCCGGCGATGAGCCACGCCGAGGCGAGGAACGACACCGCGTCCACGACGAACACGGTCTGGCGCCCGAACAGCGCGGCCACGAGGGCGCCGAGGCCGGCGCCCACGAACACCATGCTGCCCCACACGGCACCCATGAGCGCCTGCGCGGTCGGCAGATCCGCGGCGTCGACGAGGTTCGGCGTCGCCGCGCTCGCGACGGGATCGCTGAAGCTCGCGCCCACGCCGAGCGCGATGATCGCGATCGTCGCGATCGGGACGCTGTGGAGCGCGGCTGCCACGCAGAGCAGCAGCGCGAGCGGCACGCGCGCGAGATCCGCGATCACGAGCATGCGGCGGCGGTCGTAGCGGTCCGCGGCGGCGCCCGCGATCGGCGACGCGAAGAACACGGGCAGCACCGTCGCGGCGTAGATGTACGCGGCGGCCCCCGCGCTGCCGGTCACGCTGGTGACGAGCTCGGCGACCGCGACGTACGAGAACCAGTCGCCCGCGAGCGAGATCACGCTCGCCAGGAACAGGCGACGGAAGTCGCGGTTCTTCGCCAGCAGCACGCGCGAAGCATTCACGGCGGACGGGACGGTACACTGCCGCGATGGACGACCGCCCCGACAGCGCCGTGAAGACCGTGCTGCGCTGGCTCCTCACGATCGTGATGGTCGCGGCGGGACTCAATCACTTCCGCTCGGTGGCCTCGTACGTCGGGATGATGCCGGCGTGGCTACCGGCACCGCTCGCGCTCGTCTACATCTCAGGAATCGCGGAGATCGCGGGTGGCCTCGGGCTGATCCTCCCGCAGACGCGGCGCGCCGCGGCGTGGGGCCTGATCGCGCTGTTCGTCGCCGTGTTCCCGGCGAACCTCAACATGGCGCTTCATCACCTCCCGCTCGGCACGACGCCCGTGCCCACCTGGGCGCTGTGGGGGCGCCTGCCCCTGCAGATCGTGTTCATCGCGTGGGCCTACTGGTATACGCGACGGAATGCGAAGCCTCGCGCGTGACGTGATCCGGGGCGCCCGGGGCGCCGTGCTGCTCGTGACCGCTACCGCCTTCGCTGGCGCCGGGTGTGGCGGAACGTCCGCCGCGGCCGACGATGGCGACCGCGTGGCGCCCGATGGCAGCGGCAGCAGCACCATCGACGCGCCCGGCTTTCCCGACGGAGGCACGTGCGGCACGCGCACGGGCATGCGCGGGCTCACGCCACGCACCGTGACGGTCGATGGCCTGGCGCGCACCTACCTCGTGTACCTGCCGCCCGGAATGGACGCGGCGACCCCGCTGCCGCTCGTGACCGTCTTCCACGGCTACACGATGTCGGGCCAGGACATGGTGGACGTGACGCACTTCACCGAGCTCGCGGACGCGGAGCACATCGCGCTCGCGTTCCCGGACGGGCAGGGCGGCCCCAACACGACCGGCGCGCCGTGGAACATCGGCAGCGCGTTCGCTGTGTGCCCGAGCTACGCGGGGCCGCCGCCCGTCGCCACCGGCAACGACTTCGCGTTCATGGACGCGATGCAGCTCGACATCACCGAGGACCAGTGCCTCGACCTCTCCCATCGCTACGCGACCGGCTTCTCGATGGGCGGCTACTTCTCCCACCAGGTCGGCTGCCAGCGCCCCGACATCCGCGCCGTCGCCCCCGCCTCCGGCGGCACGCACGATCTCGACGCCTGCCCGTCGACGCGCAAGCCGATCATCATCTTCCACGGCGGCGCCGACAACCTGATCCCCGCCGGCTGCGACGATCCGAAGGCACCACCCGTCCCGGGGCACGAGGCTTCCGCGGCGATGTGGGCGCGCCACAACGGCTGCGGCACCACCACCCACCGCCTCTCGATCCAGGGCGGTCATTGCGATGTCTACGACAACTGTCCGGCGGACGGACAGGTCGAGCTCTGCTCCTTCGACGGCATGGGCCACTGCTGGGCGGGCGGCACCCCGAGCACCTTCGGCTGTCCGACGTATGCGTCGGCGACCCAGCTCGAGTGGGACTTCTTCAAGCAGTACGCCTGGTAGCCGGACGCTCGTCGCGAGCGCTCCCCCGGTCGTCATTGCGGGACTCGGTGATCCCGTGACCGCCGAATCCCGTGACCACCGAATCCCGTGACCACCGAATCCCCGCTCGCCTGGGCGTGTGTGCCCTCCAAACCGTTTGA
>JAYSYE010000439.1:0-4059 GCA_043716635.1 Deltaproteobacteria bacterium | reverse complement strand
CGACCGGCACGTTCGACTGGGTTCATCACCCGCAAGCTCTCCAGAGCACCGGCTCGCGCGCGACGATGTTGACGACCGACATCGCGCTCGGACCCGATGCCGTCTACGTCGGTGGCTATTACGCCGGCGCGCTCATCGATGGCAGCACGTTCGATACGACGATCGCGTCGGGGTTCGATGCCTTCATCTACTCGCTCGATCTCGATGGCAACGCGCGCTGGGGCCTCGGCTTCGAAGCCGACGATCCCGTCGACACGCTGTACTCGAAGTTGCACATCGACGTCGCGGACGATGGGCGCGTCACCGTGGTCGGCCAGGTAGCGAAGTCCGCGGATCTCGATCTGACCGATGCCGTCCACACGATCATGGGCCCGACCACGTTCCTCGTGACCTTCGATCCGCTCGACTGTCGCGAGCGTGCGGAGCGGTCGTGCGATTGCGGCAACACGATGCGCGGCAGGCAGACGTGTGACGTCGAGGGACACTGGGGAACATGCGGAACATGCATGGTTGTCGCGCCTCCGGTGTGCGTGCCCAACTGCGCGTCGCCCACGCCGGTGTGTGGCACGGTCGCGACGGGATGCTTCGCACCGCTCGACTGCGGTCCGTGTTCCGTGGCGTGCACGAACCCCGACGGTTGTGCCTTACCGCCGCCCGTCGAGCTCGCGAGCGGGCTCGATCATCCGAGCACGATCGTCGTCGATGCGACCGACATCTACGTCTTGATCACGGGCAGCGCGAAGACCCAGTGGTTCTCGGAACCGTCGCCAACGCCCGTGCCACCCACGCCCGATCGCCGCATCCTCCGGATCCCGAAGGCCGGTGGCACACCGCAGGTCCTGGCCGTGGGCCCCGGTCTCGTCGGGCCCGTGCTGGGTGCGCAGTACGTCTTCTGGGGCGACGGCACGGCGATCGTCCGGTACGACAAGGCCACCGGTGGAACGCCGCAACAGGTCGTGACGGGGGTCGCTCCGATCACGCTCGCGAGTGAGGGCAACCAGGTCGCATACCTCGGGTACGTGTTGCCCGCGGGAGCGACGCGTCTGTTCTTGTACAACATCGCCGGCAACACCTCCGACGGCGGCCGCGATACCCCCGGAAACGCCGGGTCGTCGCTCGCGCTGGACGCGACCGATATCTACATCGGGGTGCCCGCAGGAGGATCGCCCGCGATGGGCATGATCTACCGGATGCCGCGTGTGGGCAGCGGTCCGTACGCCGCCTTCGCGCCGGCCCGTGGGCTCACCCAGCTGGCGGTCGATGCGACGCACGTGTACTACAGCTCGCTCGATCCATCGGCGCCGCTCAATCGTCGTCGCAAGGATCTCACCGAGGCCGAAGAGCTGGTGGCGGGCTACTTCGGGAACTTCGGGTTCGGCGGGTTCGCGCTCGGCACCGGCGTCGTCTACGCGACCGAGCTCGGCGCGAAGTCGCAATCGACCTGGGAGGGGCAGGTGCTCGTATTCGACAAGACCACCTTCGAGCGAAGTGCCCGTGCCCGGCTGCTCGACCATCCCGCCGGCATCGCGTTCGATGGCACCGCGCTGTACGTGGCCGAAAGCGGGCCGACGTCGCAGAGCACGACACGCGGTCGCGTCCTGCGCGTTCCGTGACTCCGCGATCTTTGGTACCGACGACAACGATCAGGAACGTCGTGTGTCTCGATGTAGCCGTATCGCGTGCGCAGGTACACCTGGCGCTCTGCCCGGACCTCGGGCGTCGCGGCCGGGTCGAACAGCGGGCTGTAGGTCTTGTGGAGCTCGCTGTTGATGTAGACGAGCATCTCCTGCACGCGCGTCCGCTCGAACGTGGCCACGGGCGGCAAGCGCTTCGCGTCGGGCTTGAGATCCGCTATGCGCGCACCTTCGCCGGCAGCGCCCGCGTTCCGGGTATTCAGTCGCAGGTGCCGCCCACCTCGAATGCACCGATGTCCGGGGTCGAGTCTCGATGCGCGCCGCGTTGGTCCAGTGGCGGGGCTGGCAGCACCGCTGTATCGAGCGCAGGGCTACCCGTCACGAGTGCACGTACCCATGTCCCTTCGTTCATGGTGAGCGGTTCGAGCAGCGGATCGACGACCCGTGCCATTGCGAGCGTACGTGTGCTTGCCCCCGACGCTGGCCATTCGAGATTGCCGCCTCCGTCCGTTACCGGGAAGTTGATCTGCTGTGCGCCGGCGCTGCCGGTGTTGTTCGCGACGATCGTGTTCCGGACGCTGACGTCGCGAATCCCCGGCAGCCAGAGCGCCCCGTTCCCTCCGTTGGCGGCGTTGTCGACGATCGTGGTCGATGCGATGCGGAGCGCTCCAGTAGCTGATAGCTCCATGCGCAAGGCGCCGCCCAGATCGTTCATGCTGGTGTTGCCCGAGAACAGCGCGTTCTCGATCGAGTACGTCGCATTCCCGTCGGCCCAGATCGCGCCGCCCGAACGGGTCGCGGTATTGCCGACGAACGCCACGCGCCGGAGGTCGACGACCTTGTCGGCGTGGATGAACAGCGAGCCCGCACGTCCGGGGTTTGACTGGTTGTTGCGAAATGTCGAGCTCTCGACCGTCACTGTGTCGGACGGGTATGCGTAGAGCTCGGCTGCGCCACCGTCATCACCCGCGCCGCGATTACCCTCCACACGCAGCCCCCGCAGAGTGATCTCCCCTGGGGTCGTGATGCCGTTGCCATAGTCACCCGGCCCACCGCCATCGGCGAAGAACGCGCCACTGCCAGTGGTACCGGAGCTTCGGTTGCCCACGAGCACCGAGTACTCGATCACCGGGTTGGCGTGGATCGCGTATACCGCACCGCTCGTAGAGCCGACATTCGCGTCGAAGCGGCAGCGCACCACGTGAAGCTCGCCGCCGCTCGCGGAGATCGCGCCGCCCGAGAACCCGCTGGCCGTCAACGAGCCATCGTTGCGAATGAACACGCTGTCGTGCACGAACGTCTTGATGCTGCGATAGCCGGCGCGGATCGCGCCGCCCTCTCCCGCCGCGTTGTCTACAAACGTGACGCCACCGATCTCGAGCTCGAGCGCACCGCCGTTGACCGAGATCGCACCACCCGATCCCATGGTGCGGCCACGCGTGATGCGCAACGAGAACACGGCCAACTTGGTCGCCGCGTCGCCGTTGAAGTGAAACGCGTTGTCCTTGAGGTCTGCATCGATCGTCAGCCCTGGCGCTGCTCCCCCGTCGATGGTGACCGAGCGCGTGAGCTCGATCCGGCGAGTCAGCTTGATCGTCGCCCCGGCAAGTTGTTGGGAGAACCCGACGACCGCATTCGCCGGCGCTGCCGCGATCACCGCGCGCAGCGAGTCGGCGCCATCGTCATTGCCGTTCGTCACGATGACCGAGGGCGTTAGCCCCGAGCCCGGGTACGATGAGACCGGATCGAAGTCGATCGCCGGTGGTCCATTGCAACCGCGCACGCTGCCGTCATCACCGCCACCGCCATCGCCACCATCGCCGGATGGGGCGCACACGTCCTGCGCGTTGCACGAGGACCCCGAAGGGCACTCGTGGTTCACGCCGCACGCCGGCCGTTCGTCGCTCGGAGAGCAAGCGGCGAGGACACCGCCAAGCACGAGGACCTTCCACATGCGCTTCACTGTAGCTCGGTCTGCACCGGGCCAGCGCGCCAAGTTAGATGGGGTGCGGCGCGGACCGCGCGCGCGGTGCCTGCACGGATGCCGCGTGTACCTCACCCAGGCGGCTCGTCGCCAAATCAATGGCGGCGATGGCGTCAGAGCGGCATCACCTCCACCCGCCCGCCCGAAACCATCGTCCAGAACCTCGAGCGGCCTGCTCGCTAACACCGCAGGAGCAGCATCCCCTCAACCCGCCCGCCCGAAACCATCGTTTAGAACCTCGAGCGGCCTGCTCGCTAACAACTGAGGGATCCCCTCGTTCTTGCGACGTAGGTGATCGAAAACGCTCCGGAAATTTTCGCGCCTCAGATGGAATTTCGGGAATCGCGCGTCGGTTCCACCGGCATGATGAGCCGCCGAACGATGTCGGAGTTTGTTCGAGACCCGCTGCAAGTGGCCACGACGGTCGCCGAGATCTTCGGG
>JAYSYE010000438.1:0-4063 GCA_043716635.1 Deltaproteobacteria bacterium | reverse complement strand
GCGAGCAGCTCCGGGATCGCCGCAAGCTCGGGCTCGGGCTCGGGCTCGGGCTCGGGCTCGGGCTCGGGCTCGGGCTCGGGCTCGGGCTCGGGCGCCGGCTCGGGCGCCGGAATCGCGACCAGGACTCCCGGCGGCACTCGCCGCACCCCGCGCTCGCTCCGCCGGATCGGCGCGCCACCGAGCTGGCGGGCGAGCTCCGCGGACGCGGCCTCGACATCGATCGCCACGGGCGTCGCGCCCGCATCGCGGAGCGACTCGAGCTCCGCGTCGTCGCCGAAGCTGCCGACGGCGATCAGCCGCGCACGTGCGAGCACGGCGCCCAGGTCGACGTCCGCGTCGAGCGCCGCATCCAGCACCTGGACCGACACGATCGGCCCTGACGCCCGCTCGATGAGCGCGGCGACCGGCACCCGGCCTCGCCGTGGAGCCTCCGCCGCGAGCGCGCGGATCGGCTGGCTCGCCTTGGCGGTCGCGATCGATCCGCCATGCCGCCGCGGCGCCGTCATGAGCGGCTCGGGCGACTCGGACACCGGCGACGCTGTCATCATCCGCGGCAGCGGCGCAGGCCCCGGCGCCGGCGTCGTCAGGTCCCGCGCCCGCGCCGCCTCGAGATCAGCCGGCAGCGGGAGCGCGGCTTCGGTCAGGCCCAGCGTCTTGCGTGCCTCCAGCATGCGGAGGATCAGCTCGCGACTCTCGCGGGTCACGCGCATCAGCTCGAGGCTCATCCCGAACACGCCGCGCGGATTCGCCTCGTCGAACGCCTGGACCGCTCTCACGCGACCGAGCCCCACCAGCACGGGGACGTCGGTCGACAGCCGCAGCTCGAACTTCACCTCGGTGCCGAGCGGCTGCAGCGACTTCGTCGGCAGGAACAGCCCGGTCTTGCCGATGTTGGGCGCGAACCGCTGCACCATCGACTCGACGTCGTCGTAGCGCAGCTTGATCCGCAGCACGACGGGCGGTCGTGGTGCGGTGGCATCGTCGGCAGCCAAGGCGGAGTAAGTATCCCGCCCCGCTAGAGAAACCGCAATTTCAGTGCGCCCCTCAGGCGTTCGCTTCGACCCACGAGCGCGCGAACTCGAGTGCCTGGGGCACGGCCGCTGCGTCCTTGCCGCCGCCCTGCGCCATTTCCGGCTTCCCGCCGGCGCGCCCGCCCAGCTTGGCCGCGACCTCGCCGAGCAACTTGCCCGCCGACAGCCTGGCGACGAGGTCCTTCGTGACCATCGCGATGAGCTTCACCTCGGCGCCGCCCGTGCCCGCGAGCAGCACGACGCCCGATCCGAGCTGGTCGCGCAGCTGGTCGCCCGTGTCGCGGAGCACCTTCGCGTCATCCGTCTCCACCGCAGCCACGAGGACCTTGATGCCCTTGATCGTCACGGTCTCCGCGAGCAGATCGCGCGCGCCGCCGCCCGATGCGAGCCGCTGCTTCAGCTTGTCGAGCTCGCGATCGACCGCCTTGCGGTCCGCGATCATCGCCTCCACGCGCGCCGAGACCTCGAACGGTGCCGCCTTCAGTCGCTCGCCCGCCCGCCCCAGCTCGTCCTCGAGCTTGCGCAGATAGTCGAACGCGCCCGCCCCCGTGACGGCCTCGATGCGTCGCACGCCCTGCGCGACGCCCGCCTCGCTCACGATCTTCATCAGGCCGATGTCGCCCGCGCGCCGCACGTGCGTGCCGCCGCAGAACTCCATCGACTCGCCGCCGATCGACACCACGCGCACCGTGTCGCCGTACTTCTCGCCGAACATGGCGACGGCGCCCCGCTGCTTCGCCTGGTCGATCGGCAGCACCTCGACGACCGTATCTCGGTTGCGCCGGATCTCTGCATTCACGATGTCCTCGACGGCGCGCTTCTGCTCCGCGGTCACGGGCGAGAAGTGCGCGAAGTCGAAGCGCAGTCGATCCGGAGACACGAGCGAGCCCTTCTGGGCCACGTGCCCGCCCAGCACGTGCTTCAGCGCGTGGTGGAGCAGGTGCGTCGCCGAGTGGTTCGCGCGGATGCGGTCGCGGCGCATCTCGTCGACCGTGAACGCGACCGTGTCGCCGATGCCGATCGAGCCCTCGACGACCTCCCCCATCAGCACGTGGACATCGCCCGCGGGCTTCTTCGTGTCGTCGATCTTCACGCGCGCCGTCGCCGTGACGACCTCGCCCGTGTCGCCGATCTGCCCGCCGCTCTCCGCGTAGAATGGCGTCTGGTCGAACACGAGCTGCACGCGGTCGCCCGTGCTCGCGCGATCGACCCGCTTGCCGCCGACGAGCACGACCTTGACGACGCCGTCGCCGACGTGGCCGTCGTAGCCGAGGAACTTCGTCGCGCCCAGCTCGCTCGCGATCGCCTTGAGCTCGCTCGCCACCGCCTCCTGGTCGCTCCCGCCGAACTTGCTCAGGCCCTGCGCCTGCACCATCGCGGCGCGATAGCCCTCCCGGTCGACGGTGTACCCGCGCTCGCCCGCGATGATCTCCGTCAGATCGTCGGGGAACCCGAACGTGTCGTAGAGCGTGAACACGCTCTTGCCCGGTACGGCCGTGAGCCCCGCCGCCTTCATGCGCGCGAACTCGTCGTCGAGCAGCGCGAGGCCGCGGTCGAGCGTCGCGCGGAAGCGCTTCTCCTCCTCGAGCGCGACCTCGACGATCACCTTCTGGCGCTCGGCGAGCTCGGGGTACTGCCCGCCCATCTCGGCGATCACCTGCAGACACACCTCGTGCATGAACGGCCGCTCGATCCCGAGCTGCTTGCCGTGCCGGACCGCGCGCCGGAAGATGCGCCGCAGCACGTACTCGCGCCCCGTCTTGTCGGGGAACACGCCGTCCGCGATCAGGAACGCCGTCGTGCGCGCGTGGTCCGCGATCACGCGCAGCGACGTGTCGTGCTCCGCGTTCGCGCCGTAGGTCTTGCCCGCGAGCGCCGCCGCCTTCGCGAGGATGCCCGTGAACAGGTCCGTGTCGTAGTTGCTCGCGACGCCCTGCACCACGCTCGTCACGCGCTCGAGCCCGGCGCCCGTATCGATCGACGGCGCGGGCAGCGGCGCCAGCGGCCCGTCCTTCTCGCGGCGCTCGAACTGCATGAACACGAGATTCCAGAGCTCGAGCCAGCCCGGCCACGTCGCCGGGTCCTGCGTCGGGAACGAGGTCGGCACGCCGCCCGCAAAGTAGTGGATCTCCGTGCACGGACCCATGGGGCCCGTGTCGCCCATCATCCAGAAGTTGTCCTTCTTGCCGAGGCCGATGATGCGGTCGTCGCCGAAGCCGGTGACCCGCTTCCAGATCGCGCGCGCCTCGTCATCCGGCCCGATGCCCGGCAGCTCCGGGTCGCCGCCGTACACGGTGACGCACAGCCGCGACGTGTCGATCGCGTAGACCTTCGTGAGCAGCTCCCACGCCCACGCGATCGCGTCCTCCTTGAAGTAGTCGCCGAACGAGAAGTTCCCGAGCATCTCGAAGAACGTGTGGTGCCGCGGCGTCTTGCCGACCTCGTCGAGATCGTTGTGCTTGCCGCCCGCGCGCACGCACTTCTGGGACGTGGTCGCCCGCTTGTACGGCCGCACCTCGGCGCCCGTGAAGACGTCCTTGAACGGAACCATGCCGGCGTTCGTGAACAGGAGCGTGGGGTCGTTGGCCGGCACGAGCGCGCTCGAGGCCACGGGCTGGTGCCCGCGCTGCGCGAAGAACTCGAGGAAGAGGCGGCGGACATCCGCGCCGCTGAGCTTGGGACTACGGTCGGTCACGGCGGAAAGCTAGCATCTACGGGGCGGCGAGCGTGACGTTCACGGTCGTCCCGCGCGCGAGCTCCAGCGCGAGCGTCGTCCCCACGGGGGCATTCATCATCAGGTAGCCCTGCATCGCGTTCTCGCCCACGACGCTGATGCCATCCACGCTCGTGACCACGTCGCCGACCTCGATCGCGGTCTTCGCCGCGGGTCCGCCCGGCTCGATGAAGCTGACCTCCAGCTTGCGGTCTTCGAGCGCCACGTCGGGTGGCTGCACCTTGAATTGGAGTCCGAGCTCGCCCGCGGCCTCGCCGTCCTTCAGCCGCTTCTTGATCATCGGCAGGTCGCCGACATC
>JAYSYE010000437.1:0-4067 GCA_043716635.1 Deltaproteobacteria bacterium | reverse complement strand
TAGATGGACACGTGCTGTCGCGCGAGCGCGCCCGCGACGACGAACGCGCCGCACAGGACGGTCGTGATCGCCTCGCCGTGGCGTTGCCAGGTGGTCTGCATCGCGCTCACTTCACGAACGCGCGGACGATGTCGAGCAGCTGCTCCGCGGCCTTGGTCTGCGCCGCGGTTGGCTGCTCGCTCGGAGCGAGGATGTGTTCGCGGACGTGCCCGTCGATGATCTCGACCATCAGGCTCGTCAGCGCCCCGCGGCACGCGGCGACCGTCTGGAGCACGGCGAAGCAGTCATCGTCGTCTGCTTCGAGGTGCCGCAGGATCCCGTCGACCTGGCCGCGAATCTTTTTCACTCGCAGGACGAGCTTCTCCGCGTCGCGTGCCGTGTGTCCCATGGCCGGGACTATACCCAGGTGGGGTACAGTTCGCTACTTCCCCGGGGCGATCACTGCACGACGACGGTGCCCTTGATCATGTCCATCGAGCATGCGTAGCCGAGCCGTCCGGCCTTCGGGAACGTGGCGGCGAGCTCGACCGGCGTGTCGAGCGGGAGCTCGCGCTCGATCGTCTTGCCATCGGCCATGGTGAGCACGATCGCCTTGGCGCAGGTCTTGTTCGTCACGCGCTTGAACACGAGCGTCACTGGCTTGCCCGCGGGCACGTTGACACTCTCGGGCTCGAAGCCGTTCTCCGTGACGCTGATCGCGACGCGCGTCGCCGCGACGGGCGCTGCGGGTGCCACGGGCGCGGCGGGGGAGGTGGGCGCGACCTTCGGGGCGGTCGCCATCGCCGGGGCAGAGCCCGTCGGCTCGGACTTGCCGCAAGCGGCGAGGAGGGCCAGCGGAATGAGACACATCGCGATCTTCATCATCCATCGCGTGTAGCACGGGCAGGCCACCTCACTCGTGCCCGCCTCCACGCCGGCGAACCGCAGGACGCCACGACGTGCTCCTCGGCAGGCCGGGTCCGTAACTCGTCCGGTCACGATTCCCGCGGGCTGCATCCTGTAACCCTCGTCAGGCGCGCCGCGTGCCGCATGGCAACGTAACCCCGCGACACTGCAGCTCGAACACGGTGGCGCGGTGCCTGCACCACCAGCCGTCATGTACGACCTCGCAGTCATCGAGACCATCAACACGGAACAGCTGGTCACGGCGACCGACCGTCTGCTGATTCGAGGTCGCCTCGCGAGGCTCCGAGTACCGGACGGGGCCTGGCGGGTCAGCGATCTGGGCGCACTTGCGGATGCGACCGCCGTGACGAGACCACGCGCGCGTCCGTGCTCTTTGCTCGGGCGGGCCGCGCTGCTCACCAGCCTGTTCTCGCTGACGGCGCTGCTCGTCGCCGCGCTCTGAAGCGGAAGCTGCGCATGCGTCAGGGCGGGCGACGGGCAGGCACCCAGCGGTGCCGGCACGGCCAGCTTCGACGTACATCGCCCACCGATCGCGGCTTCCAGCCACACCTTTTCGGGTCGACCCGGTTACCTGTAACCGCGCCAGTCACTCGGCGCAGCGGTGATGCACGGTAGGCGCATCAGCCGAGGCATTCGAGGGCTGGCCCGTGGCGTGCTCCATCGCGTTGCGTTACAGCACCAGCTTCAACGGAGAACAAACCCCATGACCAAGTTGCAACTCACGATGTGCGCGGCGCTCCTCGCCGCCTGCGGCTCCAAGCCCACTCCGCCAGCGAACCCCCAGCCGAGCGACCAGGGCGGCAGCGCCGTGGCGCCGATCGAGGCTCCACCGGCTCCGGAGACCCCGGTCGTCGTGTCCGAGCCGGCGCGGCCCGCCGAGCCCGCGAAGCCGGACGATACGAAGATCAAGGCCGACCTGCTCGCCTCGGAGATGACGGCGTACGAGACCGCGAAGCCGGTGTTCCAGACCTACTGCGCGAAGTGCCACCTCGAGGGCGGCAAGAAGGCGAGTGGCAAGAAGCTCGCGCACATGAACATGACCACGTACCCCTTCGGCGGTCATCACACGGATTCCATCGGCAACGAGGTTCGCAAGGTGCTCGGGATCGATGGCGCGAAGCCGACGATGCCGTACGACAAACCGGGTGCCGTGAAGGGCGAGGACCTCGCGAAGATCAAGGCATGGACCGATGCATGGCTCGCTGCAGGCGCGGCCGGCGTTCATCCTGCAGACGCCGCCGAGGCAGACTGAGTATTCGCGGAGAACGCGCGGGGCAAAGCTTCACGACGTCCTTGATCTCCGTGCTCGAAAGCTCGCGGCTGGCCCCCCGGTCTCTCGATTCCGCCCGAATGGCAGCTCGCGGGTCTCACTCGAGCGAAGCGGCCGCTACCTCCCGCCGCGCAAGCGTTCGTGTGCAGGAGCCCGTTAGCCCGACGACAGCCCGACGACCTTCGTCGCGGGGCCGGCGCCTACCCTGTGCGCAAGACTTCACGCCGGCGCGCCATTCACGCCGGCGCGTCGTTCACGCCGGCGCGTCGATCGAGGCGACCCTGACCAGCTTCTTGTTCACGAACTCCTGGATTCCCATGCTCGAGAGCTCGCGGCCGTACCCCGAGCTCTTGATTCCGCCGAACGGCAGGTCCGGAGTCGTCCACGTCGGGTGATTGACAAACATCATCCCGGTGTCGACCCGGTTCGCCACGCGGCGGCCCCGTGCCTCGTCACCCGTGAATACACAGCCGCCGAGTCCGAACTCGGAGTCATTCGCGAGCGCGACGGCCGCATCCTCGTCGCGGACCCGGAAGAAGAGCGCGACGGGCCCGAAGAACTCTTCATGGAAGGCGGGATTGTCCGGGGTGATGTTCGCGAGGATCGTCGGCTGCATGAACGAGCCGGGCCGATCGATGCGGTCGCCGCCCATCACGAGCGTGGCACCCGCCGCGATCGCACGCTTGACCTGGTCGACCAGCTTGACCAGCGCGGCCTCGGTCGAGAGCGGCCCGAGCGTGGTCGCCGCGTCCATCGGATCGCCCGGCTTCAGGGCACCGAGTGCCGTGCGAAACTGCTCCAGGAACCGCGCCGCGAGCGGCTCGACCACGATGAAGCGCTTCGCCGCGACACAGCACTGCCCCGTGTTGTTCATCTTGCCCCAGACCGCCCACTTGACGGTTTTTTCGAGGTCGGCGTCCTCGAGTACGATGAACGCGTCGCTTCCGCCGAGCTCCATCGTCGACTTCTTCAGATTCTGACCCGCCCTTGCTGCGACTTGCTTGCCGGCCTCCACGCTGCCCGTCAACGCAACTCCTTTGATCCGCGGGTCATCGATGACGCGATTCACCTGATCGTACGAGATGAACAGGTTGGTGTAAGCACCCGCCGGCGCGCCAGCATCACGCCACAGCTTCTCGAACGCGAGAGCACACTGCGGAACGCAACCTGCGTGCTTCACCATCACCACGTTGCCGGCCATCAGGTTTGGCGCTGCGAAGCGGGACAGCTGGTAGTAGGGGAAGTTCCACGGCTGGACACCGAAGAGCACCCCGATCGGAGTGCTGATGACATCGGCCTGGCCGGATGCCGGGGCGAGATGCTCCGGGGCGAGAAAGCGCTCCGCATTCGTGGCGTAGTAATCGAGGATGTCCGCGCTGAGCAGGACTTCTCCGCGAGCCTGGTCGATGAGCTTGCCCATCTCGAGCGTCACCGGGCGCGCGAGCTCCTCGACCCGCGTGCGCATGATGGCAGCGGCTCGAGCGACGATCTTCGCGCGCTCGGCAAACCGGGCGAACCGCCAGCTGTCGAAGCACGTGGCAGCGGTCGCGAGCGCGACCTCGAGCTCTCGATCGGACAGCTCCGGAAACGACTCCAGGACGTCGCCATTGAACGGATTCACGGTCTGGTAGGTCATGCGGTGGTCCGTAGCACCACGCATGCCGGCCCGCGCCGAGGGCCGACGCGAGGTTGCGTGCGCCTCGATCCACGTCACCGAGGTCTGGCGCACGTCGTGCGCGTGGTCGCCCGGGATGCGAACCGTGCGCACGTGGCAAAGCCCCGCGCGGCGCTCGCCTTGCGGAGGCTGCTGCCAGTCATGTCCGAGCCAGGCGCTTGCCTTGCATGGTGTGCGAGCCGGGCTTCATGTCCTGGAGATCGTGATGAGAGAACT
>JAYSYE010000436.1:0-12246 GCA_043716635.1 Deltaproteobacteria bacterium | reverse complement strand
CCGAGCAGCACGTGGGCCACAAGCTCGGCGAGTTCTCGCCGACGCGGACATTCCACGGCCACACCGGCGAGCGGAAGAAGTAGGTAGCGCCATGCAGGCACGTTCACTCGTTCGTGGAATCACGATGTCGCCGCGCAAGATGCGCGTCGTCGCCGCGCTCGTCCGCCACAAGAGCGTCGAGGAGGCTGTCGGCCTACTCGATCTCATGCCGAAGCGCGCTGCTGGAATCATCTCGAAGGCGATCAAGTCCGCGGCGGCGAATGCCGAGGACAAGAGCGGCGGCGACTCGTCGGTCGAGGATCTCCGCATCCTGATCTGCGCCGTCGACGGCGGCACGATCAACAAGCGGTTCATGCCGCGATCGATGGGTCGCGCGAACCGCATCAATCACCGCACCAGCCACCTCACCATCGTCGTCACGGACGAGGGGCGTTAGGTCAGAATCCCCATGGGTCAGAAAACACATCCGGTAGGTTTCCGTCTCGGCATCATCAAGACGTGGTCGTCGCGGTGGTACGAGGACAAGAACTACGCCAAGTGGCTCCACGAGGACCTCAAGCTCAAGGCGTTCATCAAGAAGAAGTTGAACCACGCGGGCGTCTCGTTCATCGAGATCGAGCGCGCGGCCAACAAGGCGAAGATCAACATCCACACCGCGCGCCCGGGCATCGTCATCGGCAAGCGCGGCGCGGGTGTCGAGACGCTGAAGAAGGAAGTCCAGGCGCTGACGGACAACGAGGTGTTCCTGAACATCATCGAGGTCCGCAAGGCCGAGACCAACGCGCAGCTCGTCGCCGAGAACATCGCGACGCAGCTCGAGCGCCGCATCGCCTTCCGCCGCGCCATGAAGAAGGCCACGCAGACGGCCATGAAGTTCGGCGCCAAGGGCATCAAGGTCGCCTCCAGCGGCCGCCTCGGTGGGGCAGAGATGTGCCGCCGGGAGTGGTACAAGGAGGGCCGCGTGCCTCTCCACACCCTCCGCGCCGACATCGAGTACGGCTTCACGACCGCGAAGACGACCTACGGCTCGATCGGCGTCAAGGCGTGGGTATTCCACGGCGAGATCCTTCCGACGGCCCGTAAGACCCAAGTCCAGAACGTTCCGGGCACTGCCCGCTAAAGGTCAGAAGTCATGCTCTCTCCAAAGCGTACGAAGTTCCGTAAGGCCCACAAGGGCCGCACGAAGGGCTTCTCCAAGGGCGGTAACGAGGTCTCGTTCGGCGATTTCGGCATGCAAGTGCTGGAGCCGGGCTGGATCACGGCTCGCCAGATCGAGGCGGCTCGTGTCGCCATCTCCCGCCAGGTGAAGAAGCTCGGGAAGATCTACGTCCGCATCTTCCCGGACCACCCGTTCACGAAGAAGCCCGCCGAGACTCGCATGGGTACCGGCAAGGGCGCCGTCGAGGGCTACGTGGCCATCGTTCGCCCTGGCCGCGTGATCTTCGAAGTGGAAGGTGTCACCGAGGAGGTTGCCCGCACGGCATTCCTCCGCGCCCACCACAAGCTTCCGATCCGGACCCACCTCATCTCGCGTGTGAGTGCTCTATGAGCAAGCAGACCAAATCGCTCTCGACGTTTCGCGACCTCCCCGATGACGAGCTCCGCTCGCACCTCGTGGAGACGCGGGACGCATTGTTCCGGCTCCAGCTCGGTCAGCACACCAATCAGGTGACGTCGACGGCCGAGCTCCAGAAGAAGCGTCGCGACATCGCGCGGGTCCAGACGATCCTCCGCGGTCGCGGCCTGGGCCTCGAGGCCCACGGCGCATCGACGCAGCAAAAGGCGAAGTGAAAGACATGGCAACCCAGGAAGCAACTACGACGACATCCGCGGACGAGCGTGGCTCGCGTCGCGTGATCGTCGGTACCGTGACGAGCGACTCGATGGAGAAGACGATCGTCGTCTCCGTCAGCCGCCGCGTCCGCGACCGACGGTTCCACAAGTTCCTCACGCGCCGCGTGAAGTACAAAGCTCATGACGAGCTGAACTCGGCCAAGGTCGGAGACCAGGTCGAGATCATCGAGAGCAAGCCGATGTCGCGCACCAAGCGCTGGCGGCTGCTCCGGATCACGAACAAGGCCGTCGGTACGGAGGTCGCGTCGTGATCCAGATGACCTCGGTCCTCGACGTCGCTGACAACAGCGGCGCCAAGAAGGTCTACTGCATCAAAGTGCTCGGCGGCTCGCGCCGTCGCTACGCCACGATCGGCGACGTCATCGTCGTCTCGATCCGCGAAGCGATTCCGGGCGCCAAGGTGAAGAAGGGCGAAGTCGCCCGCGCCGTGATCGTCCGCGTCCGCCGCGAGCTGGCGCGCCCCGATGGCAGCTACATCCGCTTCGACGGCAACTCGGCCGTGCTGGTGAACAAGGAGAACGAGCCGATCGGCACGCGTATCTTTGGCCCGGTCGCTCGCGAGCTGCGCGCCAAGCGCTTCATGAAGATCATCTCGCTCGCGCCGGAGGTCCTGTAGTCATGCCGCACGTACGCAAGGGTGACCTCGTGATCGTCACGGCCGGGTCGCACAAGGGCAAGAAGGGCAAGATCCTGAAGGTCCTCGGCGAGCGCGTCATGATCGAGAAGGTCGCGATGCGCAAGAAGCACTCGAAGCCGACGCAGGCGTCCCCCAAGGGCGGCATTGTCGAGCAAGAGGGCACCGTCCACATCTCCAACGTGGCGCTGTTCGACGACAAGCTCGGGCGCGGCACGCGCACGAAGGCCGTCGTCGAGGGCGACAAGAAGCATCGCGTCGGCGTGAAGTCCGGCACGAAGTTCCAGGCTGCGGTCTCCACCGCGGCTGCCGAGTAAGGCGAGACGACCATGGCGAAGGACGACACCAAGGGCCAGGCTGGCGAGAAAGCCAGCGACGGCGCAGCCCCCGCTCCGAAGAAGGAGCGCACCCCCAAGCAGGGTGAAGGCGCCAAGAAGAAGAAGGTCGCCGAGCCCACGGGCCCGGCCCCGAAGTACAAGCGCGAGAAGGCCCCGAACCTCAAGGGCAAGTACGACGTCACGATCCGCCCCCAGATGATGAAGGAGTTCAGCTACACCTCCATCATGCAGGTGCCGCGCATCGTGAAGGTCACGATCAACATGGGCCTCGGCAAAGCCAAGGACGAGCCCAAGATGATCGAGTACGCGATCGACGAGCTCAAGCAGATCACCGGTCAGTCGCCGGTCGTCTCCAAGGCGAAGAAGGACATCGCGGTCTTCAAGCTCCGCAAGGGCCAGAAGATCGGCGTGATGGTCACGCTCCGCCGCGAGCGCATGTGGGAGTTCCTCGACCGTCTGCTGAACGTCGCGCTGCCCCGCGTCCGCGATTTCCGCGGCGTGTCGCCGCGCGGCTTCGACGGCCGCGGCAACTTCACCATGGGCGTGAAGGAGCAGATCATCTTCCCGGAGATCGAGTACGACAAGATCGACTCGGTCAAGGGCATGAACATCAGCATCGTGACGACCGCGGGTAGCGACGCCGAAGGGCGCGCGCTCCTGGGATTCCTCGGGATGCCGTTCCGCCAGCCGGTCCCGGTTGTCGCCGCCACCCCCACCGCCGCGCCGGCCGCCGACGCGACCGCGGCAACTGTCTAAAGCAGGACCCAGAAGCCATGAGCAAGCTGGTCGATATGCTTCCCAAGAAGCACAAGTTCAACGTTCGCGTGAAGAACCGCTGCAAGCGCTGCGGTCGGTCGCGTGCGTACCTCCGCAAGTTCGAGATGTGTCGCCTGTGCTTTCGCGAGCTCGCGTTGCGCGGCGATATCCCGGGCGTGATCAAGTCGAGCTGGTGAGGACTGCCGTATGTCGATGACCGATCCTATTGCAGATTTTCTGAGCCGCATTCGCAACGGCATCCGTGCACGCAAGCAGCAGGTCGAGTGTCCGCGCTCGAACTTGAAGCTTCGCCTCGCCGAGATCCTGCGCGATGAAGGCTTCCTCCAGACCGTGACCTCTGTCGATGACGACAAGCAGGGCATGATCAAGGTCGTGCTCCGCTACGACGGCCGCGCAGGGCAGGGCAGCGCCATCACCGGGATGCGTCGCGTGTCGCGCCCCGGGCAGCGCTCGTACCTCCCCGCCAAGTCCGTTCCGCGCGTGCGCAACGGCCTCGGCATCGCCATCCTGTCGACGTCGCAGGGCGTGATGACGGACCGCGAGGCCCGGAACAAGGGCGTCGGCGGCGAGATCCTTTGCGAGGTCTGGTGATCTATGTCCCGCATCGGTCGTAAAGCCATCGAGATTCCGAAGGGCGTCCAGGTCTCCATCACCAAGGACACGATCTCGACGAAGGGCCCGAAGGGCTCCCTGTCGCTGAAGCGTCACAAGGATATCGAGATCAAGCAGGCGAAGGACGAGGAGCAGAAGGACGTGCTCGTGTTCGAGCGCTCCGCCGAGCACGCGCCCGTTCGCGCCGCGCACGGCCTCATGCGCGCGCTCGTCAACAACATGATCACGGGCGTCACGACGGGGTTCACCCGCACGCTCGAGATCAATGGCGTTGGCTACAAGGCAGAGGTCAAGGGACAGAAGCTCGTGCTCTCGCTCGGGTACTCGCACCCGATCGATTACACGCTGCCCGAGGGCATCGCCGCCAAGGTCGAGAAAAACAACCTGATCCTCACGGGGATCGACCGCCAGGCGCTCGGCGCCGCCGCGGCGAATATCCGTAGCTATCGGCCGCCCGAGCCCTACAAGGGCAAGGGTATCAAGTACGTCGAAGAGACCATCGTCCGCAAAGCGGGCAAGACGGCAGGTAAGTAGCCATGGCTGGTCACGTCAAATACGCCAACCCCAAAGAGCGCAAGCGCGCGAAGCGCAAGGGCCACATCCGGCTGCGCATCACCGGCACGGCCGAGCGCCCGCGGCTCTCCGTGTTCCGCTCGACCCGCTACGTCTACGCGCAAGCGGTGGACGACACCACGGGCCGCGTGCTCGCGGCTGCGAGCGAGCTCGAGGAGACGCTGAAGGCGTCGGTCGCGGGCAAGGCGAAGAAGGAGCGCGCGCGGCTCGTCGGCAAGGCGATCGGCGACAAGCTCAAGGCGGCGGGCGTCAACTCGGTCGTCTTCGACCGCAACGGGTTCATCTATCACGGTCGCGTCAAGGAGATCGCCGATGGCGCCCGTGATGCCGGTCTGGAGTTCTAAGAGCGTATGATCATCGATCCCGCAGAAGTCGGC
The DNA here is from genome assembly GCA_043716635.1 of Deltaproteobacteria bacterium. GTDB lineage: Bacteria > Myxococcota_A > Polyangia > Haliangiales > Haliangiaceae > JABFXX01. Next base: position 7,081 of record JAYSYE010000436.1, on the reverse strand, counting down.
GAGCTCGTCGACCGCGTCGTTCATATCAACCGCGTCGCGAAGGTCGTCAAAGGCGGCCGTCGCTTCTCGTTCTCGGCGCTCGTCGTCGTCGGTGACCTGCACGGCTTCGTCGGCGCTGGCCTCGGCAAGGCGAACGAGGTGCCGGAGGCGATCCGCAAGGGCACCGACCGCGCCAAGCGTAACCTCTTCAAGATCCCCCTCGTGAAGGGCACGATCCCGCACGACATCGAAGGATTCTTCGGTGCCGCGCAGGTGCTGCTCCGTCCCGCGTCCCCCGGCACCGGCGTCATCGCCGGTGGTGGGTGCCGCCCGGTGCTCGAAGTCGCGGGCATCACGGACATCCTCACGAAGTCCATCGGCACGTCGAACAAGCACAACGTCATTCACGCGACGATCGTCGCGCTGAAGGCGCTGCGCTCGGTCGAGCAGGTCGCCAAGACCCGCGGCAAGACCGTGTCCGATCTCTACATCCGCCGCTCGACGGCGCCGGACGCGTAAGGTCCCAGGCCATGGCCATCAAGCTCAAAGTCACGCAAGTCAAGAGCGGCGTCGGCCGCCCGGAGACGCAGCGCCTCACCCTCGAGGGTATGGGTCTGCGCGGTCCGCACAAGTCGGTGATCCTCGAGGACACCGATGCCATTCGCGGCATGATCCGTAAGGTCAGCCATCTGGTGTCCGTCGTCGCGGCGGACTGACCTTCGCTCCACGCCGCTCCCCGCCTCAGAGGAATGACTCAGATGACGATCTCGCTGCACAATCTCCACCCGAACCCGGGCGCCACGAAGACCAAGAAGCGGCTCGGCCGCGGTCGTGGCTCGGGTACGGGCAAGACGTCCGGTAAGGGCGTCAAGGGCCAAAAGGCCCGTCCGGGCCACCACGGCGCGCGCCTCGGCTTCGAGGGCGGTCAGGTCCCGATGGTCCGCCGCATCCCGAAGCGCGGCTTCAAGAATCCGAACCGCGTCGAGACGTTCCCGATCAACGTCGAGACGCTCGAGAACCTGTTCGAGGCGGGCGCCACGGTCGACATCGACGCGCTGCGCGCGACGGGCCTCGTGCCGAAGAACATCGAGCGCGTGAAGGTGCTCGGCGAGGGCGAGATCACGAAGAAGTTCGCGATCCGCGTCCACGCGGCGTCGGCGACGGCAAAGTCGAAGATCGAAGCTGCGGGTGGATCGGTCGAGCTGATCAATACCTCCGCGGTTGCGCCTTCGGCCTCCGAGGGTTAGTAAGAGCACACCTTCGTGGCTTTCCTCGGCAACATCACCAAGATCCCGGAGCTTCGGCGCCGGATCTTGTTCACGCTGTTCATTTTGGCCGTCTACCGGCTCGGTGTGTTCATCACGATCCCCGGTGTGAACCGCGTCGAGATGAGTCACGTCGTCACGAAGGGCGGCTCCGGCTCGTTCCTGGGCATGTTCAACATGTTCTCGGGCGGAGCGCTCCAGCAGTTCTCCATCTTCACGCTCGGCATCATGCCGTACGTGACTTCCTCGATCGTGATGCAGCTGCTCACGGTCGTCGTCCCCAAGCTCGACCAGATGAACAAGGAGGGCGAGCAGGGACGCCAGCGCATCAACCAGTTGACGCGCTACGGCACCGTGCTCATCGCCTGCGTCCAGTCCTGGTTCGCGGCGAGCTACGTCGAGAGCCTGTCGCGCGGCGGGGCCGAAGTCGTCAGCAATCCGGGCCTCACGTTCCACCTGCTGACGCTCATCACGATGACCACCGGCACGGTCGTCATCATGTGGTTCGGCGAGCTCATCACCGAGAGCGGCATCGGCAACGGCTCGTCGATGATCATCTTCGCTGGCATCGTCGCGGCGATGCCCGACGGCATCACGCGCTTCCTGGGCGGCTCGGGCGGCGCTGGCAGTGGCCAGAGCGGCCTCGCCATCCTGTTCATGCTCGTGCTCGTGGTGGCCACGGTGGCGGCGATCTGCTTCTTCGAACGGGCCCACCGGCGCGTGCCGGTGCAGTATACGAAGCGGCAGGTCGGGCGGAAAATGTACTCTGGGTCCCAGAGCTACCTGCCGTTGAAGCTGAACGTGTCGGGAGTGATCCCGCCGATCTTCGCGTCGTCCATCCTCATGTTCCCGGCGCAGATCGCCGGCATGTCGAAGAACAACATGCTGTCCGAGTTCTCGTCGATCCTGAATCGGAGCGATTGGCGCTACAACCTGCTGTTCACGACGCTCGTCGTGTTCTTCGCGTTCTTCTACACGTCGGTGGTCTTCAACCCCGTCGACGTCGCGGACAACCTGAAGAAGTCCGGTGGGTTCGTGCCGGGCATCCGCCCGGGCAAGCACACCGCCCAGTACATCGAGCGCGTGCTGTCGCGCATCACGTTCGCGGGGGCGCTGTACCTCTCGGTCGTGTGCATGATCCCGGCGCTCCTGCAGAAGTACCTGAACGTGCCGTTCCAGTTCGGCGGCACCGGCCTGCTCATTGTCGTCGGCGTCGCGCTCGATACGGTGCAGCAGATCGAGTCGCACCTCATCACGCGCAACTACGAAGGCTTCGCAGGTCCCAAGGGTCCGCGGATCCGTGGTCGCGCGGCAGTTCGCTAGCAGCCGATCGTGAGGATCCACCTCAAGTCCAAGGACGAGCTTCGCGAGATGCGCGAGGCCGGGGTGGTGGCGGCGACGATCCTCGAGGACGTCTGCGCGGCGGCGAAGCCGGGCGTCTCGACGTGGGACCTCGACCAGATCGCGCGGCGCGGCATCGACAAGTACAAGGTCAAGAGCGCGTTCCTGAACTACAACCCGGGCAAGCCGCCGTACCCCGCCGTGCTGTGCACGTCGCGGAACGAGGTCATCGTCCACGGCATCCCCCGCAAGTCCGACGTGCTCCTGGACGGCGATATCATCGGGATCGACTTCGGGATCTTCAAGAACGGCTGGTGCGCGGACACCGCCCGCACGGTGTGTGTGGGAGCCGTCAGCGCCGAAAATCGCCGCCTGGTGGACACCACGCGGGAGGCTCTGGAGGCCGCGATCGCCCTCTGCACCCCCGGGAACCGCCTGGGCGACCTCGGCCACGCCGTGCAGGAGTATGCAGAATCACGTGGCTATTCCGTGGTCCGACAGTTCGTCGGACATGGTACTGGTCGGCAGATGCACGAGGATCCCCAGGTCCCCAACTTCACGGACACCCGCCGACCTGGCAGCGGGAAACGCATGAAGAGCGGTCTTGTCATCGCCGTCGAGCCTATGGTAAACGCCGGGACCCCTGAGGTCGAAGAGCTCGCAGATGAATGGACAGCCGTGACCCGCGACCGCTCGATGTCAGCGCATTTCGAGCACACGATCGCGATCACGGACGACGGCCCCCTGGTACTGACTCGACTCTGACTCCGAGCATTGTTCGCCCACGCGGGCTTGGCCCACAGATCAAAGAAATCACCGATATGAAAGTTCGAGCAAGCGTCAAGCCCATCTGCGTCAAGTGCAAGGTCATCAAGCGCAAGGGCGTAGTCCGGATCATCTGCAGCAACGCGCGTCACAAGCAGCGCCAGGGTTAAAGAGGCAAGTATGGCTCGCATCGCAGGCGTCGATCTCCCGCGCAACAAGCGCATCGAGATCGCACTCACGTACATTTACGGAATTGGTCGCCACGCGGCCAACATCGTTCTCGATAACGCGGGCATCTCGCCCGACAAGAAGAGCGACGATCTCGACGAGAACGACGTCCGCAAGATCCGCGATGCGATCGAGGCGAACTACCGCGTCGAGGGCGATCTCCGCCGTGACGTGCAGCTGAACATCAAGCGCCTGATGGACCTCGGTTCGTACCGCGGTTCACGCCATCGCCGGAACCTGCCGGTTCGCGGTCAGCGCACGCACACCAATGCGCGTACGCGTAAGGGACCCCGTCGCATGGCCGTCAAGAAGCTCGGCGCAGTGACCAAGAAGTAAGGCCAAGGGAAATCGAACATGTCGCAGACCAAGGCCAAGCAGAAGAAGAAGGTCCGGAAGAACATCCAGACCGGCGTCGCGCACATCGCCGCGACGTTCAACAACACCATCGTGTCGATCACGGATGTCTCGGGCAACGTCGTTGCCTGGTCGTCCGCGGGTACGTGCGGCTTCAAGGGCTCGCGCAAGTCGACGCCGTTCGCCGCGCAGCTCGCCGCCGAGGACGCCGCCAAGAAGGCGATGGAGCACGGCGTCCGCAACGTCACCGTGTACGTCAACGGCCCGGGCTCGGGTCGCGAGTCGGCGCTCCGCGCGCTGAACGCAGCCGGCTTCAAGATCAATCTCATCCGGGACGTCACTCCCGTTCCCCACAACGGTTGCCGGCCGCGCAAGCGCCGTCGCGTCTGATCACCTCGTAAGCTAAGAAACGACCAAGATTATGGCTCGCTATACGGGTGCAGTTTGTCGGCTCTGCCGGCGTGAAGACATGAAGCTCTTCCTCAAGGGAGAGCGTTGCTACACCGACAAGTGCGGGTACGAGCGTCGCTCGTATCCGCCCGGTCAGCACGGCCAGAGCCGCCGCAAGAAGCGGTCGGACTACGGCGAGCAGCTGCGCGAGAAGCAGAAGGTCAAGCGCATCTACGGCATCGCCGAGCGCCAGTTCCGCGGCTACTACCACAAGGCCGTCCAGAGCAAGGGCGTCTCCGGTCATGTGCTCGTGCAGTTGCTCGAGCGTCGGCTCGACAACGTCGTGTACCGCATGGGCTTCGCGAGCGACCACGCCGAGGCGCGGCAGCTCGTCCGCCACGGTCACTTCACGATCAACGGCAAGAAGGTCAACATCCCGTCGTACCTGGTGCGCGCGCGCGATGTGCTTCAGGTCCGCGAGTCGTCGCAGAAGATGGCCCGGATCAACGAGGCGCTCGCCGCCGTGGATCGCCGCGGCGTGCCGCAGTGGATCCAGCTCGACAAGGAGAACTTCCGTGGCGCGGTCACGCAGCTTCCGAGCCGCGAGGACGTCACGCTCCCGATCCGCGAGCAGCTCATCATCGAGCTCTATTCGAAGTAAGTAGCGACGGCCCTCTCAACCCGAGAGGCATGGCGGGTCTCGCAGCCCGCCATTTTTATTCGACCGTGATGAAAGCGCGTCGAAGAGGAGAGACCGAAGATGGAACCGACCCCCGAGCAGACTGCGTTCATGGCCAAGAACTGGCGCGACCTCATCCGGCCGCGCACGCTCGAGATCGAGGAGCGCTCAGACACCTACGGCAAGTTCTCGTGCGAGCCGCTCGAGCGCGGCTTCGGCACGACGCTCGGCGTCGCGCTGCGCCGCATCCTGCTGTCGTCGCTCCAGGGCGCCGCGATCACGCACATCGCGATCGAGGGCGCGCTGCACGAGTTCACGTCGCTCCCGGGCGTCGTCGAGGACGTGACGGACATCATTCTCAACCTCAAGGAGACCCTGTTCAAGGTCGAGCACGACAAGACCTATACGGTCCGGCTCGACAAGCAGGGCGAGGGCGCGGTCACCGCCGGTGACATCGCGCTCGTCGATGGCGTCACCTGCCTCAACCCCGACCACCGCATCTGCACGCTGGCGAAGGATGGCAAGGTCGCGATCGAGCTCACGATCATGACCGGTCGCGGTTACGCGTCGGCCGACCGCCACTCGACCGAGCTGCCGGTCGGCACCATCGCGATCGACGCGCTGTTCTCGCCGATCCGCAAGGTGAACTTCATCGTCACCAACGCCCGCGTCGGTCAGCAGACGGACTACGACAAGCTGACCCTCGAGGCGTGGACGAACGGCTCGGTCCGCCCGGACGATGCCGTCGCGTACGCGGCCAAGATCCTCAAGGAGCAGCTCAACCTGTTCATCAACTTCGAGGAGATGGCGGAGCCGGTCGAGGCACCGCGCGACGAGGCTGCCGAGAAGCTGAACGAGAATCTCTGGCGCACCGTCGACGAGCTGGAGCTCAGCGTCCGCTCGGCGAACTGCCTCCAGAACGCCAACATCAAGTACATCGGCGAGCTCGTGCAGAAGACCGAGTCCGAGATGCTGAAGACCAAGAACTTCGGCCGCAAGTCGCTCAAAGAGATCAAGGAGCTGCTGGCCGAGATGGGCCTCCAGCTCGGTATGAAGCTCGACAACTGGCCGGGTCCGAACCCGCTGAAGAAGCCCTAGGGAACTGCTATGCGCCATCGTAATTCAGGACGTCGTCTCGGCCGCAACGCGTCGCACCGTTCGGCCATGTTCAACAACATGGTCACCGCGCTGCTCACGCACGGCCGCATCGAGACCACCGAGGCCAAGGCAAAGGAGCTCCGCTCGTTCGCGGAGTCCACCATCGGCTGGGGCATCGACGCGAGCGCGCTCATCGCGAAGGGCGAGGGCGCATCGGTGGCCGAGAAGGCCCAGGTGCTCCACGCGCGTCGCATGGCGCGCAAGACCGTGATGACGCGGGACGCGCTCGAGCGCCTGTTCACCGAGATCGGCCCGCACTTCGCGGCCGGCAAGGGCGGCTACACGCGCATCATCAAGACGCGCGTGCGCAAGGGCGATGCCGCTCCGATGGCGTTCATCGAGCTCGTCGGCCTGAACGGCCAGTCGCACGCGAACTCTGCGGTCGCGGAGTAGCACTTTCTCCTCGCGGCCCCTCGGGCCGTCAGGCGACGTCAGTAAACGTCACCTGTTCGTGTGATGCCCGCCGCATAGGCGGGCTTTCGTTTTTGGTACACCGCGGGGGTAGATTCCGTTGTAAGGAGACCCCGATGCGCATCATGAACCTCGCCCTCTTCAGCGCTCTCACGGCGCTCACGGTTGCCCCTGCCTGCCGCAGCGACAGCAACAACACCGACGGCGGCGGCGGCCCCGACGCCCGCCCAACCGACGGAGCGACGAACCCCGACGGCACGAACCAGGGCACCGTCACGGTCAAGCAGGTCCAGGGCGACACCATCGCGAGCGGCGATGCGATCGAGCTCAAGGGCGTCATCGTCACGGCGATCGACACCTACGGCGCCAAGACGGGCGACCTCTGGGTCGAGGATGTCGGCGGCGGCGAGTTCTCGGGCGTGAAGGTGTTCGGCGCGATGACCGGCACGGTCGCGACCCTCCAGGTCGGCGACATCGTCGACATCACGAACGCCGAGAAGTACGAGTTCGC
>JAYSYE010000435.1:0-4090 GCA_043716635.1 Deltaproteobacteria bacterium | reverse complement strand
CGTCGGGCCCGCACCCAGATGCCGGGCCATCGCCTCGCCGAGCGCGCTGCCCAGGTCGTCGAGGTCGTCACCATCGTCGTCGTGCGCGTGCGAGTACGAGTGCCCGCTCCCGACCGTCGAGTCATCGTCGCTGATGACCGCGTGACTGCCGGCGTGACCGATCACCGAGTGGTCGTCACGCACGATCAGAACCCGTACCGGACGATGGCGATCAGGATGTGGATCGCGTTGCCGAGCACCGGGACGGCGATCAGCGCGGCGAGGATGAGCGCGAGCGTGTAGACGTCCATCGCGAGGAAGCTGCGGCGGACGAGCGGGGCGACCGCGCGCGGGCTGAACGCGGCGTCGGGGCGCGCGAGGCGGGCGTGCTGGCGGATCTTGGTGGAGAGGGTGGCGGGGTCGGGAATGCGGATGCGGTTGCGATTCGACATGGCGGTGGTTCCTTGGAGCGCGGTGGGAAGGTCGGGCCGGTCGGGCCGGGTCAGCGGACGGCGAGGTACGCCACGAGCGTGGTGATGGCGACGAGGGCGAAGACGGTCATGACCGCGCCGACGCACTGGCTGACGCGGAGCAGACCGCGCCGGTCGGGGGCGAGCTCGCCGGCGTCCATGCGGGCCAGCTCGGCGTTGCTGTAGAACCAGCAGAGCGGCGCGGCGAGCGTGATCCCCAGCGCGAGGACGATGAGCCCCGCGGGGGCAATCCAGCTCGCGCGCGGCAGTGCGGCGACCGGCGCTGTCGATGTCGACGGCCATGGAAGGGGCGCTTGCCCGGCGCGCCCGCCCGCCGCGAGCCCCCACCACACGGCCGCGGGATCGGCGGTGGGAGGCGGGGAGCGCGGCGTCACGGTGCCGGGGGTGGAGGAGGCGGTGGGTGCAGTGGATGCGTGCATGCGGCGCTCATCGGCCACGGGGCGTACGGGTTGCGTGAAATCGTGCGCGCGACCGCGTGGGTGCGGGCGACCCGAGTAGATTCGCGAGCATGAAGATCCTCGTCGTCGGCAGTGGAGGTCGCGAGCACGCGCTGGCGTGGCGGCTGGCGGCGGACGGCCACGAGGTGATCGCGGCGCCGGGTAACCCCGGGATCGCGGAGAGCGCACGCTGCGTCGCGGTCCCGGTGGATCAGCTCGAGGCGCTCGTCGACCTCGCGCGCAGCGAAGCGGTCGCCCTGGTGGTGGTCGGCCCCGAGGTTCCGCTCGTCGCCGGCCTCGCCGATCGGCTGCGTGCGGCCGGCATCGCGACCTTCGGGCCGGGCGCGGATGGCGCGCGGCTCGAGGGCAGCAAGGTGTTCGCGAAGCAGTTCTTCGCGCGTCACCAGATTCCCACGCCACCGTTCGTGGTGGCGACGACGGTCGCGGAGGCGGACGCGGCCATCGAGCTCCTGGGCGCCGAGGGCGGAACGGTCGTCGTGAAGGCGGACGGGCTCGCGGCGGGCAAGGGCGTCGTGGTCGCCGCGGATCGTGCGGCGGCCCGGGCGGCGGCCCGCGCGATGCTCGAGACGCGAAGTTTTGGCGACGCGGGCGCGACGGTGGTGATCGAGCGCCGCATCGTCGGACGCGAGGTCTCCATCCTCGCGATCACGGACGGCACCCGCCTCGAGGTGCTGCCGCCCGTCGAGGACCACAAGACCATCGGCGACGGGGACACGGGACCGAACACGGGCGGCATGGGCACGCTGTCGCCGGCATGGGTCGGCGAGGAGCTCTCCGGTCGCATCGCCTCGGAGATCCTCGAGCCGACGCTGCGTGGCCTGCGCGCGGACGGGATCGACTATCGCGGCGTGCTGTTCGCGGGCGTGATGGTGGAGCCGAACGGCGTGCCGTGGCTGCTCGAGTACAACTGCCGCTTCGGCGATCCCGAGACCCAGCCAACGGTCGCGCGCATGCGCGGTGACTTCGCGGGCGTGCTCGCCGGGGCGGCCGCGGGCGCGCTGGAGACGGGCCGGCTCGCGTGGGACCTGCGTGTCGCGGTGTGCGTCGTGATCGCGGCGGCGGGATACCCTGGCGTGCCGCGTACCGGCGACGTGATCACGGGTCTCGACGCCATCGGGCCGGACGCGCTCGCGTTCCACGCCGGCACCGCGCGCCGCGGCACCGAGCTCGTGAGCGCGGGAGGCCGCGTGCTGGGCGTGACCGCGCTGGGCGTCGCGGCGCACCAGGCGCGCGAACGGGCGTACGAGGCCATCGAGCGGATCGGGCTCGCGGGCAAGCAGTTCCGCACCGACATCGGCGCTCGCCTCAAGTAGGCGCGGTACGCTGGCCGCAATGCCGCAGATCGCCGCGTTTCGAGGAGTTGTCCCGGAGCCCGCGAAGCTCGCGGACGCGGCGGCGGGCCGCATCTCGCTCGCCGCCGGGCTCGCGAGTGGTGCGCTCGCACGCGATCCGGGTCGCGCTCTGTACCGCTATCACCAGATCTTCGCCGGCGGCGGCCGCACCGTGATCCGCAAGTCGTTGCTCTGCGCGATCCGGCTGGTGCCGTGGGCCGATGGCACCGTGCGCCGGCACGAGGCCGTCACGCCGGCGGCGCTCGCGACGGCGCTGGCGGGCCTCCGCGCGAACCGGGGCACGTTCGAGCCGATCGTGGCCGGCGTGCGCGACGCGGCGGGGGAGATCGAGCGGCTGCTCCGCAAGGGCGAGGGCAGCGCGCCGACGTTCGAGACCACGACGGCGGACGGCGTCATCCATCGCTTCTGGCGCATGAAGGACGCGGAGCTGCTGGGGAAGCTGCGGACGTATCTCGCGCCGAAGAAGCTGCACGTGCTCGAGGGCGCCGACCGCTACGAGGCGATGCTGGCATATCAGGACGAGCTCGCAAAGACTCAGCAGATCGCGATGCACTCGTCCGCCGCGTACCTCCCGTGCGCGCTCGTGAACCTCGATGATCCCGCGCTCGCGGTCGCCCCTCGCCACCGCATCGTTCGGGCGGCGGACCCCGCGACCGCCACGCGCGACGCCGTCCTCGCAAAGGTGGGCGCGTACTTCATCGTCGAGAAGCTCGCGGGGACGGCCGGCGATGCCGCGCAGCTCCAGGTCGCGCTCGGCGAGACGGTCGCCCACCAGCCGGCCTTCGTCGCGGTGTTCGCGGGCGAGCCGGATGCCTGGAAGCTGACGCTCAAGCCCGACGTGAGCCCGATCGCCGAGGGCGTGGCCGTGCATCGGGGCATGCAGAAACTCGACCCGGTCGTGATCGAGAGCATGTTCCTCGCCCGCGCCGTGCCCGGTGCCGCCGTGACGACCGCCGTCGACGGCGCCGCGGCGCTCGCGCAGCTCGCGGCAGGCGCGCATATGGTGCTGCTCGTCCGCCCGATCACGGTGGCGCAGCTCACCAGCGTGGACGAGCTCGGGCAGGTCCTCCCGGCCGGCTCGACGGCGTTCTACCCGCCGATCGCGTCGCTCGTCGGGTACGTGGTCGAGGTCGACGAGGACCTCGTCTAGCAGCCTCCTAGGCGGGTGCTAGGCGGGGCTCTCGTGATTCGTCACACCTGGCTGGGCTGGGCTGGGCTCTGCTCGGCTCGGCTGGGCTCGGCTCGGCTGGGCTGGGCTCGGCTCGGCTCGGCTCGGCTCGGCTCGGCTGGGCTCGGCTCGGCTCGGCTGGGCTCGGCTGAGGTTGTCCCGACCCCCGCGCCCACGTGGGCGCAGCCGCCGTGCTGGTCCGAAAGATGTCGAGGCGGTTGCCGATGCCGATGCCGACGTCGCGGTCGATCGAGCTCGACGCGCGGGCCGCACTGACCACGCTCGGCTCGTCGCCCGCCGTGGCGCGCGCGACGGTGGCGGCGGCCCGCGCGAGGCTCGGCGCAGCCCCGCTCGGCGAGCTGATCCGGGAGGCGCTCCGGCGCTGTCCTCGCCCGTCCTCGAGCTGAGGGCAGCGCGGCCGTCGACCTCCAAAACCGCGCACTGCCCAAGGCGGCACACGCGTCCACGTGGACGCGGCGCGTGGCCGCTCCGGGGCTCTCCTCGCCGTTCTCGAGCTGGGGGCGGCGCGGCCGTCGACATCCAGGATGGCACGCGCCCACGTGGGCGCGGCGCTGGCCGCTCCCTGCTGAAGCCGCGATCCTGACCCGCCCCTGACGAAGATCCGGGTGCCATCACCCACAC
>JAYSYE010000434.1:0-4098 GCA_043716635.1 Deltaproteobacteria bacterium | reverse complement strand
GAAGTCAAAACGTCTTTCCTGACCTACGCGATGTCCACGATTGTGGAACGCGCTCTGCCCGACGTGCGCGACGGCTTGAAGCCCGTGCAGCGCCGCATCCTGTACGCGATGCTCCACGACGAGCACCTGCGCCCCGATGCCAAGCACCGCAAGAGCGCGAAGGTCGTCGGGACCGTGCTCGGCAAGTATCACCCGCACGGCGACAGCTCCGTCTACGACGCGATGGTGCGCATGGCGCAGGAGTGGGCGCTGCGGGTGCCGTTCGTCGACGGCTCCGGCAACTTCGGCTCGCTCGACGGCGACAGCGCCGCAGCCTACCGGTACACGGAGTGTCGCCTCGCGCCGCCCGCGATGGAGATGCTGTCCGAGCTCGACTTCGACACCGTGGACTACCGGCCGAACTACGACGGCTCCACGGACGAGCCGTCGGTGCTGCCGGCGCGGTTCCCGAACCTGCTCGTGAATGGCTCGACGGGCATTGCCGTCGGCATGGCGACGAACATCCCGCCGCACAACCTGAAGGAGATCACGTCCGCGCTCATCGCGCTCGCGGACAACCGGAACCTCGAGCACGTGCAGCTGATGAAGCACATCGATGGCCCGGACTTCCCGACCGGCGGTCAGCTGCTGAACAGCAAGGTCGAGCTGCGGCAGATCTACAAGGACGGGCAGGGGACCATCCGCCTGCGCGGCGAGTACCGCCTCGAAGGTCGGTCTGATTCCGGCAAAGGCGGCACCGACGTGGTCATCACGTCGATCCCGTACGCGATGACGAAGGCGGATCTCGTCGAGAAGATCGCCGAGGTGATCATCTCGCGGAAGCTCCCGTACCTGCTCGACATCCGCGACGAGTCGACGACCGACGTGCGGATCGTCCTCGAGATCAAGAAGGACGCCGACCCCGAGCTGGTGATGGCGTACCTGTACAAGCAGACGCCGCTGCAATCGAACTTCCACGTCAACATGACGTGCCTCGTGCCGCCGGAGTTCCTCGACGCGAACGCCCCACCCAATTCGCCGTCGCAGCCGAAGCGCATGGGGCTCAAGGAGATGCTCCAGCACTTCCTCGACTTCCGGCTGATCGTCACGCAGCGCCGGTTCGAGTACCAGCTGCGACAGCTCGAGGCGCGCATCCACATCCTCGAGGGCTTCGTCGCCGTGTTCGACGCGCTCGACGAGCTGATCAAGATCATCCGCGCGAGCGATGGCAAGGAAGACGCGGCGGGCAAGATCATCAAGCGTTTCAAGCTCGACGAGATCCAGACCGAGGCGATCCTCGAGCTGAAGCTCTACAAGCTGGCGAAGCTCGAGATCAACGTGATCCGCGACGAGCTCGGGCAGAAGGGCGCCGAGGCCAAGCGCATCCGCGCGCTCCTGAAGAGCGAGGACAAGCTCTGGGCGGTGATCAAGGACGAGCTGAAGGCCACGGCCGAGCTGCTCGGCACGCCGCGCCGGACGAAGACGGGCGGCGCCAACGAGGAGATGACCTTCGATGCGGACGCCTTCATCGTCGACGAGGATGCCAACGTCGTGATCACGCGCGACGGCTGGATCAAGCGCGTGCGCGAGGTGAAGGACCCGAACCAGACGCGGACGCGCGAGGGCGACGAGGTGATGGCCGTGCTCGCGGGCTCGACGAAGGAGAAGGTCATCTTCTTCACGAATCGCGGCTCGGGGTACGTCATCAAGATCAACGACATCGCGGCGACGGCCGGTTACGGCGATCCGGCGCAGAAGTACTTCAAGTTCGCCGACGGCGAGCGAATCATCGCCTCGATGACGCTCGATCCGCGCGCGCTCGTGCCCGAGACCCTGCTCGCGGTCACGAAGCGCGGCTACGGTCTCCGGTTCGCGATGGCAGCGCAGTCCGAGCTCACGACGAAGGCGGGCCGGCGGTACGCGAAGCCGCAGGAGGGCGACGAGGTCCTCGGAGTCGTGCCGTGCGACGAGCGCGACGTCGTGGTGGTCGCGACGCGCCACGCGCACGTGCTGCACTGCAAGGCCGAGGAGATCGCGAAGCTCGAGGGCCCGGGGCGCGGTGTGACCGTCATCAAGATCGAGGACGACGACGTCGTGATCGGGTTCATCAGCGGGCGCGGCAAGGGCGACAAGCTCGAGCTGCAGACCGACAAGAGCGGCAAGGACTACACGCAGGTCGCCGACCCGCGGCAGGTGAAGGGCCGGGGCGGGCGCGGCAACCAGGTCGTGAAGCGAACGGATCTCGTGGCCGTGAAGCAGCCGGTGACGATCCAGCCGCTCGCGAACGCTGAAGGCGGACAGGGAGTGAACTAGCGATGGCGCAATCGAAGTACACGGCAGACGACATCCAGGTCCTCGAGGGCCTCGACCCGGTGCGCAAGCGGCCGGGCATGTACATCGGCGGCACCGGCAAGGACGGCTATCACCACCTGCTGTGGGAGGTGGTGGACAACTCCATCGACGAGGTCATCAACAAGTACGCGACGCGCGTGGAGGTGACGCTCCACAAGGACGGCAAGAGCGCGACGGTCGAGGACAACGGCCGCGGCATCCCCGTCGACATGATGCCGAAGTTCAAGAAGAGCGCGCTCGAGGTGATCTACTCGACGCTGCACTCCGGCGGAAAGTTCGAGCGTGGCAAGAGCTACGAGGTCTCCGGTGGCTTGCACGGCGTTGGCGCGGCGGTCGTGAACGCGCTGTCGAGCGAGCTCGTGGTGACGGTGAAGCGCGACGGCGAGCGGCACGAGCTGCGGGCGGAGCGCGGCAACACGGTCGGCAAGGGCGTGAAGAAGGTCGGGCCGGCGCGCGGGACGGGGACCACGGTGTTCTTCCGCCCGGACGACGAGGTGTTTGGCGGCAAGCTGTCGTTCGATGCGAGCTGGGTCGCGGAGCGGCTCGAGGCGAAGAGCTATCTGCACAGCGGCCTCGAGATCGTGCTGCGCGACGAGACGAAGTCGCCGGCGACCGAGGAGTCGTTCGTGCATCCGCAGGGCATCGCGGAGTACCTGCCGAAGCTCGTCAGCGACCGCAAGAAGCAGCCGGTGCCGCCCGGGGGGGCCGTGTTCTACGCGGAGAAGCGCGACGACGACGCGAAGCTCGGGATCGAGCTCGCGCTCCAGTGGACGGAGTCGCCCGACGATCTGATCAAGACGTACGTGAACTCGGTGCCGACGCCCGACGGCGGCACGCACGACGCGGGGCTGCGCTCGGCGATCGTGAAGGCGGTGCGCAACTACATCGCGACACACAAGCTCGAGCCGAAGGGCGTGTCGCTCACGGCCGAGGACATCCGCGAGGGCGTGGTGGCCGTGCTGTCGACGTACGTGCACGACCCGCAGTTCCAGAGCCAGACGAAGAACCGGCTGAACAACCCGGAGGTCGCGGCGCAGGTGGAGGGGCTCGTGCGGCCGGCGCTCGAGAACTACCTGAACAGCAACCCGAACTGGGCGCAGGCCGTGATCGCGCGGACGATCATCTCGGCGCGGGCGCGCGAGGCATCGCGTGCGGCGCAGCAGGTGTCGCGCAAGACGGCGGTCTCGCACCGGCTGAACCTGCCGGGCAAGCTGGCGGACTGCTCGTCGACGGACCCCAACAACAGCGAGCTGTTCATCGTCGAGGGCGACTCGGCAGGTGGCTCCGCGAAACAGGGTCGTGATCGCAAGACGCAGGCGATCCTGCCGCTGCGCGGCAAGGTGCTGAACGCGGAGCAGGCGAACAACCAGAAGCTGCTCGCGAACAAGGAGCTCCAGGACATCGTCTCGGCGCTCGGCTGCGGGATGGGCGACTCGATGGATCTGTCGAAGCTGCGCTACGGGCGCATCTTCCTGCTGATGGACGCCGATGCCGACGGCCACCACATCGCGACGCTACTGCTGACGTTCTTCTTCCGCCACATGCGGAAGCTGATCGACGCCGGCCACATCTACCTGGCCCAGCCGCCGCTGTTCCGCATCGACATCGGCAAGCAGACCTACTGGGCGCTCGACGACCTGCACAAGGAGCGGCTGCTGAAGCAGCACGCCAAAAGCAACTCGAAGCCGAGCATCACGCGGTTCAAGGGCCTCGGTGAGATGAACCCCGACACGCTCAAGATGACGACGCTCGACCCGAAGAGCCGGC
>JAYSYE010000433.1:0-12315 GCA_043716635.1 Deltaproteobacteria bacterium | reverse complement strand
TGGTGCTGTCACCGGACTACGACGATGCCCACCACGATCACTTCCACCTGGAAGCGAAGCCGTGGCCGGACCGGGCGGAGCTGCGCTCGGCGATGCCCGCGATCCACTGAAGCGCAGCGCGACGAACAGCACCACGAGCGACCACGCGAGCCACAGTCCGGCCCACGTGTAGACGGCCCACGGCTGCGTGGTCCCGAATGTGGCCTTCGCCATCGCGTGCGCGTCCGACATCATCGCCGCGTCCGCCCCGTTGATGACCTGCGACGGGCGTAGCAGCACGCGGATGTCGAGCAGCGCGTTGATGCACGACTGGGCGGCGACGAAGTGGGCGAGGGCGACGCGCCATCGACCGGGCACCACGACGGCGACGACCGCCATCGCGATCGCCATGCCGATCACCGCCCACATCCCGAACGAGTCGTCGCCGACGTCGACCACCACCATCGCGGCGGTCCATGCCATCAGCACCGCGAGCAGCAGCAGGGCGCGCCGGGCCGCGCGCGGCGTCCGGGTCACGACGAGCAGGACCGCGCCCCACAGCGCCGTGCCCATGTAGCCGGCAGTCGAGACGATGGCCGTCTGCCACGGCGCGCCGCGCGAGGCGGTGAACGCGAGACCGCTCGTGTCGCGGTAGATCTGGACGCCCCCGAGCCCGACGCCCGTCAGCATCATCATCAGCGCGTGCGACATCTCGTGCAGCCACGTCGCGAGCAGCTTGAACGGATAGAGGACGAGCCCGCCGAACGGCAGGTTCCACAGCAACAGGGAGACGAGGAGGGCGGCCGCGACCGTTCGGAGCTCGAAGATGTCCTTGGGAACGCGCGGGCGTCCGCTCACGCACCCTCGTTCGTGCCGCTCCGCCCTCCGGCGGTGCTCCGGAGCGCAGTCGAGGACGCCGCGGTCGCTGGCGCCGCGGTCGCTGGTGCTGCGGTCGGTGGCGGCGCGATCGCTTTCGCCGCGGTCGCTGGCGATGAACCTCGCTCCGCGGGGGACGTGGGCGCGGGCTGCGCGCCGGCGGGCGGCAGGGCGGCGGGATCGAACATGCCCTCGAACACCTTGGAGGTCCGGTTGCGCATGGCGGCGCCGAGGCGCGCGAAGTCCTCCGGCGCGAACATGTGCTTCAGCGCGTCGCTCGGCCGCTTCGCGAGCGACCACACCTCCGCGAGCCCGAGCACCGTCGCGCCACTGCACACGCCGCCGATGATCGTTCCGCACACCGCGCCCGTGACGAGCCCGGCCGCGGCGTAGGCGAGGAACCCGACGGGGCGCTCCGGCAGATCGCCGTGCGGAATCGCGGCGATCAGCACGAGCCCGATGCTCGCCACGGCGTGCGTCCGCGCGGCGACCCACATGGCCCCACGTCGCGTCCGCGCGACCGACGCGTACGCCGCCACCCGGCCGATGCCGCCGGCCGTGACCAGCGCCGCCACCCCCGCGAACATCCCCGTCATGCGGATGACGTGGAACAGCTCCACGCGCGGGTCGCCGACCCCGAGGCGGGACATCAACCAGACCGTCAGCGCGATCGCTGGCACCTCGATGACGGCGCCGGTGATGAAGCCTTTCCAGAACGCCCAGCGCGGCTTCGCGCGGGTGCCTACAGGAATCTTCCTGTCAGTACGCGTACTTTCGCTGGGGATCGGGTCCTTCGCCATCGGCCACGCTCTGCGCTTCGGGACGCCTGCCGAGGAAGGCCGCGCCCTCGGGGACCGTAGCATGTCCCGACGGCCGGACTCACGGGTGCTCGGCCCGCCGTCACGTCGCTGATCGAAGTATCGCCGCTCTCATGTACACTCGTCCAAGGCCTACTGAATGACCAACCGTAGCTATGCTGCCGCGCACTTCGCGCTCGAGCTCGATGGCAAGGGCGACGCGATCGGCCTGTTCCGGTCGATCGAGGGCGGCAGCATCAAGGCCGAGGTCATGACGTATCAGCACGGCGGGACGTACGACCGCTGGCGCCAGCTCGGCAAGCCGAAGTTCGAGGACATCAAGGTCCAGGTCGGCATGTCGATGACCGAGTCGTTCTACCAGTGGGTCGAGAAGTTCGTGGCCGGCGAGGCCGACCGCAAGAACGGCGCGATCGTCGCCGCCGATTTCTATTACGCGGAGCGCGCACGCCGCGAGTTCACCGCCGCGATGATCAAGGAGCTCACGTTCCCGAAGCTCGACGGCGCCGACAAGAACGCTGCGTACATGACCGTCGCGCTCGCGGTCGAGGGCATCGAGTTCAAGAAGGGCGGCGGGCAGAAGCTCGCGGCGCCCGGCGGCGGCTTCGAGAAGCAGAAGCTCTGGACCAGCAACAACTTCCGCCTGAAGGTCGACGGCCTCGAGCAGGCGTGTCGCCGCGTCTCGAAGGTGGACTCGTTCACGATCAAGCAAAACATCATCGAGTATCACGGCGGCGGCATGCGGGCCCCGACGAAGTCCCCGAGCCAGATGGAGTTCCCCTCGATCACGTTCTACGTGCCCGAGGCGGATGCGGCGCCGTTCTTCGCGCACATGAAAAAGCGCGGCGTGAACGGCGAGGTCCCGGGCCGGCTGAACGGCATGCTCGAGACGTTCGACAGCGAGAACCGCGACACGTTCCGGATCCAGTTCTACGGTTGCGATCTCTCCAATGTCGCGGCCGAAAAGAGCGACGCGACGAGCGAGGAGATCAAGCTCGTGAAGATCGAGATGTACGTGGAGCGGATGACGTTCCACCACCTCAACGTCGGCTAGCTCGCCCGCTGGTTCGGGCCTAGTTCGCGATGCGTTCGGAGCGCAGCGTCTGCCAGCGCTCGATCGCCTCGGTCTTGGCGGCCCCGAGCAGCTCGGCGACCGCCTCGAGCTCGTCGGGATCGTGCGCAAAGGCGCCGACGGGCGTCAGCACGAACGCGAGCACGTCGAGCGCGCGTCGCGGATCCGGCTGAAAGGAACTGCTGTACAGCGTCTCGCCCATCTCGACACACTCTGCCGAGGGATCGGGCAGGACAACTTTTTGGCGACCGGCCTATACTCGGGGAGCGTGGTGAAGGCGGTCGAGCGCGGGGACGATCCGACCCACCTGGGCTCGTACCAGATCCTCCGTAAGCTCGCGCGCGGCGGCATGGCCGAGGTGCTCCTCGCCCGCACCCTCGGCAAGCAGGGCTTCGAGAGGATCGTGGTCCTCAAGCAGATCCTCCCCAAGTTCGCCGAGCGTCAGCGGTACGTGAATCTGTTCCTCGACGAGGCGCGGCTGGCGGCGAGCCTCAACCACGCCAACATCGTCCAGGTCTACGACATCGGCATGGAGGCGGGGAGCTACTTCTTCGCCATGGAGTACGTCCACGGCCAGGACGTGCGGACGATCCTCCACCGCGCGTGGCGCGACGGTACGAAGTTCCCGGTGCGGTTCGCCGTCCAGGTCGCGATCCAGATCGCGGCGGCGCTGCAGTATGCCCACGAGAAACGGCGTGCCGACGGGACGCTGATGGGGGTGGTGCATCGCGACGTGTCTCCATCGAACGTGCTGGTGTCGTACGACGGCGCGATCAAGCTGATCGACTTCGGCGTCGCGAAGGCGAGCACGAGCACGACCAAGACAAGGACCGGCACCCTCAAGGGCAAGATCGCGTACATGTCACCCGAGCAGGCGAAGGGCATGCCGCTCGATCGCCGCAGCGACCTGTTCTCGCTCGGGATCGTGCTCTGGGAGATGGTCACGACGCAGCGCCTGTTCAAGGGCGACAACGATCTCCAGACGCTGCAGCTCATCATTCACCAGACGCCGAAGCGGCCGCGCGACTACCAGCCCGAGTGCTCGCCCGAGCTCGAGCGGGTGATCCTGAAGGCGGTCGCGCACAACATCGACGATCGCTACGAGACGACCGAGGCGCTGATGCTGGATCTCGAGGCCGTGCAGG
Source organism: Deltaproteobacteria bacterium (assembly GCA_043716635.1). GTDB lineage: Bacteria > Myxococcota_A > Polyangia > Haliangiales > Haliangiaceae > JABFXX01. The sequence continues at coordinate 8,428 of JAYSYE010000433.1, read as the reverse complement.
CCCACGAGGGCATGGGGCACTCGGCGTCCGCGCTGGGGGCGTACATGGCCGCGCTGTTCCGGCCCGAGGTCGCGTCCTGGCGCGACGCCAAGCAGCACGGAGTCGACCTCGCGGAGCACCTGACGCACGTCGGCGATCTGACGACGCCCGTGAGCGACAGCGAGTTCATCGATGCGGTCGATCTCAAGGCCTTGGCCGACGACGGCGACGATGACGATGACGATGGCGACGACGACGACGACGGCAACGATGACGACGACGGTGACGATGTGCACGGCGCGCACCGCGGCGCGCATCACGGCGACGCCGAGCCGACCTCGTCGAGACCGCCGCCCCGGCCGACGACGCCGATGCGGGCCGAGCCGCCCACGGTGTCGCTGCGTCCGATCGATCCGCCGCCGCCCACGGACGAGACGATGCCCGCGGCCGTGGACCCGCAGCCGGAACCGCGCGCAGGCCCGGGCGCAGCGCCGATGCCGCGGCCCACGCCCGTCCCCGGCGGGTTCCCGGCCCCGCACTCGGCGACGCCGTGGACCGTGGTCGCGAGCGCGCCGACTTCGGTCGCGCCCGATGGCCACACCCTGTCGACGCGGCTCGCCGCGATCTCTCGGCTCTACGACGCGGCGCCCGAGCTCGATCCCGAGGTCGCCGTGCGCGTGGAACGCCGCGGGCTGATCGTCGCCGCGTGCGTGGTCGTCGGCAGCTTCGTGATCGCGATCGTCGCCGCCATCGCGGGGTAGCTCGGCCGGCGCGGTCCGGGCGACCGAGCCGTGGTCTAGCCGTCGTCGGTATCGAGGACCTTGCGCAACCGATCGACCGCTTGCGCGTGCATCCGGCTCGCCCACGACTTGGAGATGCCGAGCTCCGCGCCTGCCTCGAGGAGGTTCTTGCCTTCGAAGTAGTGCTTCGTGACGAGTGCGCGCTCCTTGACCGGCAGGGCCTCGAGGGCGATCCGGATCTTCGCTGCCATACGCGTCGCGTGGATGCGGTCGGCGGGTGCCTCGTTCTCGCCGGCGGGGTCGAAGCCCTTGTCCTCGCGCAGCGTCTCGAGCGAGGTGACGTACATCGTCCGGATCGCGGACATCGCGTCCTTGATCGCGGCGAGGGCAGCCGCGCCCTCCGGCGGCGCGACCCCGCGCTGGGTCGCACCCGCATCCCGCTCGACGCGATGCTCGAGGTACTCGCTCGCGGCTCGCAGGGCGACGAGCTTGGCCCACACGCGCCGGGGCAGCTGCGTGTTCTTGCGGATCCCGTCGATGATCGCGCCGTGCACGCGGTACCAGGCGAACGTGTTGAACGAGGCGCCCTTGCTGGCGTCGTAGCGCTGCGCGGCCTCGACGAGCCCCGCGTTCGCCATCGCGACGAGCTCCTCGAACTCGACGTGATCGCGGACGCGAGGGAACACCATCGCCGCCGCGCGTCGCGACAGGTCGAGGTGCTGTTCCACCAGCTGAGCCGGCGTGCTCACGGGCGCTAACCTACCGCAACCGCCTCCCCGGAGTGATAGTGTGCGCCGCCGTGGGGGTATTCACGCAGCTCGGCGATGGCGAGCTCGCGAGCGTGGCCACGGCGTTCGGGCTGGGCGAGGTGACGGCCTCCGACGCGATCGCGGCGGGCACGATCAACTCCAACTACTCGCTGGAGACCGCGCGCGGGCGCTGGTTCGTGCGCGTCAACGAGGGCAAGGCCGAGGCGGACGTGGCGTGGGAGTCGCGGTACGTCGAGTCGCTCGCGGCGGGCGGGGTCACGACGCCGCCACCCGAGCACGCCACCGATGGCCGGCCGTACGCGCAGCTGGCGGAGCTGCGCGGCAAGTGGATCAGCGTCTTCGCGTGGCGGCCCGGACGCCACCTCGGACCGGGCGAGGTGACCGCCGAGCGCGCCGCGGACCTCGGGGGTGCGCTCGGCGACCTCCACCGCGTGAGCCTCGCGCTTCCTCCCGCGTGGCGGCGCGGCAGCATCTACGATCATCCGCATCTCGTCGCGCGGTTTGCCCGGTTCGCGGCCTCGCCCGATCCGCTGCTCGCGCCCGCGATCGCGATCCTCGCCGACGAGATCGCAGCCGTCGAGGAGGGTCGCAGCCGCCGTCAGCGGGCGACGCACGGGATCATCCACGGCGACCTGTTCCGCGACAACGTGCTGTGGGACGGCGACGAGCTCACGGCGCTCCTCGACTTCGAGCAGGCCTCGGGCGGCAGCCTCGCGTACGACCTCGCGGTCTGCCTCAACGACTGGTGCTGGGTGGACGGACCGCGCCTCGACCTCGTCGCCGCGCTCCTGGCCGGCTACCAGGAGGTCCGCCCTCTCACCCCCGGCGACCGCGAGGCGCTGCCGATCGAGGTCCGGGCCGCCGCGATGCGCTTCACCATCACGCGGATCACGGATGTCTATTTGGCAGGGGTCCCGAACCCCGACAAGGACTTCCGTGCCTTTCTGGCGCGTTGCGAAGCTTGGCGGGGGCCTGTACTTGGCCAACTACGCTCGCTGTTGTAGCGTGCGCTCGCTGGCGTAGGCCATGCACTCACGGGCTGCGCGACTCATGAATGTGTTGAAGCTGTTTGGACTCGGTCTCGTCGGCTCGCTCGTCGCGGTCGGTGCGTGTGCGACGCCGAAGGCGTACATCAGCAGCACCCGCATCCCGAGTACGCCGAACAACACGTCGGTGCTGAACGCGTGCGAGGAGTATCGGACGGCGGTCGAGCGTGCAGACGCCGACGGCCTGATGCTCATGGCACACAAGGAGTACTGGGAGGACAGCGGCACGCCGTCCGGCAGTGACGACTACGGCTACGACGGCCTGCACAACGTGCTGGTGACGCGGCTGCAGAAGGCGTCGGAGATCCGGTTCTCGGTGCGCTACGTCGCGATCAACCAGCAGTGCACGGGCGACCTGACGGCCGGGTGTCGCGCCGCCGTGGACGTGCTGGTCGACGCGAGCTACACGATCACGAACGTGCAGGGGAAGCCGACGCGCCCCGACAAACGCGACCAGAACGAGTACGTGCTCGAGTGGGACGGCCGCCGCTGGCTGTTCCTCAGCGGCATGTAGCCCGCCGCTCGCCGCCCGACGCCGTCACCACGGCGCATGTCACCCCAGCAAACGCCGGGGTCCAGAAGTCGCCTGCTACGGTCCCGGACTGACGCGTGGACCCGCAGCCGGCGCCTTGCTCCGATCGTGCGCCGCGCGCGAGATCCAGTCCTGCGCGAGGAGATGGTCCCCCGACGACATCGGCGCGGACGCCAGCACCCCCACCGCGGTCGCGAGCCGGGCCGCGTCGTGCGTGCGGTACGCCGCGATGGCCAGCTGCCGCGCCGCGTTCTTCACGAACGAGAGCGATGGCAACCCGCGCGCGATCGCGGCGTCGAGGGCGAGTGCCGCGCCGGCCCAGTCCGCGCGATTCGTGCGCTGGAGCCCGAGAAAGTACCAGCCGAGTCCCAGCGCGGGCTCTGCAGTGCTCGCGGCGGTCGCGAGCGCGAGGCCATCGTCCCGCGAGTCGCGCGGCGGGAAGAAGTACGCGAGCAGCGCCGCGCGGGCAGGCCCCTCGTGCGCGAGCACGAACTGCATCGCCTCGAGCGTCCGGCGCTCGGCCGGACCGAGCGGCAGCGCGACCCCCGCGGCGACGGCGGCGCGCGTGCGCGGCAGATCGCCGGCCGAGCCATACGCGCGGGCCAGGCGCTGGTACGCCTGCGCGCGCAGCGAGGACGTGACGCCCTCCGCATCGCTGGCCAGCGCCGCCCAGTAGCTCGTCGCCTGGGCGCGCTCGAACGCCGATCCGGTCGCGAGGAAGTCGCCGAGGTCCATCCGGTAGCGCGGCTCCTCGGGCGCGGCGCGGCAGACGTCCGTCATCAGCGCGATCGCGCGCGGCCGGTCGCCCGCGATCAGCGCGTCCGTGGCCTCGTCGCGGCGGGCGGCGATCGCGTGCGGGCAGGGGCGAGCGAACAAGCTGCCACCGCGGAACCGCTCGGCCGAGGCGGCAACGTCGGCCTTCGGCAGCGTGATGGTCGCGATCATCGCGAGCCACTTCGCCTCGAGCACCGAGCGCGGCACGCCGTACGCGGCGTCGAAGTCGCCCCCGTTGCCGTACACCGCCCGCAGCTTCGCGGCGCCGTACGTGTCGAGCAGAAACCGCAGGAACGACCCCGCCGTCGTGTAGCCGCGCGCCGACGACACCGAGAAGAACCCGATGCCGAACAGCGAGTCGAGCGACGGCAGGGCGTGCAGCCCCTGCATCGCCCGCACGCTCTCGTGGGGATTCGGCTGGTCGTAGCCGCCGGGCCAGTCGAGGGCGACGGCGAGGCCCTCGATCATGCCGGCGCTCGGCACGGGGATGGGCCCGAAGTGCGTCCACGACACGCCGAACACCGGCGAGCCGAACGAGCTGGCGATCGAGTGCGCGATCTCGTGGCGCAGCGCCGAGTGCGGGAACGCGCGATGATCGAGGTAGATCTCGCGGCGCCAGGGCTTCGCCATCTCGACGTCGCGCGCGCCCATGAGGCGCGATTTCTGATCGCGATCGGCGAAGTAGAACGAGTGCAGCTTGCCGGCGGGCGCCATGCCCGTCAGCTCGACGACCTGCGCGTAGCGGAGCTCGTGATCGGCGGCGACGAGCGCGATGTCCGCCTCGATCTCCGGCGTCTTCGCGTAGTAGATGACGAAGTGGTCGGTCTCGATGCGGCCGCCAAGCTCCGTCGCGATGTCGGCGGCGTCGATCGCGAAGCCGAGCCGGCCGCCCTCGAGGCGCAGCGCGCCAGCAGCGGTGGCGGCGAGCACGGCCACCACGATCAGGCCGAGGCGGCGACCGTGCGGCCGGGGCTGCGCGAGGCGGATGCGGAACGACGGGACGTCGAGGCGCGTGCCGACGAGCGCCACGGCGGCCACGATCCACGCGAGCTGCTCGAGGCGCGACCACGCGAGCGGCGCGCCGAGCTGGACGTTCTCGTCGTACAGGTTGCCGGGGAAGTACCCGAGGATCGCGTTGTACGTGAACACGGCGGGCGCCGCGAAGAAGCGCCAGATCGCGAGGCCCGCGACGAGCAGGGCAGGCGCCTGCGCGAGCACCGAGGCGAGGACGCGGCGCGGCCCGACCGCGATGCCCACGAGGTGACCAGCCGCGCCCGCGAGCACGGCCGTCGCGAGCGGCAGCGCGATGATCGCTTCGAGCCCGAAGCGCCAGTCGCACGTCGGCACCCACGCGCCGCGGACCGCGCAGATCACGGCTGGGATCGCGGTGACGGCGGCGGCGAGGGCGGCCGCGGTCGCCGTGCTCCGGAGGAGGACGCGGGCCGGCCAGTCCGCGCGGGGCGGTTGCGCCTGCAGCGCGCGCGCGTACACCCGGCCGAGGTCGGCGCCCATCAGCGCGGCGAACACCGCGAGCACGAGCGCCAGCTCGAAGCCGAGCACGCCGAACAGCGGGGCCTGCCCGAGGCCCAGGCCGAGCAGCACGGCAAGCGCGACCCAGCCCCACAGGCGGCCGAGCAGCGCCATGGGCGCGAACGCCACCGAGGCCAGCGCGACGATGCGGAGCGGGGTCCAGCCGCTGCGCAGCGGAGGCATGGCTGCCAGGTGACGCACCGCCGCACGCTCTGGCGAGGTCCCGCGGCGCAGCGCCGTCACGAGCGGACCGCGTTCCTGGTATGTTGTGGCGTGGCGAGCGCTGACAGTCCCGACCCGGAGACGGTCGCGGTCCCGGACGGCGACCCGGCGGACGGTGCGGTCACGACCGGTGACGGTCCGGACAGCGAGCGGCGCGCGGAGACCCGGCGGCCGATCACGCTGAAGGTCGAATACAAGCGGCTCAACACGTTCTTCGCCGACTACACCAAGAACATCTCGCGTGGGGGCACGTTCATCAAGACGACGCGCCCGTTACCGATCGGCACCGAGTTCCTGTTCAAGCTGTTCATCCCCGGCAAGGACGAGCCGTTCACGATTCACGGGGAGGTGCAGCGCATCATCGACGGCAGTGGCTCCGAGGAGCCCGGCATGGCGATCAAGTTCGTCTACCGTGAGGGGCACCCTCAGGATGAGATCGCGCGGACCGTCGAGGGCATGATGACGGACAGTCTGGGCGCGCGCCTGTCTGCGCGGCTCATCGAGCAGTCGACCAAGCGACGAGGATAACGAGGATAAGTTGGCGTCGACCCGGTTCTTTCGTTATCTCGCCCCGAATCTCATCACGCTCTCGTCGATGATCTTCGGCCTCGTGTCGCTGTGGTCGTCGGCGCACGGCAACCACCACCTCGCGGCGTGGCTGATCATCTACGCCGTGCTCACCGACCGGCTCGACGGCATCGTCGCGCGGGCCGTCAAGGGCACGAGCGAGCTGGGCATGCAGCTCGACTCGTTCGCGGACTTCCTGAACTTCGGGGTCTCGCCCGCGTTTTTGGTGCTCACGTACCTCTCGGGCCGGCCGGACTTGCCCTACGCGGAGGGCGCGGCGCACACGGCGCTGTTCGTGGTGTGCGGGGGCTGGATGCTGTGCGCGGTGTTCCGCCTCGCGCGCTACAACGTGCTCGCGGACGACCAGATTCCGACGAAGATCTTCTTCGGGTTTCCCACCACGCTCTCGGGTGGCCTGCTCGCGATCTGGTTCCTCGTGATGCTGAAGTACGACCCGTCGTACGCGGCCGCGCATGGCGCGTGGGGCGGCGCGAAGCTGTTCGGCGACTCGGTGCACACGCCGCTGTGGGCGTGGAAGTACCTGCCCGTGTTCGTGGCGATCTTCGGCTACCTGATGGCGTCGCGACTGCCGATGCCGAAGGTCGGCATGACGAAGAACAAGGTCATCAGCTACATCCTGCTCGGGCTCGTCGCGACCGGCTACGTCTGCGGGTTCGCGATGCACTACCCCGAGCTCGTGTTCTGGATGCCGTCGGTGTGGTGCGTGATCTTCCTGATCGTCGGGCAGGCATCGCCGAAGTGGCGCGCCATGTATCCGCCGCCGCTGTTCCCGAAGGTCGAGCCCGTCAAGGACGTGCTCCGGCCGCAGGCCGACATGGAAGACCTCGTGCTCGACGAGAGCGTCGGAGCGGGCACCGGCCCCGACGCGAAGTAGGGCGGGCGGGCGGGCCAACGTCCGGTCCCCACCGCGCCGCAGGCTGCGGCGGTCGCTGCGTAGCGTGGGCGTCATGGCCAAGAACAACGCGAAGCAGGAGCTCGAGACCGCACGAGCGCAGGCGCACCAGGCGGCGCTGGGGATCCTCGTGACGACGGGCGAGGTCCAGGCGAAGTACCAGCCCGTCAACATCGTGTTCGCCGTCGGTGGCTCGGCCGGGGGGCTGTTCCAGACCGCGTCACCTCAGGTTGCCTTCGAGGCCGCGCGTTACCAGCTCCAGGTAGCCGCGGTGGCGCTCGGCGGCAACGCGGTCGTCTCGTGCGCCTTCGCGTACCAGTCGTATGCGGTGCAGAACCTAGGCTGCTCGAGCACCGGCTTCAGCGTCAGTGGCTACGGCACGGTCGTGCGGTTCAGCTGATGCGGTGGCTCGCGATCCTCGGTGTGCTCGCCTATCGGGTGCTGGTGCGTCCGTTCGTTCGTCGCCAGTGCCTGTATCCCGAGTCGTGCTCCGCGCATGCGATTCGCGTCCTGCGAGCGGACGGCTATCGGCGGGCGGTGCCCCAGATCCAGGCGCGCGTCCAGTCGTGTCGGATGCCGGACGGCGCGTGCTTCGTGCTCGACGGGGAGGGCAGGGCCACGTTGCTCGGGACCACGGTGTCCGGGGCTCCGCCGCCGCTGCTCGTCCAGCGGCTGGCGCGCCATGCCGAGGACGTGGTCGCCGCCCGAGGAGCCTGACGGTGCTGGTGCTGTTCGTGCTGGTCGCCAGCGCGCTCGGGGTCGTGCTCGCACGCCGGCGAGCAGCGGCCCGGGGCGCTGCGCACCACGCCGGCCGACTGCTCCACGCCCGCTCCGGCGACCTGCCGGTCACGTGCTCGTGGTGTCAGGCGACCACGCTCGGCCGCAAGCTGCTCGTGTTCGAGCGCGGCGTGGCGGGCTGGGCGCCGGTCGATGTGATGGCCGTGCTCGCGCAGTGCCCCGATCCCGACGTCGAGCGGGTGGCGCGACAGCTCACCGTCGACACGCCGACCAGCCGGCGCGTGTGCTCCGACCGCTGCGCCTCCGCGGCGTTCGGGGGCGCGGAGAGCGGCGCGGTCGGTGCGGGCGTGGGGGCTGCCGCGGGAGCACGCGGGCACGGCGCGCAGCTCGTTGCCTGCGAGTACTGCTCGGTCCGGGCGTTAGCCGCGCTGGCGCACTGCCCGCATTGCAACGCGCCGCGCCGGTCGCGGTGAGGTCGACCCGCGCCACGGCCATGCGCGACGCTTGACCGCCGCGACGGGCCTTGCTACTCCGTGACCCCACGGGGGTTTAGCTCAGCGGGAGAGCATCGGCTTTGCAAGCCGAGGGTCTGGGGTTCGATCCCCCAAACCTCCACG
>JAYSYE010000432.1:0-4114 GCA_043716635.1 Deltaproteobacteria bacterium | reverse complement strand
AGCTGACCGGCGTCCCCGGCAAGGCCGCGGATCGCACGGTGTCGCTCGCGCATCGCCTGCACTCGCTCGCGGCGGTCCGCAACCTCGTCACGCACCGCGCCAGCGCGGGCGTCACGACGCTGACCGCGTTCCGCAAGATCTACTACGCGGCGTTCGAGGACCTCGTCGCGCTGGCGTAGCGAGAAACATCGGTCGACCTCGCGATGCGCGACCTCTACCGGCCGGGGGACACGAAGGACTCGCACGCCTGGACACTGCGCTGGCAGGGCGCCGCAGAGTCGCTGCTCGCGCGCTGGGAGTCGCTCGCCGGTCGCAACGAGCTCGTCGCGGAGATGATCCAGTCGGGCACGGCGACGGACACGCTCGTCGCGCGCATCTCGGAGCTGGCTGCGGCCACGCCCGCGCAGGTGCACGCGCTTGGCGTGGCGTGGTTCGAAGAGGCCCGCATGCGCGTGCTCGTGGTGGACCCGAGTCCGACCGCGCCGCTGGTGGCGAACCGCACGGCCGCGCCACTGTCCGGGCACGCTTATGGCGTGCACGTCGACGGCGCGCTCGCGGACCGGCCGCTCGTCCTGCCGCCGGCGGTCGCGATGCCGCCGGCCGAGCGGTACGTGACGCCGAACGGCATGACCGTGGTGCTGTGGCCGCGCGGGAGCACTCCGATCGTGCACGGGCGTCTGGTGGTGGACTCGGGTCACGCGCACGACCCCATAGGGCGCGAGGGCCTCGCCGCGCTCTCGGGAGCGTCGACCGTGCTCGATGACTCCATGGAGTTCGACGGTCGCGAGCTGGCAACCCAGGTCGACGTGCTGGTGCAATCGGTCGCCGGCAACCTCGGCACTGCGGGCCTCGAGCTGGACGATACGGAGCTGGCGAGAACGCGCAAGCAGCTCGAGCGGCCGGGAGTCGCGGAAGCCGTCACCTACGAGCAAGATTTGCTGATCGCTCTGTACGGTGCTGGCCACCCCTACGCCCGGCTGTCGATGACCGCTGCGAGCACGAGCCGCATCACCCGTGACGTCGCCGTTGCCTGGTCGCGCAAACACGTCGTGCCGGCGAACTCGACGCTCGTTATCTCCGGGCAGTTCGATCCGGCGCTCGTGAAGAAGCACATCACCTACCGGACCGACCAGGAAGCCCGGGGGTCCGATTCGCCCGACATCCAAACGCCCGTGCAGGGACGCGCGGGCTTCGTGAGGGGGATGGTCGCCAAGGCGACGCCGAGCGTGGAGCTCCATATCGGATTCGTCCGGGGTCGAGGAATCGACGAGCACCACGCGATGCGCCTCGTGCTCGAGCGCGTGCTCGCACTCCATCTCGCGCGGCTGCGCACCGACCAGGCGCTGACGTACGGCGTGCAGGTGGCATACGAGCCGAAGCTCGCCGGCGGCGAATGGTCGATCACCGCGAGTGTCGACGCGACGCGCGCGGCGGAAGGCGCGTCGAGCTTGCTCGCGGCGCTGGCGACGATGCGCGCGGACCCGGAATCGTATCGCGAGGAGCTCGTGCTCGCTCGCCAGCAGGTGCTCGCGAGTGATCTGCTCGTGGGCTCGGACTCCGGCTCGATGGCGGACCGACTCGCGGAGCTCGCGCGGTTCGACCTCGACGCGGCGGCGGCGGACCGGCTCGCGGGTGCGGTCGCAGCGGTCACGCTCACGCCATTCCACGCGTTTCTGCAGCGTGAGCTCGCAGCGGACGGACAGGTGTTCGGCGCATTCGGGAACGCGGCACCCGTCGATGCAGCGCTCGCGGCTGCCCGAGCGCCTGCCATCGTGACGCCGCCGACCGACCCGCCGGCTCCCGTGACGCCACCGAGTGGCACGCCGGTTCCCGTGACGTCGCCGAGTGACACGCCGGCCCTGCCGGGTGACTCGCCGGCACCGGCGACACCCTGAGACGGCACGCAGCGAAGCCAGCATGCGCGCCTGGCGCGCTCGTCCGGACCCGGCGTTCGCCGGGGTCGGTCGCGCTGGCGTAGCTCGCGGTCGGCGAGCCGATGCGTGTCGCGGTTGCCTCGTGGGTGCCCGCGTTGATCGAAGCGAAGCTCCGCGCGTGGCGTGATCGGCCCCGCTACGCGATCACGGACCGGCTCGTCGAGCACGGCTGTCCGCGCTGGGAGGACGTCGATGCGGTGGTCGTCGCCGCGATCGATGACCTGGTCAAGCCGGGCTTCGTACACCTGGGCATCACTTCCTGAGTCTGGAGAAGGTGTCGACGCGCCTCGCGCGGTACCGGCGAGCGTGGCAGGCTTGGCGGCGTGCGCGGCCGAAGCATCCTGTTGATCGCGAGTGGCGCGCTGGTGCTCGCGCTGCTGGTCGGAATGAAGCTGTGGCTCTCCGATGACGCGGTGAAGCACGAGCAGCCCGTGGTCCCGATCACGGCGGCGGACCAGCCGCTCGCGCCGCCCGTGGTCACGGCGCCGACGCACGAGGCCCGCATCCCGCCGCCGCGGCTGGTGCGACCGCAGCCAGGCGAGGTGCCCGCGGTCGTCGGCTCCGCGGCTGCCCCCGTCGTGGTCGAGGCGCCGAGCCCCCCGATGATGGCCCCACCGGACCAGCCGCGCTCGACGACCCCGATCGCCGACAAGGCGACGCTGCGCGATCAGATGAACGCCGTCGAGCCGCAGGTGCGCGCCTGCCTCGATCAACTCGGCGGCACGGCCTCGGGCACCGCGCTGCTCACGTGGACGGTCGCCCCGAAGGGCGCCGAGTCCATCGTCGAGTCGAGCGGCGTGGACTACGACGCCACCAGCATCTCCGACGAGAAGCTCCTGACTTGCCTCCACGAGACCGCCAAGGCCATGAAGTTCGCGGGCGTTCCCGGCGCCCTGCCGGTCCTCGGCCGCCGCAAGCTCACGATCGAGAACGGCAAGCTCGTGTCGCAGCAGTTCATCTCGTTCTCGCGGATCTACTGACCCGCCCTGGCGACCGACGCGTCACCACCGCCCGCATGTCACCTCGGCGAAGGCCAGGGCCCAGGGCGCCCCGTCGAGTCGCAACCGGTCCGCATCACCGCTACCCGGGCACGCTCCACACGCTGATGCACCCCGCCCTCCTCCAACCCTCCTGGGCTAGCCAACTCTGCGCGGCTACCGTTCGCGCCCGTTCGAAGCCCGGCCGCAGCGGGTACAGCTCCCAGCTGTCACCGAGCTCGTGCCAGCCGCTGAAGTTCGCGGCGCTCGAGTAGGGATCCACGGGCCACGGCGCCCGCGACTCCTGGTGGTGCCGCCAGTTGTTCAGCACGTACCGGAGCGCGTTGCGAACCTCGGTCGGCGTCCGCAGCGCCCGCGCGTGATAGCGGTCGGCGAACACGCGTCCCTTCCGGTTCGCCTTCGCGTTCAGGTGCTTCGCCATCGAGATGCAGAACGCACGGACGCCGTTTGCGAGTTGCTCCTTGTGGTCGGCTTCGGCAACCAGGTGCACGTGATTGCCCTGCAGGCTGAAGTGCAGCACGCGAAACGCACCCCGAGTCCACACCGCTCGAAGTGCCGCGTTCAGGGCCCGGTAGGCGTCCATCCGACGCAACCCGCCGACGGCCGCGACGGTCCGCAGCGTCACGTGCGCGACCGTCTGAGGATCGATCCACGGGCGCCGGTCGTGATCTGCGCGTGGCTTCTCGCCCGCTGCGAGCGCCTTCCTCGGCCGCCCGGCGCCCGCACGCCGCCCACCCCACGTGCGCTTCGGCTCGGCCTCCGACAGCGCGAGGTCCAGCTGCGGGGGCTTCGGCTTGGCCACATCACACGATACGCAGTCTACCCACTGTTGTCTATCTTGATTTCGCTAATATTTTGTAGAGCCGGTCGGCGCGGCACAAAACACGGCGCAGATCACGTACATCCCTCGCCTGCGACGAGGTGCCCCGGAATCTCTGGGACGCTGGGTGACCCGTCGTGTCGGCCTCGCGCACTCCGACACGCTCGCCCTGCTCCGAGCCCATGGCACCACTCCAGGCTTCGCGCAGGCCCAGCCGGGCAGCAGTCCCGGACAGCTAGGACGACACCTGGCGGAACGAGCGCGCTGCCCTGCCGGGACGTGCGGGGCAGGTCCGGAGCTCTCGCGCTTCACGTCGCGGCGACGACCCCGCCATCCGCCGCTCGGAGTCCCTCCCCGGTGCG
>JAYSYE010000431.1:0-4124 GCA_043716635.1 Deltaproteobacteria bacterium | reverse complement strand
GCGCTATGGACGTTCGAGCTGCTGACGTTCTCGGCTGCGGCGCACTACGACATCGGAACGGACGCCGCGCATCCCTCGAGCATCGCGCTGCCCGTGGTTACCGGGGTCACGGTGCCGAGCGCCCTGCCGCCGTGTCCGTCCCTGCGCGGCCAGCAGTGCCGCGCGTACGCGCCGTACGCGAACACGCCGAGCGCGGACTGACGACGTCAGGGTCGCGGAGCTAGCCATGATCGAGGTGGTGATCTCGTGCGAGCGCTTCGGAGAGGACGTGTACGGGCTGGGAGCGCAGGTGATTGCCTGGATCCGTGCGGTCGAGCGCTGCGCCGGGCCGCTGCTGTGGTTCGGCGCGAATCGTCGATGGGCCCCCAACCCCAGCCACACGACCGATGAGAGTTGCGCGGTCGTGGCACTGGGCCCGACAAATGACGTCGTCGCAGGCATCCCTCGTGACACTCAGTTCGAAGCGGGCGTCTGGGTCGCATTTCGAGCCGACGGCTCGCCGATCGAGCTGCGTGCTCCGGAGCTCGACACCGAGGATGACGACCCCACCTCGATGGGAACGGCGATCTTCGAGCTGCGGGCGTTCGACACCAGCTTCTGGCTGCTCGCGAGCTCGGTGTCGGGCCTGGTCGCGCGGGTGATCATCGAAGCACCCAGGCTCTATCTCGAGTCACCAGCGCCTCGTAACGGCCGCGCGTGATTTAGCCTCCGTGCGGGTCCGCGTCAGCCCGACAGCGAGCCGCTGCGGCGACCGAGCGAGGGAAGTGCCTGGACCCCGGCTTTCGCCGGGATGACGTACAGGATTCCCGCGGTGCTTCCCGTGACGAAGTACGGGATCGCGAGAGCTTCCAGACGCGTGATGAACGGGGCGATGGAGCTAGGTTCCAGCACGGAGGAAGACGTTCCGGACGTTCAGCGCCACCTGGTCGTCGGTCCACTCGGGGTGGACCTGGCGTTCGTATGCGGTCCGCAGTCGGCGGGCGGTCCAGTACAGCCGCGTCGCTTCTCGCCAGCGCTCGCCGGGCGTCATGGCTCGGTACCGCGCCACTTGCTCGGGGGAAGGCGAGTCCACACGACACCGTAGCGCGCACGAGATCGCCAGCCGCCGGGGACCGCTGACACGTGCGCGGCGTCGGCTACCCGGTGCGGCCGAGTGCCGCTGCGAGTGCGATCGCAAGCACCGGGCGGACCGCGGCCACGGTCGCGGCGTCGCCGACCTGCGAGGAGAGCGACGACATGATCGACGACTCGAAGCCGCACGGGTTGATGCGGTGGAAGTACGAGAGGTCGGTCGTGACGTTCAGCGCGAGGCCGTGAAAGCAGACGCCCTTGCGCGACGCGATGCCTATCGAGCACAGCTTCTTGCGTGCGCCGGGCAGCCCGCACCAGACGCCGGTCTTCGCGGGCTCTCGATCCGCCGCCAGCCCGAACGCGGCGCACGTCGCGATCACCGCGTCCTCGAGCTTGCGCAGGTACGGGTGCAAGTCCTGCTCGCCCTCGCGCAGCAGCACGATGGGATACGCCACCAGCTGGCCGGGGCCGTGATAGGTGACGTCACCCCCGCGCTCGACCTCGATCACCTCGACCTCGCCCGCGGCGAGCACGTTGCCCGCCGCCTCGCGGCGCCGGCCCAGCGTGAACACGTGCGGATGCTCGACGAGCAGCAGCGTATCGGGCACCTCGTCCCGCTGGCGCGCCTCGACCAGCGCGAGCTGGCGCGCCCAGGTCTCGCGGTAGCCCGCCATGCCCAGGTCCTCGACGCGCCACGGAATCATCGCTCGCACGAGTAGCACGCTCCACGCGACGATCAGGGAGGCGCGACCGCCACGAGCCGGGCGATATCGGACAGCGAGACGGGCTTGGTGAGGTGCGCATCGAACCCCGCCGCAGCGGAAGCCTCGCGGTCACGGTCCTGGCCGTAGCCCGTGACGGCGACCAGTCGCAGTGGTGCGGCCGTGACGCGGGCGCGGAGCTGGCGGGCCAGCTCGAAGCCGTCCATGCCCGGAAGTCCCAGGTCCAGGAAACCCACCTCGGGCACGAACGTCGCGAGCGCGGCGAGCGCCTGGGGACCGTCGTTGGCGACCACCACCTCGTGACCCATCGCGCCCAGCAACTCGGCGAGGAGCTCGGCCGCGTCCTCGTTGTCGTCGACGACCAGGATCCTCCGGCGCGGCGTGCTGCCGATCGTGCGCGCCGTCGGGCTGTCATCCTGCGCGACCGGGATCGCGGACGCCGCGAGCATCGGCAGCCGCACCGTGAACTCGCTGCCGCCGGTCTCGCGGTTGCGCACCGCGACGGTGCCACCGTGCATCACCACGAGGTTCTTGACGAGCGCCAGCCCGAGGCCGAGCCCTCCCTTCGCGCGGTCGAAGCGCTGCTCGCCCTGCACGAATAGCTCGAAGATTCGCGGCAGCAGTCCGGCCGGGATCCCCGGCCCGTTGTCCGCGACCGTGATCACCACCGTGTCGCCGTCGCGCGCACACGACACGTCGATCGCACCGTGCGGGGGCGTGTACCGGGCCGCGTTCGCGAGGAGGTTGCTCACCACCTGCGCCAGCCTCATCCGGTCACCATCCACCAGCAGCGGCTCGCTCGCGCCATGGCGACGCAACGCGTGCTCCCCGCGCACGACGAGCGGTGTCGCCATCTCGATCGCCTGTCCGATCACGTCCCCGATCTCGACGGGCAGCTTGCACAGCTCGAGCTTGCCGCGCGTCACCTGGGCCACGTCGAGCAGGTCGTCCACCAGCGCCGACAGGTGCTTCACCTGTCGCTCGATGATCGCCCGCTCCTTCGGCTGCCGATCGCCCGTCATCCGCATCAGGTCGACCGCCGTCACGATCGGAGCGAGCGGATTTCGCAGCTCGTGACCGAGCATCGCGAGGAACTCGTCGCGCGCACTCTCTCCTGCCTCGGCCGCGCGGCGCAGCTCCTGCTCCTGCTGGAGCACGACGGAGCGCTCGCCGTCCTGCCGTTCGCTCTCCCGGCGAGCGAGCACCGCCGCGGTCACGTCGCTCACGAGCACGATCACGCCGATCGTCGCGAGATCCGTGTTGCGATACGGGTGATAGCCGACGTCGATGAAGCGGTGCTCGACCACCCCGTCGGGACCTCGCAGATTCAGCTCCGCACCCGTGACCAGGACCGGCTCGCCGGTCTGCTGCACCCCGGTGATGAGCGGGACGTAGTAGCCGACCTCCTCCTCGGAGAACACCTCGGACAGGCGACGTCCGACCACCGGACGGCCGACCAGCGTCTCGTACGCCGGATTGGCCAGCATGACCACGTGGTCCGCGCCGGCGATGATCGCGATCGGAATCGGCGCCTGCAGGAATGCGGACCGGAGCTCCTCGCGGGCGAGCTCCGCCTCCCGATTCGCGCGCTCGAGCTGCTGGCGCGCCACGACACCCGCCGTGGTCTCCGTGCCGATGATCAGCATCCCGGCCCGCGACCCGTCGTCGTCGAACACGGGCGAGTAGCTGTACGTCCAGTACGCGTCCTCGATCGTCCCGTTGCGAGCGACCGGTACGAGAATGTCCTCGTTCCAGATCATGTCACCGTGGCTCACCACGCGCTGGAGCTCGTGCCCGAGTACGCGCCACGACTCGCGCCACGCTTGCCGCCCCGGCTCGCCCATCCCGACCGCGTGTCGGTCGCGCATGCTCTCGAGCATCGCGTCGTTGTGAAGCTGGGTGAGCGCCTCGCCCCACCACAGGATCATCGGCTGCCGGGTGTTCAGCACCACGCGAACGAGCGTCTTCAGCGCCGTCGACCAGCGCGCGCGCGGCCCCAGTGGCGTGGTCGACCAGTCGAAGGTCCGGATCAGCTCGCCGGTCTCGCCACCGCCGGGGAAGTCTTCGCGCTCGGACCGCGGATCCGTCACGGTCCCATCCTACCGCTCAGCGGTTGATGATGTGAATCGCCTCGCCCATCGCCGCCGCCGAAGCCTCCATGATGGCCTCCGACAAAGTCGGATGCGGATGGATCGTGAGACGCAAATCATCCACCACGGCGCCCATCTCGATCGCGAGCGCGCACTCCGAGATGAGATCGCTCGCGCCGTTGCCGACGATGTGCACGCCGAGGAGCTCGCCCGTGGTGGCGTCGCCGATCACCTTTGCGAA